>NZ_BTTV01000003.1:0-264350 GCF_036246345.1 Lactobacillus rizhaonensis | reverse complement strand
CTTGCGAAATTGACTTCGCTCTTTTGTTTTGGGTTCTTGATAACCCGCACATTTTTGCGAAAACATTGTTCAGTTTTCAAGGTACTACCTGCTGCTCTAAAGCAGCTTTTTTATTTTGCCAGATTCATCTGCTTTTGTCAAGCACTTTTTTCTGACTCGTTTTGCCGTCTTACCGGACAGCGTTTATTATCTTACTAAAACATCTGACTTTTGTCAACTGCTTTTGCTCGATTTTTTTAACGCTGCCTTCGTGCTCCCGCCTTGCGGCTCATTGCCCGACGACAGTTATTAATACTAGCAATTATTTTCCCGTTTTGCAAGTCTTTTTTGCAAAAAAATATTATTATCAGTAAATCACTAGCAAAAGATGCTTTATTCAGCCCGTCTGATAGTTTGCTCTATATGCGTCAGTAACAAGTGAATACTTTGATAAACATCCCTAATATCGTGCCTGCATTCGTCAACAACCCAATTGAATATAATAGCGTAAATTCCATTTGCTACCAGTTCAACTTTGCGCACTGAAAACGGCCCTCTAGGTCGCATGTAATTCTCTATGGCCAAAGCATATTCTTTTCTTAACACGCGGTAAAATAATGGCGGATCCTTGGCAATTCTATGCAAATTGCCATAAAAGGTCTTATTTGCTTCAATTTTTTTCAACATGCGATAAAACATTCGATCCATTGATTCATCGCCCACACTACGTAAGGCTCGTCTAGTTTGCAAAGTTAAAACTGAAGTAAATAAATCACAAATATTACTATATCTTCTATAAAAAGCGCCACGGTTAATGTCTAATTTCTGACAAAATTTAGTAACAGTATACTTTTCTACGCTGTATCTTGATAGTTCTAAAACAAGAACTTGCTCAGTTTTTGTCAATTTCATTTTTCATCGCTCCTGCTTATAGTGTCATAAGTATAGCAATAATGTTTAAGACAAACAATACTTTCTTTGAAAATAATGGCGTTATTTTTAAAGACTAACAATATTATTAAAACAAAATCCAACTTTTGCATTTTGCAAAGTAAAATAAAACGACTAATTTGGATTAAAACCAGAAATTAGTCGTTTGTGGTAATCATTTGAATCAAACTAAATGTAGTTATATTAATACTAAGATTGATTGTTACGCTTCATTTTTCTTTGGCGCTTTGCCTTACGAATTTTACTACGTTGCTCAATTTTATTCTTTTGCGCTTTATCTAGTTGGATAGCACGCTTAATCTTTTTCTTATAACCAGGTTTACGTTTCTTTTGAGCTTTCTTCACCATGCCACGCATCTTATTATCAAGACTTTGAGAAGACGACTGCCTTGTTTTACGGCTATGATAATGTTTACGCGGTACTAGAGCCCCATTTTTTAATTCCACAAAATCGAAATGAACTCCAATATTTTCTAATTTAAAAATCTGATCCATTTCTTCTTCACGAATTAGAGTAACAGCATGACCACTCATGCCGTTGCGACCAGTTCGGCCAATACGATGAATTACGAATTCTATTTCACGGGGAATTTCGTAATTAATAACTAAACTGACGCCTGCAATATCAATTCCACGTGCGGCCAAGTCAGTTGCCACGACATATTGAAATTGTCCCGCTTCTACTTCCCGCATGGTTCTTTTTCGTTCACGTTCAGTAATGCCACCATGAATTTTAGCAACTCTTAACCCTTGTTTAATGAGAAACTCAGTTAATTCATCTACCGTTTGCTTGGTATTAGCAAAAATAAGTGCTAAATAAGGCTGGCCAATTGTTAATAACTGATACAGTATTTTCATTCGATTTTTTGATCCAACATCAAGTAAATCATTTTTTACTGTTGGCGAAATAACAGTGGGATTATCTATAATAATCGTTTCTGGTTTAGCCATATACTTGCGTAAAAAGTTAGCCAGTTTAACAGGAATTGTGGCAGAAAAAGCTGTGAAAACACAATTTTGAGGTAATCTCTGCGCAATAAAATCAATTTCATCCAAGAAACCCATATCCAAAGTCATGTCAGCTTCATCAACGACAAAATTTGTAACATAGTCTAATGGTAAAAGCTTTTTGGCAACAAAATCATGAAGCCTTCCAGGAGTAGCTATTACAATTTGTGGTTTATGCTTACCTATTTTTTCAAGTTGGCGTTCCCGATCTGTGCCCCCTGCCAATTGGGCAACCGAAATATTTAACCCGGCGGCATCCCTTAACTGACGAGTCACTTGATAAAGCTGCTGAGCCAGTTCTCTACTAGGAGTAGTCAAAATTGCCTGTGGAAACTGCAGCTTTTCATCAATTTCATTCATTACAGGAATTAAAAAGGCATGAGTTTTACCCGACCCCGTAACTGCCTGTACTACAGCATTTTTGTGTGCCAGTAAAACAGGTATTACTTTTTCTTGCACGTCAGTCGGTTTAATAAAGTTTATTTTTCTCAAACCTTGTCTTAGTGCTGGATTTAATTTTTCATTTTCAAAAATGTTATTCATGTTCCTCTTGATATTCCTTGGTTACTTGAACTAATTCCGCAAATATTTGCTTCACTTCAGCTATATCTTTGGCATTAGCTCCACTTGCCAATGCGTGGCCACCACCATCATGTTTGGCTGCAAGTTCGTTAATTACTGGACCCTTTGAACGATAATGAACCCGATAAGTACCATCAGGCTTTTCCACAAAAACATTCCAGGCAATGATATCCTTAATTCTTCCAGGCGTAGAAACCGTGCATGAAGCTTGGTCCGAATTTACACCTAATTTATGCAGAGTATTTTGGGATAAAACAGCATAGGCTGCACCACTCGGGTCAACCTTCATATATTCCAAAACTACGGCCTGTAACTTTGCTTGTTCAAAGGTAACGTCACTAATGTTGCGAGCAATTTCATTAATATTAATTCCAGTTGCTGCTAATTTAGCAGCTATTTTAAAAGTGTGGTCAGTTGTTTCAGGGTACATAAATCTGCCTGTATCACCAACTATACCAGCATAAAGCGGATAAGCCACTTCCGCAGTCAGTGGCATTTTTTCAGTAATAATAAAATCAGCAATAATCTGTGAAGCAGCAGGAGCGTGATCGTCAACATAACTCATATTCGCATATGGTTCAACATCCGGATGATGGTCAATTTTGATCAAAAAATCACCCTTATTATATAGTTTGTTAGAAATGCGGGCTGTATTTCCCGTATCAGTTGTGATTACTAAAGCACCCTGATAATCCTCTTCAGTCACCTGGTCCATATGATTGATCCATGCCAGATCACCTTCATCATTTTCTCCAGCACACAAAATTTTCTTACTTGGAAACTGCAGCTTTAAGGAACGGGCAAGTCCCGCCTGAGAGCCAAGTGCATCAGGGTCAGGACTAGTATGGCGATGCAATATAATCGTGTCATATTGTGTAATTTTTTGGTATATTTCGGTAAAAGTACTCATATCTATTCTCCTTCTTAATTTTTGCGGGTTTTACTTTAACAAATTATTTTCTCACTGAGAAAATAATTCTAAGTCCATGTTTTCATAATCAGCCTCTGTAAAATCTGTAGCCGTTATTCCTAAAAGCCTTATACCATCATTTAAAAACGAGCTAGAAATGGGCTCAAAAAGATCTTTAGCTGCATCATATAATTCTAATGGATTATTAGTAGCATGTTCGAGCTTGCGCCTTTTCGTAACAGTCTTAAAATCACTGTTGCGAATTTTTAAGACAACCGTATTGGCATAAAAATTGCGTTCAATCAACTTGTCAGCTAAATCGTTAACATAGTTGCGCAGATTCGTAAGAGCAGTCTGCTCACTGTATACACTTGGTTCATACGAGCGTTCAATCCCAATAGACTTGCGATTACGCTCATCATCAGGAATCACCCGCGACAAGTCAATGCCATTTGCATGTTCTGCCATTAAATAGCCCATGCGGTTGAAATGTTTTATTAAATCACGAACATGCATTTTTTGCAACCCACGTCCCGTGTAGACACCCATTTCAGCTAATTTTGCTTGCGTTTTAGGTCCAATACCATGAAACTGAGCAATTTTTTGTGCAGCTAAAAACTCTTTAGCTTCTTGTGGCAAAATAATAGTTCGACCAAAAGGTTTCGAATATTCCGAGCCCATTTTTGCTAAAAATTTGTTATAAGTTACGCCAAATGAACAATTTAAACCTGTTTCCTTTTTTATTTTTACCTGCAGATCAATCGCGATTTGCAAAGCAGAAGTTAGTCCCAGCTTATTTTCGGTAACATCTAAATATGCTTCATCAAGTGCAATAGACTGAACATTGTCAGTAATTTCGTGCATCAACTGATGAATTTCAACAGAAACACTATGATATTTTTTGAAATCAGGACTCTTAAATACCAGTTTATTCTTCGGTATAAGCTTTAAAGCTTTAATTGATGGCATAGCCGAATGAACGCCATACTGACGTGCAACATAATTGGCCGTAGCAACAACGCCGTGACCATGATAATTTCTGGGATCTTGACCAATCACCAACGCCTTATTTTTTAGTTCGGGATGATCACGTGTTTCCACTGCAGCATAGAAGGCATCCATATCAAGGTGGATAATCTTTCTGTGAGTGTCATTTTGTGGTAAAAGACCATCGTCAAAGTCACTCATAAATCCAGCGCTCGGTAGGTGATTCAAAAATTTTATTTGCTGATTTTGGCCCCATCCTATACGGCAGGTATTGTTCTGGCTCTTGACCATTTTCATTTTCTTTTTGCCATGTTTCTTCAACATGGTCAATAAATTTCCAGTAATTCTTTAATTCGCTCCAATGAGTAAAATTGGTTGAATCATTAACAAAAACATCATGCAGTAAGCGCTCATAGCCATCTGGTACCTGCTTTTGGTCTTCAGTTGTAAAGCCATAGCTTAGATTTTCCCTGCGAATTCCAGGTTCATTAATTTTTTTACCATTAATAGTAATAAAAATTTGCATTTGTGGATCTATTATAATTGATATGTTGTTTGAATGAGCCTTACCGTATTGATTAGACATGTGTTTTAAAACAATATCAATTCTGTTTTTCTTTTCGCGCATTTCTTTGCCGGTTCTAAAATAAATCGGCAAATCAGCAAGTGGACCTTTTTTAAATTTAACCTCTCCGGCAACAAAAGTTTCTGTATTTGAGTCTGCAGCAACATTTGGTTCTTGACGATAGCCAAAGGTAACATCACTACCCAAGTATTGTCCCCTCACAAAATGACGCGCAATCTCATTTTCTGTCGGGATTATCATACTGTCCAAAAGTTTTTGCTTAGCTTCGTGAATACTTTGCGAAGTCAAATCCTTTGGTTCCGGCATTGCCAGAAGAGTGATAATCTGAAAAATATGGTTTTGCACCATATCACGTAAAGCTCCTGAAGTTTCATAATAGCCGCCACGAGCTTCGACTCCCAGCTGTTCTGCTAAAGTGACTTGAACATTTTTGATATTTTGATTATTCCATATGTTTTTAATTAAAGGATTAGTTAATCTCATAGGCAAGATATTTTGAATCATTTCTTTACCTAAATAATGGTCAATCCTAAAAATATCATCCTCAGCAAAAGAAGCAGTAATCTGCTTGTTTAATTCTTCTGCACTCGCCAAGTCTCTTCCAAAGGGTTTTTCAACAACAATACGTTTAAAACCGGTACTAGTCAAATGCTGATCTTTAATATGTTCAGCGATTGTGCCAAAGAACTTGGGAGCCATTGCCATATAAAAGATACGATTTCCCTGCGCGCTATAACGATCATCTAATTCTTGTGCCAAATTCTTCAGTGTCTCATAATGTTCAACATTGGTTACATCGTGTGACTGATAGTAAAAATGACTGGCAAAAGCAACTAGATCATTTTCGTTTACTTCAGCATGCGTTTCGTGCACAGCATCGCATATTTGTTTACGCAAAAAATCATGTGACCACGGTCGCCGCGCTGTTGCAATAACAGCAAAATTATCGTGAATCAGGCCCTGTTCGTATAAATTAAAAAGTGCAGGATACAGCTTTCTATGCGCTAAATCACCACTACCACCAAAAATAATCATTACTACTGGAATGTTATTCATGAAAAAATCCTTTCTCATACCTTTTTACACTAATTTCATTTTATACTATTTTGCCGGTAAACTCGCGCGTTGAGCAATATTTACTTTTTAAATCAAATAATTTTACTAACAAAAAAGTGCCCATAAGGCACTTACGATTTTTTAATTTTCTTTTGATCCATCATCTGGAGTTTCATCAGCTGGTTTTGCAGCAGTCGGCTTTTCTGCAGGAGCAGCAGGTTTTTGCTCTTCTTTTGAATCTTGAGCAGGTTCACTATCTGCTTGTTTTTTAGCGTCAGCAGAAGTTGAAGGTGTTGGTGCAGGCTCAGCACTTGCAGTATTAGCCGGTAAGATTTGTTGTACTGCCATTCGACTAAATGTTAAGTAAATGCCATCAGCATCCAGCACAACCGTTTTATCCTTAGTATTTACTGAATCAATTTTGCCGTGAAGGCCATCAATCATAATGACATTATCACCCTTTTTCAATTGGTTCATCATTTCCATTTTCTTTTGTTGCTGCTTTTTTTGTGGCTTAATCATGATGAAGTACATGAAAGCAATCAAAACTACAAAAACTATGATTGTCCACATACTACTACCTGCATTATTAGCCTGTGCTAAAAATAAATTATTCACTTTTACACTCCTCAAATTAAAATTAATTATTGTCTAAATATTTATTATACAGAAAATAACAAACATTTGCATTACTTGTTTGGTAGCGGCAGACCCAAATGAATATAAGCCTTTTCTGTTACCATTCTTCCCCTAGGTGTCATTAACAGAAAACCGTTTTGCATTAAATATGGTTCATAAAGGGATTCAATCGTCTCTACGTCCTCACCAGTGTTAGCCGCTAATGTTCTAATTCCTACTGGTCCACCATGATAATTTTCAATAATTACCCGTAAAATTTTGCGATCTGTTTGATTTAATCCTTCTTCATCAACCTGCAATTGTTGAAGAGAACTTGCTGTGGTTGCAAAAGAAATTACTTTTTCTCCTTTCACCTGGGCAAAATCTCGTACTCGTCTTAATAACCTATTGGCTACTCTGGGAGTTCCCCGTGATCTGCGAGCTAATTCTTGTGCTGCCTGAGGTTCAATTTCAATATTGAAAACTTTACTGGAACGAGAAATTATTTTTTCAAGTTCTTCAACAGTGTAATATTGCAAATGTTCAACTATACCAAATCGATCACGTAAAGGAGCTGACAGCTGGCCAGCCAAAGTGGTAGCACCTATAAGAGTGAACGGGGGCAAGGGAACGTGAACAGCGTGAGTAGTTTGTCCCTCTCCAATTACAATATCAACATAATAATCTTCCATTGCGGAATAAAGGACTTCTTCAATAGGCTTGGCAAGACGATGAATTTCATCTATAAATAAAATATCTCCGGGATCAAGATCAGTTAAAAGGGCAACCAAATCGCCCGCTTTTTCTATCGCTGGGCCACTTGTACTTTTTAGATGCACACCAAGTTCGTTAGCTATCACAAAAGCTAATGTTGTTTTACCCAGTCCAGGAGGGCCATACAATAACACATGGTCTAGAGCTTCATCCCTTTTTTGGGCAGCTTTAATATAAACTGCCATTTCTTTTTTAACGCGTTTTTGACCCAAGTACTCTTTTAAAGTCTGGGGGCGCAAAGAAAACTCAGCTTGTTCTTCTTCTTGCCCTTGAACTTTTCCAGAAACAATACTATTTTTATCTTCTGCCACCTGTTTCACTTCCCTTTAAAATGTCATTTTCATTATAACAAGATTTACTTCTTTAAGAGAAGTGCCAACCCTTTTTTAATGTACTGATCCGCAGTTGTTTTTTCCTCAGCAATTAAAGCCGGAGTAATTCTATCCACTTCTTTTTTAGTGTATCCTAACGCTAATAATGCTAATAATGCGTCATTTAGTTCAGGAGATATTTCTGAGGAAGCCGCTTTATTTGCATTCTTAACAAAGCTTCCCAATTTACCTTTTAAGTCCAACACAATTTGTGAAGCAGTCTTTTTTCCAACGCCTGGAAAACGAGTTAAATATTTTACTTCACCCTGTTCAATTGCCTCTGCTAATGAATCACTATCTTCAGCCGCCATGATTGCCAAAGCAGACTTAGGGCCAATACCGCTTACACTTAAGAGCTTTAAAAACAGTCCCTTATCATCCTCAGTTTGAAAGCCATATAAAGTGATACCGGTATCCCGTACAATTTGTTCAATAAAAACTCGCGCCTTTTGTCCTTCTTGATAAGCATAAGGTGTGGGACTAAAAACTTTATAGCCAATTCCATTTACATCAACTACTACAAAATCAGGTTTTATTGTAACAATAATACCCTGAAAATATTCATACATATCTTATTTATTCCTCTTAAACATTTTGCGTAAATCACTTTGTCTAATGCGCACAATTACCAAATTCCCCTTAGCGTCATGATAAGGATCAGCAATTTGCCGCAGATCGGTCAAAATTGCACCACAATCAGCAACCGTCAATTTTTTACGCCCCGAAACTTCTCGTTGAGCTTGATCAGCCGCAATTCTTTTTATTAAATTTTGAGAATTGCTTTGAGCAACATTTAAAAACAGGTCTAAAATCTTACGAACAGATTGCTCAACATTTTGTTTCAGCCAAGTGGGATAAGATCTTAAAATAAAGGTATCCTGACCAAAATCTTCTAAAAAAATCCCAATTTTTCTGATGTCTGCCATTTTTTCTTTTATTTGTAAAAAATCCAGGTTACCAAATTCTAAAATTAAAGGACTGAGTAGCCCCTGTTGGCTAATTTTGGAGTTAGATAATTCCCGCATGATTTTTTGAAAAGAAAGCAATCTTCTTGCTGCAACTTGATCAATTAAGTATAGATCATCATTATTTGCAGCAATAATAAAAATACTGGTTTGTCCAACAAAACTTAATTCAGGTAGGCTGGCAGCCAACACTTCATCACCATTAGAAATAATCTCATTATTAGAGTTTTTACTAGTAAAGGGCGTTAAGCTACACTGCTTGACAACATTATCATCCCATGTCGCAGTTATGAGATAATGTTCATCGTCTCGCGGAGTATCCAAATTCACATACTGTGAATGCTGAATGTGCTTAATTTCTGCTGGAGGCTGTTCATTAATTTCATCCACTCCTGCATCTGGCCTTTTCGTTTCTACCACATTTTTATTTAAATTAAACTTAAGTTGATCAACCAGTGTATCTTCTTTAGTTGAATTTAAATTACTCAATGCATCAGATTTCACGTCATTTTTCAGAAGTACGCTGCTAATAGCACTGGTAATCAAGCGACTCAATTCTGTTTCTTTAGATAAGCGAGCCTCCCGCTTTGTGGGGTGAACGTTGACGTCAACTAATAAAGGATCTGTCTTTATTTTGATGACTGCAATAGGATAATGTCTGTCAGTAAGATTATTACCATAACCATCCAATACTGCACTTGCCAACTTAAAATTTCTAATATAACGCCCGTTGAGCAAAATGGAAATAAAATTACGAGTAGATCGTGTAAGTTCTGGCTTGGAAATTAAACCTCTCACTTCAAAATCATTGTCACTACCTTTAAAAGGCAGCATTCGTTCGGCAATATTGCGGCCATAAACACTTGATACCGTTTGGCGTAAATTATTATTACCAGCAGTTCTAAGCAGTATCTTTCCTTCATTCATTAAAGTGAACGCAATTTCGGGATATCCTAATGCAAGGCGATTAACAATATCTACTGTTTTCATAATTTCAGTCCTGGGACTGCGCAAATATTTTAATCGTGCCGGGGTATTATAGAACAAATCTTTGACAGTTATCTGAGTACCTTGTCTTGCTGCAGCATCTTCCTGCATTTTTTTAACACCAGCAGAAAATTCAGCACGCGTTCCTATTGCTCCAGAAGAATTAGTTAAAATTTCAACATGACTAACTGCAGCAATCGAGGCTAAAGCTTCTCCTCTAAAGCCTAAGGTATTGACATTAAACAAATCATGTTCACTTTTTATTTTGCTGGTAGCATGTCTGGTAAAAGCAAGATCAATCTGATCACTAGGAATTCCAGAGCCGTTATCTTGAACTACAATCTGTTTCAAACCAGCATCAATAAAGTCTATTCTAATCCTGCTACTACCTGCATCAATCGCATTCTCAATCAATTCTTTGACCACACTTGCCGGTCTTTCAATTACTTCTCCAGCAGCTATCTGGTTAGACAGATTAACTGAAAGCTCATGTATTTGTGCCATGATTAGTTTTCATCCTTTAAATCCTCTTGCCAATTTTCCACCAGCTGCATCACTTGCAACGGTGTTTGATCTGCCAAATAAAGATTGGAAATCTCATCTAGGATATCTTTTTCTTTGTCAGTTAATTCAGTTGCAGAATCTGACTCTACACCAGTTGGTTGTTCCTCATCCGGCTCATTACTTGTGCTAAATAAATCAAGTTGTGTTGCAGCCGGTCCCAAATTACTACCTTGAGCTTCAAGTCTTTTAAGCAACTTGGTAGCTTTGCGTAAAACTTTTCTAGGTAAACCAGCAAGTTGTGCAACATGGATGCCATAACTTTGATCTGCAGGTCCTGGTAAAATTTTGTGCAGAAAAATCAGCTTGCCATTTTCTTCGGTTGCTCCCACATGAATATTTTTTAAATGAGGTAAAGTCTGTTCCAAGGCTGTTAATTCGTGAAAGTGTGTAGCAAATAAAACTTTGGCTCCAACTTCATCATGTAAATATTGCACAATTGCACCGGCAAGGGCCATACCATCATAAGTGGCTGTCCCCCGACCAATTTCGTCGAATAAAACTAAGCTACGTTTAGTGGCATGTTGTAAAGCATCATTTGCTTCGGTCATTTCAACCATAAAGGTACTTTGACCAGAAATCAAATCATCAGCTGCTCCAATACGAGTAAAAATTTGATCAAAAATAGGCAAATCAGCACTATCGGCTGGTACAAATGATCCTATTTGAGCCATTACGACAATAAGAGCCATCTGCCTCATGTATGTACTTTTACCTGACATATTAGGACCCGTTATTAGAAAAATATTGGTATCTTCTGTTAACTTAACATCGTTAGGAATAAAGGATCCTGCTTTCATCACTTGTTCAACTACTGGGTGACGTCCTAATACTACCTTAACGTCTTGATTATTGGTATGAAAATGAGGTCTGCAATAATTATTATCTTCAGCTACCTGAGCAAAAGAGCAGAAGACATCAAGTTCAGCTACTTGTCCTGCTAACTTTTGTAAGGCTGGAATGTACTTCTTAACTTCCTCTCTTAATTTCACAAATAAATCATATTCCAAATCTGTTGATTTAGTTTGTGCTTCTAAAATAAGACTTTCATGTTCTTTAAGTTCTGGAGTGATATAACGCTCTGCATTTGTCAAAGTTTGCTTACGAGTATAACGGTCAAGCGGAACCTTACTCTTATTTGAATTTGTAACTTGAATATAGTAACCAAAGACCTTGTTATAACCAACTTTTAAATTATCAATACCCGTTTGAGCTCGTTCATTCTGCTCCATTTCAGTTAGCCACTTTTTACCATTATTCATAGCATCCCGATAACGATCTAATTGACTATCAACACCATCCTTGATTAATCCTCCTTCAGTTGTCAAAATTGGAGGCTGATCAACAATAGTAGCGGTAATCAATTTAGCAATTCCTTTTAAAGGATCAATTTGTCTGGCAAAATTTTGCATATTTTTATTTTCAGCCTTTTGCATTGCTGTCAAAATTGTTGGCACAGCATTAAGAGAATGAGCTAATTGTAATAATTCTCTGGCATTGACATTACCAAAAGCAATTCGTCCCGTTAAACGTTCTAAGTCATAAACTCCCTTAAGTGCATCATTAATATTTTCCCGGGTAAAGTACTCATCAATTAACGCCTGCACCATCTCTTGGCGTCTGTTTAACTGCTCAACGGATAATAATGGCCGAGCCAGCCATTGTTTTAACAATCGGCCACCCATTGCGGTATGCGTTTTATCAAGCACCCAAAAAAGTGAACCCATTTTCTTACCCGTTTTTGCTGATGCCGTCAACTCTAAATTATCCCGCACGGTATGAGACATTTGTAAATACTGATTGACTTCATAGCTTTTAGCGACCTGTAAATGGGCTAAGCTGCGACGCTGAGTTTGTAATAAATATCCCACTAGCTGTTTTACAGCAGCTTTTTCAGCGGAGTTTGTCAGATTCTGTTCAGCAAACGAAATCTCCGCATGCTTGCCAGTTAATGCAACAGGTTCTGATACGGTAATATTTGCTTTATGAAAAAAATCATTATCCTGATCATTTAAATGACCATTAAAAACAACTTCACGGGTACGCAAAGACAATAATTCGTTTGAAACAGCCGCAAAGCTCTTCAAATGGGTAGCATAAATCTCACCAGTCGATAAATCACTGTATGCTAGTCCAAAACAACTTTTAGTAGTCACAACTGATGTAAGATAATTCGATTCCTTGGCTTCACTTGGTTTATCATTCATCAAGGTTCCAGGAGTCACGAGTTGGATAATACCACGTTTAACCATTCCTTTGGCCTTTTTCGGATCTTCAAGTTGTTCGCATAAAGCCACCTTATAACCCTTTTCAACCAGTGTATCAACATAAGATTGAACCGCTACATGAGGTACTCCTGCCATAGGGACAGGGTTTTCTGCTTTGTTTGACCTGTGAGTCAAAGTTAATTCTAAAATTTGTGCACCTTTAACCGCATCGTCTTCAAATAATTCGTAAAAATCGCCAACCCGATAAAAAAGAAAAGCGTCGGGATACTGCTTTTTGATTTGGTGATATTGCTCCATCATCGGAGTCAGGTTTGTTTGCGCCATTATTCTCCTTCTTTTCTGCATTACTGTTATTATTATACGCTAAACTATTCATTAAAAGAAAAAAGACCGCAAGTAAAACGATCTCTTCTCACAATATGTTTTTTAGCTGCAATTATTACTTTCGCATATAAATAAATCCAAAATTTAGGCAATATGTCCTTCAATACTTTCCAAATCTTTCTTGCCATCCATCTTAACAATTGCACTAATGGCAGCTGTAATTCCCTTTACATCGTCTGCCAAACTCAGACAAGGAGTTTCTGGTTTAGCAACAACTTGTTCTGGTAGATACGGAATGTGCATAAAGCCAGCTTTTAAGTCATGAAATTCTTTATCAATCATATACTGCACTTGATACATAATGTGGTTGCAGACAAATGTACCCGCTGTTGTAGAGACTGAACTTGGAAGTCCAGCTTCCCGAATTGCACGCGCCATTGCTTTAACAGGAAGTTGCGTAAAATATGCATTTTGACCGTCTTCATGAATAGGAGTGGCAAGAGGCTGGTATCCTTTATTATCGGCAATGCGACTATCATCAAAATTAATAGCTACACGCTCAGGCGTTAGGCCGTAGCGACCACCAGCCTGTCCAATATTTAACACATAATCAGGTTTTTCTTTAAGAATAGCTGCATGAACCACGTCGGCACAATCACCGAAAACAGTTGGTATTTCCAGTTTTACGATTTGTGCTCCAGCAATTTCATTATCCAGTCGTTTAACTGCTTCAATTGCAGGATTAATTTTATCTTCACCAAATGGATCAAAACCTGTTACAAGAATTTTCATTATATTTCTCCTCACTATCTTAAAATGCCAAAAAGTACATTAGAATAATTTGAATGAGCAACATGCTAATTGCGATCGGAAATTGTTGCTTAATTACACCTAATTGATCTTTCATTTCCATAAGAGCAACAGGCAAAGTATTAAAATTAGCTGCCATTGGTGTTAGTAATGTACCACAATAGCCCGAAGTCATTCCTAAAGCTGCAACTACAACGGGTGAACCACCTTGTGCTACAACAAATGGGATGCCAATCCCAGCAGTAATAACTGCAAAAGCCGCAAACGCATTACCCATAATGGCAGTAAACAATGCCATGGCAACGCAATAAAGTGTAACTCCTAACAAATGATTTCCAATAGGAAAAAGGCCGGAAATAGCTTTAGCAGTCACTTGCCCAACACCAGAAGCTGTAAACACCACACCAAGAGTTGCAAGCAACTGTGGTAGGATTCCAGCAGACCCCACAGAGCGGACCATTCTCTGAGTATCCTCATATACAACTTTGACATTTGCTTTAGTCAGAATCTGTGCGCAAATAAGTGAAACAATCGCTGCTACACCTATACCTACTTGACCACCCAGATCAGTAAATTGGGCTATTAACAAAGCTAAAACTGCTAACAAGATACTTGGCAAAAAGATCCAGTTACCAATGCGTTTAACAGTTTGTTGAGCAACTTTCTCGTCTAAATCCCTGATGTGCCCTACGCGAACCTGTTTAAATAGAGATAACAAGGCAATAATTATAATAATTGCACCGTTAATTGTATTCGACAGCCATTGCCCGCAGCAAAATAATATTGCAAACAATAACCAGAATAGCCCTGTACCCCAGCGCACGGGATTTGATTGATCACGCCAGGATTCAATAGCTGCAGCCAAGAAAAATAGCCCAATTAAGATATAGAATGCTAGTAAAATATTATTGATTAAAGTATCCATTATTTCCCCTACTTTTCTTGTTGATTTAGTAATTTTTGGTCAAACACATGATTGTAAAGTACACATAAAATATAACTGATGATTGCAACTGGAAAAGTATATAAAACTATACCACTAGGATCCACCGGATGACCCAAAGATTTCATAGTACTTGCAATCAGTAAAACGCTTGAAGAGGCCACAAATAAATTTTGTGCAAAGAAATTACCAAAATTCTCTGTTGCAGCCGCCCTGCCTTTAATTTGGTCAACTTCCAAAGCAGTCAATTTGCTATTAATTTTACCAGCTGCTTGCGCCATAGGATTAATCAGAGGAGCAATGAATTGTACGTGTCCTTGCAGAGATATACCAAAGGCGCCTGCAATTTCTCGAATTGCTAAATAAATATCAAAAATGCGACCTGGTGTCAGCTTCTTCATTTTTTTAATCAAATTAACAGCCGCCTGCTTTAAACCATGTCTTTCCAAAATGCCAATTGTTGGTAAAGTCAGAAAAAACAAGGAAACCATTCGGTTATCCATAAATCCTTTGCCCAAAATCGTCAAAAACGAGACAAAATCTATTCCTGAAACTAACGCTGTCACTAAAGCAGCAATAATAACCACGGCTATGGTATCAAGTCCTAGCGCAAAGCCAATTACTATCACTACGATACCTAGTAAACTTAAATATTCCACTAATATTCCTTCCTAATGTAAAGGCAGTATTTAAATATTAAATTCTGATAACTTGTATATTAAACAAAAAATCCTACCAGCAAGCCCCACAGGATTGCTAGTAGGATTTATTAATTAACTAATAAAAACTAAATTACATCATACCTGGATTGCCAGCACCTGCATTTGGATCAGCGGCAGGTTTTTCTTCTGGTATTTCGGCAACAACGGCTTCAGTAGTCAACAGCAAAGCAGCAATAGAAGCAGCATTTTGTAAAGCAGTACGGGTTACCTTAGTTGGGTCGATAATTCCGGCTTCAACCATGTTTTCCCATTTACCGTTAGCTGCATTGTAACCAACTTCGTTTTCTTGACCTTCAAGTTTATTCAAGATAACTGAACCATCTTCACCAGCATTTTCAGCAATTTGACGAACTGGGGCAGTCAAAGCTTCTAAGACAATATTAATACCTGTTTGTTCATCAGCATTGTCACCTTTAAGGTCTTTAACAGCATCCTTAACATCTACTAAAGCAGTACCACCACCAGCGACGTAGCCTTCATCAACAGCAGCGCGAGTTGAGTTCAATGCGTCCTCAATACGGTATCTGCGTTCTTTTAATTCAGTTTCAGTAGCAGCACCAACATGAATAACAGCGACACCACCAGTTAATTTAGCCAGGCGCTCTTGTAATTTCTTCTTATCAAAGTCAGAAGTGGTTTCTGCAATTTGCTTTCTAATTGAATCTTCACGATCTTTAATTGCTTCATCTGAACCAGAACCATCAACAATAGTAGTTGAGTCCTTAGTTACAGTAATGCGACGAGCTTGACCTAATTGGTCAATCTTAGTGTCCTTTAATTCAAGACCTAAGTCCTCAGTAATAACTGTACCACCAGTTAAAGCAGCAATATCTTGTAATTGTTCTTTACGACGATCACCAAAACCAGGAGCTTTAACAGCAACGACATTGAATGTACCACGAATCTTGTTCAAAACTAATGTTGGCAAAGCTTCACCAGAAACATCATCGGCAATAATTAAAAGTGATTTACCTTGTTGAACAATTTCTTGTAACAATGGCAAGATGTCTTGAATGTTAGAAATCTTCTTATCAGTAATTAAGATATATGGATTGTCAAGATCAGCTTCCATCTTGTCATTATCAGTTACCATGTATTGTGAAAGGTAGCCACGGTCAAATTGCATACCTTCAACTACAGATAATTCAGTTTCGATACCACGTGAGTCTTCAATAGTGATAACACCATCATTACCAACTTTTTCCATTGCATCAGCAATTAGATCACCAACTTCTTTTGAAGCTGAAGAAACTGAAGCAACTTGAGCAATTTGGTCTTTTGAAGAAACAGTATGACTAATCTTGTGTAATTCATTTACTACAGCTTTTGTAGCTTTTTCAATACCGCGACGAACACCAACAGGGTTAGCACCGGCAGTAACGTTCTTCATACCCTCACGAATAATTGCTTGGGTTAAAACAACAGCAGTAGTAGTACCATCACCGGCAATATCATTTGTCTTTTGTGCTGCTTCTGCAACTAACTTAGCACCCATATTTTCGTAGTGGTCTTTTAATTCGATCGCTTTGGCGATTGTCACACCGTCGTTAGTAATATCTGGATTACCGTATGATTGCTCCAAAACAACGTTTCTACCCTTAGGACCAATTGTAGCCTTAACAGTATCGGCTAATTTGTCAACGCCCTTTAACAGGGAACGTCTTGCTTTTTCTGAAAATTTAATTTCTTTTGCCATATTTTTATACGCTCCTTAATTACTTAACAATTGCTAAAATATCTTTTTCGTGAAGGACTAAATATTTTTGACCATCGTATTTAACATCTGTACCAGAATACTTGTCGTATAAAACAACGTCGCCTTCCTTAACAGACATAGGTATCTTGTTACCATTTTCAGCAAAGCTACCTTCACCAACAGCAACTACTTCACCTTCTGTCGGCTTTTGTTTAGCATTAGAAGCCAGGACGATTCCGCCTACAGTCTTTTCTTCTTCTTCTTTAACTTTTACGATCACGCGATCACCAATTGGTTGTAACACGTTTGTCCCTCCTAAAATTAAATTTTAATCTCTTTTATGTGCCATTAGCACTCCTATTTGCCAAGTGCTAACTTACATTTATGATAATAACCCCTTTTATGAAAAAATGCAAGAAAAAATTAGCACTTTGAGTAAAAAAGTGCTAATTTGCTTTTTAAAACTATTTTTTCTTGTCTGAATCAAGAAAGTAAATAAGTGTCTGCAACTCAGTAGCCAAATCAACGTTTTGAATTCTAATGCCACTTGGTGCAGATAAACGAATTGGGGTAAAATTCATGATCCCCTTAATACCAGCCTCTACCATATCATCAGCAGTTTTTTGAGCAGCCACAGATGGAACGGTTAAAATTGCAATAGAAATCTGTTGGTCACTAAGCTGCTTTTTGAGTTCGCTCATATCATAGACAGGCACACCGCTTAGAATTCTGCCGGTAATTTTCTCATCAATATCAAAAGCACAAGAAATGCGAATATTATTTGAGCGTTTAAAATTGTAATTTAATAAAGCATGACCTAAGTTACCTACACCAACCAAAGCAACATTTGTTAGAGTGTCTTGGTTTAAAATCTTTTTAAAAAAAGAAAGTAAACTTTTAACATCGTAGCCATAACCCCTTTTACCCAAAGCGCCAAAATAAGAAAAATCACGTCTGATTGATGCACTATCTACCTGGACAGCTTCAGACAACTCAGTTGAGGAAACTTTTTCTTTGCCAGCCTCATTTAATATAATAAGATAACGGTAATATAACGGCAACCTTTTAGCCGTTGCCGTTGGTATTTTGATTTTTTCCATTTAAAAAGCCTCCAACTTAATTAAGTATATGTAATTCGTTCTTGTGAATTTCTCAGCAATCAATTCTATTTTACCTATAAATTTACGCCATTTGCAAACATTTTTTTCACAATCTTTTAAATTTTAGCATAATAGTAACAGGCTTGATAATAGGAATTAGTATTTTTATTTATTTAAGCATAAAAAGGCTTTATTTTTGCACTTTTTCTTTCATATATCTGTCAAACTCTCACACAAGAAATTCAATACGTATGCTAAAATGGTTTTTAGGTGAAAAATTATGATAATTGCACAAGGACACGATTTAGAAAAACAATTCGGTGCCAACACATTATTTAAAAATGTCAATTTTTCAATTGACGCAAATGCCAGAATTGGTCTGATTGGACCTAACGGGATTGGTAAAACAACCCTGCTTAAAATTATGACTGGCGAGGAAGAAGCCACACATGGTGACTTCACAATTAATAAAAACATAGATGTCGGCTACATTGCTCAGGAAAATAGTCTAAATGAAAGTAAAACGATTTGGGAAGAAATGCTCAGCGTTTTTACTTCCTTAATTAATATGAGTAAAAAAATCACAAGTTTACAGCAAGACATTGCTGCTAACCCTAAAAGAAGAGATTTGTTAAAACAGTATGATCAACTGCAATTCAACTTTGAGCAGCAAGGAGGGTATACCTATCAGGCTGATATCAAAAGTATTTTGAATGGCTTTAGCTTTCCTGAAGAAACTTGGTCCAAAAAGATCGCAAGTCTTTCCGGAGGAGAAAAAACAAGACTCTCATTTGTTAAATTGCTACTGCGCAAACCTGCTCTACTGTTACTTGATGAACCTACCAACTACCTTGATTTAGACACTTTGGACTGGCTGGAAAGTTATCTAAAAAACTATTCTGGTGCTATTTTAGTTGTTTCCCACGATCAGTATTTTTTAGATAATTTAGCCACACAGATTTTTGAATTGCAATTTGGAAAATTAACTGTCTTTAAGGGGAATTATTCCGCATACGTTGCTGAACGTCAGCTGCGTGATCGGCAGCAAGAAGAAGCGTATGAAAAGCAGCAAGAGCAAATCAAAAAAGACGAAGAATTTATTCAAAAAAATATTGTCAGAGCCAAAACTACTAAACGAGCACAAAGCCGCCGCAAGCAATTGGAGAAAATGGAAAGAATTACTCCCCCAAAGCACAAAAATAAAGTGCGCATTAATTTCCAAAGCGAGCGGCCTTCAGGTAAAGAAGTTTTAATTTTACGTGATTTAACAATTGGCTATCCGACAAAAACAATGGTGCACGATATTTCTCTGCAAATAAATAAAGGCGACCGCGTAGCCGTTATTGGTCAAAATGGTATTGGTAAGTCAACTTTACTAAAAACCGTTATGAAAGAATTAAAGCCGAAAAAAGGTTCAATTAAATATGGTGCTTCGCTAGATATCGGCTATTATGATCAGGAACTACAAGGACTTGATCCAACTAAAACGGTGATTGACACCGTTTGGGACCGTCATAAAACAATGCCTGAAAAAGATGTGAGGTCGATTCTAGCCAGTTTCTTATTTACGGCAAAGGATATTGATAAAACTGTCGGGCAACTTTCAGGTGGTCAAAAGGCCAGATTAACATTAACGGTTTTGTCACTAGAGCATAACAACTTTCTGCTGATGGATGAACCTACTAACCATTTGGATCTTGAGGCCAAAGAAGTATTAGAAAAAGCTTTACAGGATTTTGATGGTACTTTGTTGTTTGTGTCACATGATCGCTATTTCATTAATCAGTTAGCTAATAAAATTGTGGAGATCAAAAATGGTAGTGCTCATGTTTACGAGGGTGATTATAGCTATTATTTAGATGAAAAAAACAAACAAAACATTGTTACAGAGAACCAGTTGGCAGCAAACAATACGGCAGCAAAAGTAGACGAAAATAAAAATAAACTTTCTTATCAAGAGCAAAAATTGCGCGATTCACAAAAGCGTAAGTTACAAAGAGAAGTTGAAAATACTGAAAATAAGATTGAACAGCTGGAAAAAGAGCAAGAAGATATTCAGTCTCAAATGGCTGATCCTGAAATTGCCACTAACTTTGACAAGTTAGGCCCCTTGCAGGAACAGCTCACTGAAGTGCAAAAACAACTTGCTGAGGCAAATGATGCTTGGGAAAAGGCACTGACTGAACTGGATAGCTTTGACTAAAACAATATATCAAGTAAGCACAACAAAAATAGGAATAAATCTGCCTTCTTGTTTACTATTTCTATATTTTAACTTGCAGTAATTGCCTCGCTAACTATTAATTGATTTTTTGTTTGCAAAACTTGATAAATTTCTGGTTCTATAAAAAATAAATTGGAAAGGTGTACATGGAAAATCACGTATTACTCTTTAATTATCAATTTATACACAAGCGTTGGTTGGAGTTGCTATACACAAAACCCTCGGCTACTGCAAAAAGCAGTTGCAAATTCGCTTTTTGCTATTGGCGCTTATGATCAGAACCAGTTAGTTGGATTAATCAGAGTAGTTGGTGATGGTCTGACCATCACTTATATCCAAGATTTACTGGTTAATCCTGCTTATCAAAGACGAAGAATTGGTACGAAATTAATCAATAGCGTGCTAAAGAAATATAATTCTGTAAGACAGAAAGTTTTGTTGACAGAAAATACCGTTAAAACGCGCATGTTTTATGAAAGCTGTGATTTTAATCCGTGTGACAAATACAACTTGATCGCTTTTTACAAAGATTTTTAAGAGATAATAAAGAGTCTGGGAAAAAACTATCTTTTCCCAGACTCTTTTGAAATGAGTTTTCCATTTTGTAATGGCGAGTATGTTATTACTTGTTATATATTTTTACACTTAGTTTTAAAAGACTTTTGAGTAAGCATAATTTAAATAAACAAATGAACGATCTAAAGTCATGATAATACTAAATTAAAAGTAAAAACGTTGATTTAAGAAATATAAAATTTTATTCTTTATATTTTATATGACTGGACAGTGAAATCATAATAGTAATTATTAAAATTGAACAGCACAGTGTTAAAATCCCTGTCGTATAGTTCAACTGCACATTTTGATAATTAATTCCTAAATTGCCTGATACTATGTCAACTGCATTTAGGTAAGTCATTGGCAGCCAGGCGCAAATCTTACGCAGCGGCTCAACTACCATAGTTGCAATGTTAAGTCCCGGGACAAGTAAAATAGCGATAAGTAATGCTGGTAATTTATCACGAAAAATTCGAGCAAGGAACTGAACTAGGACAACCTCGAAGATGAAGGTAAGTACCTGCAATACAATTACTTTAATAATAAAACTGCCAGTAGATACACATTCAATAAGAGGCCTACCACCTGTATATTGACCTACGATATAAGGAAAGGCTAAACTACCTGTACCAGAAATAAAGGAAGTTGCAATAAATAATACTAAATTAATCGCTAAAAAACTACCAAGGGTCAGGACTATTCCTGCTATGATATTAGAAATCATTAAATTATTTTTTTCAAGCGGTAATAGCTGCGCCGTATCTAACTTTTGGTGGTAAGAATCAGTTAAAAGCAAAGTTAGTAAAAACAGAGCAACAAGAGTAAATACGTAAGGTAAATATTGCTGATTTAATTGCAGTAAGAACTGCCAGCCTGTTACTGGCATATCCTGACTTTCATAAGGCAAAGGCTCATGGCGTAAATAGTTAAAGAATTGCAGTTTTTTCTCTATATTTATTTTTGAATTAAGGCCTGCTAAATCTTGACCATTTGATCTAATAGTTTGTTCCTGCTTTTTTTGTTGCCACATAATCGTGTAAGCTTTGCGCCAGTTGCCTTTATTTGCCGCATTTAGAACTTGTTTATCTTGCTTAACTACATCTTGGTTTTGCTTTATAGCAGCTTTAGTATCATTGTGAATCTCAGTTTTTGATTTTTGTTTATCATGTTTAAGTAATCTTTGCTGCCGGTTAATTTCTTTTTGGCAATAAGCAATCTCTGATTTAGCTCCCGCCTGTAAGGAAAATCGGGGATTAGTGCGAATATTCATGAATAAGACAATACCCATTATTAAGACTAGAATTGCTAAGCAAACGGGGGTTAGCTTATTCTTAAATACTTTTTTAAGCTGAAAAGCCAAATAGGACATTATGCCAGTCTCCCATTTCTATGTGTAACAGTTGTAAGGCGATCAATTAAAAGTACCAACAACAATAATAATATAGAACTTAGTATTAAGGTAAACACACCATTTGAAAAGTTAATAGCAGAATTGTTCATTGTATAGGCTGTTTGGTTTGAAACAATGTTTAATACTCCTAAATAAGTACCAGGAAGCAACTGCGCAATCTTCTCCAGCGGAATAATAAAAATTGTAACAAAATGACCGCCTAATAAAAGCAATAGCGAAACTAACAGAGTCGGTAACTGGTTATGAAAAATTTTAGCAATCAGCTGTACAAACAAAACCATAAATATGAAATTTAAGAGCTGCAGTATAACAGCTTGGGGCAACAATTTGGCAGTTGGAACAATTCCTGGCACCAAGTGGCCGCTAACCAGATGGTGAATGATGTAAGGATAGTCATTGCGACCAGTACCAAAAATGCTCGTTGCTCCACCGAAAACTAATAAGTTTAGTAAAAGAAAAATAAAACTGACAACTACCAGCCCCACAATATTATTAGTCAGGGTATTTTGCAAGCGATTAATTGGCAAGACAGTCGAAATGTCAAGACCAGTTTTATAAGAACCAGTAAATAAATAAGTCAAAATAAAAATCATTACCAAACTAAATAAGATGGGCCAATAGTTTGCATTCAAATATAACAGAAATTGTATCCCGGTGACTGCGCTGTCGCTTTCATAAGGCATAGGGTGAGCTATGAGATACTTTAAACGCAGTATTATACTTTTATGTCCATCTTTTTCATCTGAACTTAGATCAGTCAATTTGCCTTTTTGTTCCCTTTTTAATTTGGTCTCATAAACTCGTTTCCAGTGATTGTGATTAATATTATCTACAAAGGTTTGATCTTTTTTCAATTCCTTTTCAATTTGTTTGATATCTTTTTCAGTGGCCTTAAATGATTTTCCATGCGGTGAATATCGTTTGAGTGCTTGACGATCCGCTTTTAAGGCTTCCTTTTTCATGGTAATCTGACCTTGAGCATCTCCTTTCAAAGAACCAGTAGCAGTGAGCTGTGCAGACTTCATGTATAGTAAGGCAAAAGAAATTAATAATAAAATAACCAGTGAAATAATTGTTAGATTGTGTTTAATAACCTTTTTAAGTTGCAATGAAAAATATGAGTTCATTGATCTACCTCGTGCATCATTTGTTTTTGTAAAACAAGTCGGTGTAAGTTATTCACTTTAATCTCGCTGCTATAGTGAGAGGTTAGAATAATACATTTATTACGCTGAACTACCTCATCATTTAGTCGTTCATAAAGAATTGCGCGGCTTTCTTCATCAAGACCGTTAGTAATCTCGTCCATCAAGTAATATTCAGCGCCACTAACTAAGTACATGGCCACAATCAATTTTTGTTTCATTCCGAGCGAATACTTTTTAATCGGGACTTTGACATACTCACTGACACCCAGCAAATCAAGCTCTTGATCAAGGTTGACATTAGAATGCCATTGTTTTTTCACAAATTTTAAGTAATCAAAGCTGGTTAAATTGACGTTGAACCATTCATTGCTTTCAAAGAAAAAAAGCTTACGCTTATTTTTGGCATATGGTTTTCCGTCTAATAAGACTTTACCAGAAGAAGCTGGAATTAAATCCGTAACAGCACGCAAGAAACTTGTTTTACCAGAACCATTTTCTGCAGCAATTTGATAAAATTGACCGGGTGCAAATTGATAAGAAAAATCGTGCAGGATTGGCTGCCTGGTTTTGAGCGATAGGTTTTGGACTGTTAACATCATTGTCTCCTTTTTTGAATGGTAAATTAATTTAAAAATGATAGGATTACTATATTTAGCCTACCATAATTTTATTGTTTTTTGATTAGAAGTTTAAACGTATCCCTATTTATTGGTAGAAACTTGTTTTTATTTGAGTTTTATTAATAGTCTATCCGTATAAAATTCATAATCAAAGTGATTATCAAATTTTGTATTTTTGAACTCTTTAAAACATGCTAATAGCTAGGATCATCAATGAATGTAGTAAACTAACCATTTAATTTCCTCCCTTACCTGTTTGACTTTATTGTAATCTGTTAAGAAAACTAAATTAAAAAATGTCACATATGACTTTTAAAGCATATGTGACATTTTTTGTTTTTTAATACTACTATCTAAAAGTTCTTTCAATCCGATACTGTAGCTATTCACCAATTGTCATTTTGTATACTCCCCGATTATTAATAATTGACACATAAATTTAATGTTTAAAATAGTTGAACTCAAAACACGTAATGATAAAAAAGAGTCTGGGAAAAAACTATTTTCAGAACAACAAAAAGACGTTGAACTCAACGCCTTTTTTCGTATGGATTTTGTCTTGATCCTGATATTATTTATTTTATTGCAGCATTTCTGACGCGTAAGGTAATTCTAATGATGCATCAGCATCTAAAGTTAGATCAGCAAATTTTCCTTCCTGATATAAATTGTATGCCGCTGCACCAATCATTGCAGCATTATCTCCGCATAATTTTAACTCAGGCAAAATGACTTTTGGTCGCATATTTTGTGGTAAATCCTTTATTTCTTGGTTCATTCTGTCACGTAAACCATGGTTAGCGGCCACACCACCACCCATAATAAAGGTTTGGGGCTGATACTGCTTAATCGCCCTAATTGTTTTAGTTGCTAAAACATCAATCACTGCAGCCTGAAAGCTGGCGGCTAAGTCGTATTTATTTAATTTTTTGTTAATTTGTTCGGCATGATGATAAGTATTAATAAACGCACTCTTTAGTCCAGAAAAAGAAAAATCGTAGTCCTCTTCTTTGATCATTGCACGGGGGAAATCAAAGGTATCCTTTCCCTGATGAGCCCATTCATCAATAGTTTTACCGGCAGGATAATTAACCCCAAGCACACGTCCAATTTTGTCATAAGCCTCACCTGCCGCGTCATCCCTAGTATCACCAACTATTTCAAAATGAGTCGGGTCTTTAAGTAAAACAATTTCAGTGTGACCACCAGAAACTTGCAGTGCAATAGCTGGATAAGTAATCTCTTCTTTTAATTGTGCTGCCATAATGTGGCCCATAATATGATCTACACCAATTAGGGGGATGCCTGTAGCCATTGAAGCAGCTTTAGCTGCACTAACACCAATTAACAGGGCTCCAACCAGACCTGGTCCATAAGTTACGGCAATAGCATCGATATCATTCCAGGTTACTTTTGCTTCACTTAAAGCTTCCTTGGTAATTTGCGTAATCACTTCAATGTGGTGGCGACTAGCTACTTCGGGAACGACTCCTCCAAAACGCTGGTGACTTTTAATTTGAGTTGCCACTATCAAGCTTTCAACTTCTCTGCCATTTTTGACAACAGATGTCGAAGTCTCATCACAAGAACTTTCAAAAGCTAAAATCCGGATATCTTTTTTATGTACCACTTCTATTTCCTTTCTTTCAATCATCTACCAATTTAAGTACCATGTTAAACGCGTTTTGCCGGGAGTCCTGATAATAATTGGGCCAAACGAAAGTTGTAACAAAACCCAATTTTTGATATAACTTTTGGGCATTTAAGTTATCTTCTCTTACTTCCAGGCTAACTTCCTCACAGCCTTTTTCTTGGGCAACTTCAATTACTTTTCTAATTAAATAAGTACCTATACCTCTTTTTTGCCAAGCTGAATCAACCATTAAATTAGTAATGTGCGCTTTCCTATTATCAATTCGGATACCAATTAGCCCGACTACCAATTGCGACTGCAATACAAGTAAATAAAGTGAATTCTTTTTCCCTAATTCAGTTTGAAAAATTGCTCTACTCCAAGGCTCCTCTCCTTGATATAAACTTTGCTCAAGTAACAAGATCGCAGAAATATCCTCAATTTGCGCCTGTCTAATATTCAGTATAGAGTGATTGATAATGAATTTTTCAGGTATAAAGTCAACAGACTTTTTCTTTGGTGCTACAAACAAAAAAGGCCAGAAATACTTAAACTTCTTCCACATAGTTACTGTCAGGTTTATATGCTTCTCCGGTCTTTTTATGCCAATCAATTTCAGCCTGTGTGCGCCGCAAATAGTTTGGCAACAACTGGTCGGGATCATCGGGTTGAGCATTCAAAGCCAGCTTGCCTATTAAGCCGCCATGAACAACATTTTGTTTTTCAGTGCCAAAACTAAAGGGGATATTTGTCTTTTTGATAGCCTCTTTTTGTTTTTCAAAGCCAGTACCAACATAAATAACATTTTCCAGATTGTTATTTGCACAATATTCTGCTACTGCGCTTAAAAGTGTGTCAATATGATAGTGCCCATCAGGTATTACACATTCAGGACCCGAATCATCTTCCTTATTGACATAAGCACCCGCAAAGTAATTGTCATTACGAGCATCAATCCCAGCCACTATTAAAGTGTCTTTTTCTGCACAACTAGCTGCCAATGCTTGTAAGGTAGAAATGCCTGCTACATCTTTATGTAAAATGCTGGCAAACATTTTTACTGTCGTAACGCCAATCCGTAAACCAGTATATGAACCTGGTCCAATTGCAGCGGCAAAACGATCGATTTCTGCCAAACTTAGATCATTTTCTTTTAAAATTTCGTCAATTAATGGATCCAAATGTCCGCTGTGATTACGTTGGTCAAATTCATTCTTTTCCGTAATTATTTTAGCACCATCATTTAAAGCCACACTTAAATTATTTGTCGCGGTCGACATACTCAAAATTTTCATTCTAAAATATTTTTACTCTTTTCAAAATTACCTGTTAATCCTAACTCTTGAAATTGCGTTTAAAACAAAATAATTGACAATCATTTCCACCCAGGGGGTGATGGCTTCCTTCGGAATTCTTTGAATAAGCGCGACAGAGTAGTCAATACCATATAAAAGATGAACCCAAAGTGTATTTAAACCTATATTAACAACAACTGTCACTAATAGAGTTGCCAAAATAATCCGCCAAATTTTGACTGGCTTTTGATAAAAGACCAGGCCATAAATAAACGGACCAATCATTGCACTGAGGGTAAAGCCGATAAAAAAGCCTCCTTGATTACCAAATAGAGCTGATGAAACCAAATCACTGATTCCACCGCCAATACTGCCCCAAACAGGTCCAAAAAGGTATCCCAGCATCACGCTTCCGATGAACCCCAAACTTACATGAACAACAGCTGATCCGACTGTAAAACGACTAAGAATAATCTTCATTGCGACAATAATTCCTAAGAGTACAAGATCACGCAATTCGACCTTAAACATTTCTTTAATAGTCATTTGCAGCACTTTCTTTCTTTAATTAAATTATCTTAGAACACAAAAAATAATTATATTATATTTTGCGCCAAGTTAGTTCACAAACAGCTTTATCATTTTTGTCCTCATCCGCAATCGCATGAAATGATTTTATAGTGTCACCATCTTTGATTAAGTTTACGCATGCATAAGGCGTTTGCGCATAGCGGACTTCAAGGTTAAATTTAATATCAATAGTTTTGACGATATGATTTTTTAAAAAATCGCGGTCAAGCGTATCAAGAAACCAATTAAAATAGTGGCCATTAGTCATATGATGGTTAGTATCCAAATCATCATAGCGTACTCGATACTGCCTTTTTTTATCGTAATTTTTCTGAACCCGCAATCTGGGAAAACGAGGCAGCTTTTTCAAGAGTGGTATTCCCAATTCAGCCATCATTTCCTTATCAGTTGATACTAATTTGCGAGTCTTTAAATCAAATAAAACCCATTCACTCTTTACTGTTATTAGCTCATTGCTATTCTGATCGGTAAATACATAATTTCTATATTCCAAAAAACGGTTATAGCCAAATGGTTCAGTCGTAAGTATAATTTCTTCATTTGGATGGGGCAGACGTGTAACTTCAATATGGTACTGCGTTACAACCCAACCTAATCCCCTTTTGGTCAAGGCGTTAGTACTACCATTACCTGAATCTAATTGATGCTCTGAGACGCTCATCATCAAGTCAATCATTGCAGGCAATTTTAAATTTTTATTTTCATCACACTCATAATAATTTACAATATGCTTTTCACTGTATTTCATAATTTCACCTGCTTTTGATGGTAACGTTCATATAATTCATTTTTGGAGACGTGATTTTCCTGAGCAGTCTCCTTAATAGCCATTTTTTTACTTTTTCCTTTAGCAACTAATTGATCTACTAATGTAAAGAGCTCGGTCCAGGATAACTTTTTTGCTTGTTTGGTATTTGGTGAAACCAAAATTACAAATTCACCTCTTGGCGCATTTTGTTCAAAATAAGTAGTTACTTCACTGATTGTACCACGAATAAACTCCTCATGAATCTTAGTCAGTTCCCTAGCGACAACAATTTGACGCTCAGAATCCAGAATTTCGGACATATTATTAAGTGTTTTCACCAACCTATGTGGTGCTTCATAAAAAACAGATGTCGCGCGCGCTTTATTCATTTGTTCAAAAAAGGGTTTTTGCTCAGTCTTTTTGCGCGGTAAAAAGCCATAATAGGTAAATGGTTGAGCATCAAAGCCAGAAGCAATCAAGGCAGTAGTAAAGGCGGAAGCACCTGGCAAAGGGACAACTGGAATATTATTTTTGATACACTCTTGAACCAAGATATATCCCGGATCAGAAATTACGGGCATTCCAGCGTCACTAATTTCTGCGATAACTGCACCCTCAGTCATTAATTTAATTAATTCGGGCGCTCTTTCTTTTGAATTATACTTATGAAAAGAAAGCATATGATTATGGACCCCAATTTTTTCAAGCAGGATGCCACTAGTCCTGGTATCTTCAGCTGCAATATAATCAGCTTCCTGTAAAACTTTTTTTGCTCTAATCGTAATGTCTTCCAAATTACCAATCGGAGTTGGTACTAGATAAAGCTTACCATTTTCTTGGGCATAACTACTTTGCCTCTGCATTTGATCAGTCCTTTAATGTTTCTTCTTTTTTTCACCGAAATTATCAAGAATATCCAGGCAAAACATGCAGTCTGTATTAGGATCACGGTGAGAGCCATAGTACATATTGCAAATATGATAACCTGAGCTGTATATTTGCCGCAAAGATTCAAGGCCACTTTGAGTTTTTACGGTACCATTATGGGCATTATTCATTTTGTCCATTTTTTCACGCAGCAATTGATTTTCTACTTTTAATTCAGTATTTTCTTTTAAAGTCTCTAAAATACTATTCTCTAAACTTTCGATTGTTTTGGTCATGTTAACCATCGAATCGTGAAGCTGCTCCAACTTTGAATATGAATCCACCACGAACACCTACCGTTTCCACTGCAAAGCAAGAAAATCAAGTAAATTACGAAAACTAACATTGCTGTACTGCATCTTATCAATTTCAAGCAAATACTTTAGCATTCTTGCTCCATCATCTTGATGATTATTTTCTAATTCCTCTTGCGCCCATTTCTTAAGCAAAAAGAGAATATAATTTTGTTCGCTTTTGCTTCTTGCTATTTCAGCCAACTGGTGCGCGCTGACAAGTGCTAATGAGTTATGTTCAATCATTTCTTGATAAAAATATTTAGTATCTTTACCTAATTTAGCTGTATCTTCTAGCTCGCCAACTTCACTAGGACTAAAGCCATTTGCTAATAATTCCGCACTTTTGCCATTCTCTTTTTCATTATTCGTAAAATTAATAATCTGAGTACGTGAACGAATCGTTGGCAAAATTTGATCAGTATTATTGGTAATTAAAATAGTAACAACGGGTGCAATAGGTTCTTCCAGCAAATTGAGCAAAGCATTAGCTGCAGGCAAAGTTAATTTTTGTGCTTCATTAATAAAAAAGAAACGTACATTGCTTTGAACCGGACTTTTAGCCAATTCTTCTTTTAAAATTCGCACTTGATCAATGCCCAAAGTTTGCTTGCCTTCGGGCCTTACCAGCAAAACATCCGGGTGATTGCCTGAAATAATCTGCCGGCAATTTTGACAAGTACCATCTGGTTTTTTACTGCCACTACAATTAAAGAGACAAGCTAACCAATAGGCCGTATTTAAAGCCTGAATTTCATTAGCGTCAACGAATAAGTAACTGTGCGCCAGTTTATTTTGTTCGAGTGCCTGACGTAAAAGTTCAGTTTGCTTCTGGCCCGCTTCCTTAATATTGACATACATTAGAATTGCTTAAATTCTTCAACAGGCAAGACAAAGCAAGTAGCCCCACCAACTGTAATTTTTACCGGTTGACTACTAATATCAAAACCCGTCATTACCATATTTGGATTCATATATTCTTCACGTGATTTGGATTCATCCTTGATAACACGCAAAACTTGTTTAACATGTTTATCATCTATACCGATAAGAAAAGTCGTATTACCCTCACTAAGAAATCCACCAGTTGTAGCAAGTTTAGTTGCACGAATACTTTCTTTAACAAAGGTACGCTGCAAGCGGTTAGCATCTTCTTTTTGAACAATTGCAACTATTAACTTCATTTTAATCAGTCCTTTAATAAATCTGCTGGTAATCGGTTTGCAATTATTTTAACACAATCATCTACAACTAAATTGAGCGGTTTATTTGCATCAACTACCCGTATTCTTTGGGGATGAGCCCGATTTACTTCTTGATAACCCTGGTAAACTTTTTGATGAAAAATTAATTTTTCTTGTTCCAAACGGTCTTCTTGACCAGCTCGCTCTTTAGCAATTCTGTCTAAGCCCACTTGCGGTTTAACATCTAAAAATATAGTCAGATCGGGTTCAATTTTACTGGTAGCAAAATCATTGATCTGTTTCACAGCAGCAATACCCAAGTCTCGCCCAGCTCCTTGATAAGCAAGTGAACTATCAACAAAACGATCAGAGAAAACCACCTTACCAGCTTTAAGAGCCGGTATCACAGTTTCAAACATGTGTTGACTACGAGAAGCTGCATAAAGCAATGCTTCAGTTTTAGCAGACATTTCTTCATTAACAGGATCCAAAATTAATTGCCGGATTTTTTCTGCAATTTTAGAACCTCCGGGTTCCCGCGTTACTAGATATTGTGTCTTCAATCTGGGACCAATTTGAGCTACAACCTGCTTTAAAACCGTACTTTTTCCTGACCCATCTGGCCCTTCGAAACTGATAAAATAACTTTTCATAAAACTCTCCATGTTTCTATTTTACAAGAGTTCTCTTTATATGAACACCCCAACGTACTTTTAATTTTCGCGCAAAATAAAAAGTCCTTTCACGAAGGACTTTTTATTCTGAAATCGCATTGGAAAAACCACTAAATCTTGTATGACGATGACGAGCTTCATTATATAAAAAAGAATACTTTGCTCTTAAAATTTTACCTGATACTACATTGTCTTCAGACATATCAAGTGTTGTTGGATCAAGATTTTTTTGAACAGCAATCTGTTCCTGCAAGTCTTCAATTGTGGCCATTAATAATTCGTCACCCATTTTTTTAACTTTATTACGTGCCATTAGATTGAAGTTCTCCCCTGTACCGCTCTTTTTAAAGTAATCGAATTAGCATATTCAATATCACTGCCAACAGCCAAACCAGCAGCCAGACGTGTTACTTTAATTCCAGCAGGTTTAATTAGTTTACTAATATACATCGCTGTTGATTCACCTTCGGGAGTTGAATTCAAAGCTAAAATAACCTCTTTTACATCATCCTGTTTTTGCAGACGGACTATCAGTGACTTAATGTTAATTTCCTCTGGCCCAATACCATCCATTGGTGACAAAACACCATGCAGGACATGATATAGACCACTATACTCACCCATGTCTTCAAAAGCCATTACATCTTTTGGCTGCTCAACAACCATAATAGTCGATTGGTCTCGTTCAGGATTACTGCAGATTGCACAGGGATCCTTTTCCGTAATATTGCCACAAATAGAACAACGATGAAGTTTTTCTTTTACCTCTTTTAGTGCTGTACTAAAGCCATGAACATCTTCATCTGGCATATCAAGAGTATAAAAAGCAAGCCTCGTTGCTGTTTTTTCACCAATACCAGGTAATTTCATATAAGAATCAATTAAATGCGCGATTGGTGCTGGATATTGCAATTAAATCATACCCTTCGTATACTTACCTAAACTTTGCTGTGTAGCTTGATCAATTTCTTGAAGGCCTTTGTTAACGGCATCAATAACTAAATCTTGTAGCATATCTGGATCATCTGGGTCGATTGCATCCTTTTTAATAATAATATTTTTTAATTTACGATCACCACTAAAAGTAGCTACAACTAAATCATCTGCAGACTTGCCCACAAACTCCTGTGCGGTAATATTTTCTTGTTCCTGAGCCATTTGCTCTTGCAATTTTTTGGCCTGTTTCATCATTTGTTGCATATTCATACCGCCCATGGCACCAAAATTTGGTCTTTTACTCATTATTTTTTCTCCTTAAATTCTAGTCTTTAACATTTACTGTGTCACCAAATAACTCTTTGGCTTTATCCACTATCTGATTATCTGACCCACTTTGTTCAGATTCTGAATCTTTTTGTTTTTGCTTATCAAGTAATTCTTTACCATGTTTCTGTATAAATTCTTTACGTACCCTGGCCCAATCTTCATCAGGTACTAGCACTATTTCATAACTATGCTTAGTAAATTTAGCAATTTCTTCAGTCAAAATATCTAATAAATTACCATCTTCACTAGCTTTTTCAAACCAAAGGGTGTATTTACATTTCATTACTACTTGATTGGCACTAGCAGCAACTGGTTCAAGTACATCTAACAAAGCTCTTTGCGAAACACCCAAAACAGATTGCAAATCGGGCCAAACATTTTTAATAGTAGTGAGATCATCCTTCGTGGCATTTTCTAACACATGGTAAACTTGCTTACGATTTTGTTCATTGGTCTTTTTTCTGCTTTTACTTGCTTTTTTAGGTTTGGCAACAGACTTTGTTTTAGAACCTTCCGCACTACTTTTAGCAAATCGGTTGCTTACAGAATTATCAAGATGAAAAATCTGATCGCTGTTTCTAGTTTGTTTTTTACTTAAACTGGAAACTTTTTTGGTTAAAGCTGTAACCTGCTTTTTTAATGTTGCTATTTCTTCTGTCAGATCTTTGTTAGCATTTTGAGAATTGGCAGACTCTGACATAACATTCTTAGAGTCCGCCGTGCTTGCCTTTTTCCCAGCACATTCAACTACAAATACTTCCAAGGGAATTTGCTGCTGGTTAGTATAGCGTAAATCATTTAATGCGGTATTAGCCGCAGAAATCAACTGAAAATAGCGTTCAGGAGCAACTTCTTTAATTTGGTCAATAAAATCGTTGCTTAAAAAGAAGTGTTGGCTGCTGTCATTGGTTTTAATAACCATTAAGGCATTAGTCGCCATTTCAATAAGTTCATCCAAAATATTTTTCGAACTGGCACCATTTGTAAGTTCTGTTTGTGCTAAAGATAAAGCTTTAGTTGCATCCTCATTCAATATTGCTAATAAAATCTGTTCAATTTTTTCTTTAGCGGCAAATCCTGTTATTTCAAGAGCAGAATCATACTCAACTTTGTTTTTATCAAAACTCAACAGTTGATCTAAGATACTTAAAGCATCCCTCATACCACCATCAGCTACCTGAGCAATTACCGCCAAAGCTTTATCTTCATAACTAATCTTTTCTTGCTCCAGTATATACTTCATCCGCTTTTCTAGGTCAGCTTGCGAGATACGCTTGAAATTATAACGCTGAGTTCTTGATATTATTGTTGCTGGTACTTTTTGCAGTTCGGTTGTTGCTAAAATGAAAACGACGTGCTCTGGCGGTTCTTCAAGGGTTTTAAGCAAAGCATTAAATGCTCCCATTGACAACATATGAACCTCATCAATGATATATACTTTGTATTTACCCTGAGTCGGTGCATATTTGACTTTATCTCTGATATCACGTATTTCATCAACACCATTATTGGAAGCCGCATCAATCTCCATAATATCAGCCATTGCACCTTTATCAGCTGCCAGACAATTAGCACACTTATTACATGGCTCACCGTTTTGCAGGTTGGTACAATTCAAAGCTTTGGCAAAGATCTTGGCACAGGAAGTTTTCCCAGTTCCACGTGGCCCAGCAAATAAAAAGGCATGGGAGATTGTACCGCGCTTGATTGCATTTTTCAAAGTATCCGTAATATCATTTTGACCAATTACACTGTCAAAAGTGCGTGGTCTCCATTTGCGGTATAACGCTTGATAAGCCATTGATCAGTCTTCCCTAGTAAAAAACTCTTAACTCTTTCGCAAGAGTTAAGAGTTTGTAATTATCTAATAAAAGGCACATGCCCGAGCAACCTTAGTGCTGCTACCTTCCGGTCCTGACACGCTTTGGAGGTCAAACATTGCCCATAAGATATATTACCTTATTTTACAGTATTTTTCCACTAATTTGCGAAATTTTTACCAGAGTCTTTTGCTTCTTTCTGCTTTTGTCTAATCTCTTTGAAAAAATTTTTCAACATTTGACTGGCTTCTTCACGGTATAATCCACGAATTACATGGGGATGGTGGTTAAATTTAGCTATTTCAAAAAGGTTAACCACGCTGCCAGCTGCACCAGCTTTAGGATCAAGTGCACCAAAAAAGACATTTTTAATGCGGCAATTAATAATTGCGCCCGCACACATCGGACAAGGCTCTAAGGTGACAAAAAGGCTACAGTCAATTAAACGCCAGGTATCGAGTTTTGAACAAGCTTGCCTGATTGCAATCATTTCAGCATGTTGTGTCGCGTCTTGGTCTAATTCGCGCCGGTTAAACCCTTCTCCTATAACTTGTCCATCTGGAGCAACTATTACTGCGCCAATTGGAACTTCCCCCAAGCTTTGCGCTTTTTCGGCCTGTTTAAAAGCTAGTTGCATCAAATTCTTTTTGTCAGCGCTTGAAAATGACATTAATTATTCACCGCCTGCAATACATAGTAGCCTTTATCCCTTTTTAATATCACACAGTTACCAAAAGTTTTAATTAGTAATTTGCGCGCACTGGGTTCTCCCTGCTTCTTCTGAATCACGACTAATAAAACACCATTTTGAACAAGATGACCCTTGGCACCATTTAAGATATTTGAAACGACGCTCTTTCCGGCTCGAATAGGCGGATTAGTCACAATTAAACCAAATTTTGGTTCATCAGAAACTTTATCGTAAACATTTGACTTATAAATATTGACATTCTTTATTCCATTAACTGCAGCGTTTTCTTTAGCAAGAACCAGTCCCCGCTGGTTAATATCAACCATATCTACAGTTTGATCGGGCCAAAATTTGGCTGCAAAAAGTCCAATAGGACCATAACCAGTTCCGATATCCAGAATATTATTTTGAGGGAAATCAATATTTGCCATTTCCTTAATTAATACACCTGAACCGTAATCTACCCGCGTTTTTGAAAAAACCCCTGCATCAGTAGTAAATTTAAGATCAATTCCATTAACTTGATAGTCAATGACACGTTCATTATGCTCAGAAGTAGGATTTTCAGTGAAATACATTTGATTTTCTTTATCAGTCATAATTTGCTCATTTCTTAAAACCTTATCTAACTAATTTTAGCGGACAATAGTATTTTTGCAAACAAAATAAAAATCTAACTATGTCAGAAAACTAATTCAAAAACATAATTAGATTTTTCATTTTTATAATTAAAGCTTTTATTTGAGTTAAGTAATTAATAAATTACGCCAACTGATGAGTAAATTTGTTCACTGTCATTTTCTGCTATTGCACCCAGACCAATTGTTTTAGCACTAGGATCGAGTAAAATGTCACGGTGACCCCAATTAGATTCAGCATCATTATAGATATATTCATAAATCATATTGTCAGCAACTAGCGCACTACTTGCATTTTTTGTAGCATCAAGCAGACTATTATCTGAGTGATTCACGTCTACACCCCAAGGAAACATTGCTAAACATTCCGCTGTACTGTGACGCTTAACTCCTGCTTTATTAAAGAAATCATTCAAAATGAAATTGCCAGCAGCATCTACGTGTGCAAAATTATCAGGCAATAATTTTGTCCTTTCCTGAACTATTTCGTCAAGATTAGCATCTTCACTAACAGCATTAAGTCCACGTTGAGCTCTTTCTTCATTCAATTTTTTTAAAAATTCTTGTCTAAATTCACTAAGAGAAAAGCTTTCAATTTTTGCATTCTTTTTAGCAGTCTGAGTTGTACCTGCATTGGTTGAGTTTGGTGGTGTTACTTTATCTTGGGTATTAGATGGATTTGTTGGCAAGTTCTGCGGTTTTTTAGCTTTCGTTTTTAAAGTAGTAACATCTTTAGCCAAAATCAGCCTATTTTTAGTCACAAAATAAAACTTCTTACCTCTTATTTTTTGGGCTTTTTTGATAACAGTTAATTTTCTGCCTTTTTTCAAAACTATTTTCTTTAACTTGCGCCCTTTATTGTTATATAGATGTATTTTCTTTTTGACCTTCACCCTTTTTACTGCTGGCGCCTTTAAAACAATACTGCCCGATACTGACTTAGCTTCAGTAACTCTTGAGTCAACAAATAACCCACTTGCAATACTTGTGATTGCTACTACCGCAGCCACAAGTTTATGAAAATTAGTCTTTTTCATTTATTTCTCCTTTTGTTTATTAGTGCCTTTTAGAAAAACTGACTTTGAAATAATTACACCACTGTGAAATAGCTTTAGCTCCAAAATAGCTGTTAACTACCTTTTAAAAATTTCTTTCTACAGTTTTTTATTTGGGTACATTATTAATTTAATAATAGCACTACCAACTTTATAAATAAATAACTATCTTTTTTATTATCCTATAAGATGATATTTGTAGTTATAATACTTAAAAGTATAGTAATAAGTAATATAAAAAGGACGTATCTGCTTATCGCAAATACGTCCTTTATTAGCTTGGCTAGCCAGACTACAATTATTTAACTGTTACTGTAGCGCCAACTTCTTCAAGCTTAGATTTAATGTCATTAGCTTCGTCTTCAGAAACGCCTTCCTTAACGTTCTTAGGAGCGCCATCAACAAGATCTTTTGAGTCCTTAAGGCCAAGTCCAGTAATATCACGGACAGCCTTAATAACCTTAACCTTTTCTTGACCAGCTTCTGTCAATTCAACATCAAATGATGTCTTAGCAGCAGCTTCGCCACCAGCAGCACCTGCAGCAGCAACTGGAGCAGCAGCAGAAACACCAAATTCATCTTCAATAGCCTTTACCAGGTCATTTAATTCAAGAATTGAAGCACCTTTTAAGTCTTCAATAATCTTATCAGTATCTAAAGCCATACTTATTTTATCCTCCAAAATTTTTAGATATAAATTACATTAATTATTCTGCAGATTCATCTTTTGAATCAGCAACAGCTTTAACAGCATATGCGAAATTGCGTACTGGAGCTTGTAATACAGAAACAAGCATTGACAGTAAGCCTTCGCGTCCAGGAATGGCAGCAAGCTCTTTGATTTCTTCTTTAGAAGTCAATTTACCTTCTAACATACCACCCTTGATGTCGATAACATCATAATTATCTTCGTACTTAGAAACAATACGTGCTGGTTCAGTAATATCTTCAGCATTATCAGTATAAATTACAGCAGTAGGACCAACAAAAGTCTCTTCAAGACCTTCAATACCAGCCTTAGCAGCAGCACGTCTTAAGTAAGTATTCTTAACAACCTTCATTTTAACGTCGTTTTCACGAAGTTCCTTACGCATGTCAGTAACTTCTTCAACAGTTAAGCCAAGGTAATCAATTACCAAGATTGCTTTTGCAGCTTTAAGTTCTTCAGCAAACGCATCAACGAACTTCTCTTTTTCAGCAATAGCAGCTTTACTCACTCTATTTCACCTCCATCAAATTAATAATAAATTCCATCAGGCCCAAATAAAAACTCCATGCCAAGAAAGACATGGAGCTTTAAACTCTTCATTATCTTCTGGCCTCGGCGGGAAATTAAGGCGTCATGCCACCCGAGTCTTAGGTAGAATTTACTTTATTAAATATAACAGGATTATATTCTAAATGCAAGTTATTATTTTTCTTTCGGATCAGGCTTAATTAATTCGAATAATTCACCCGAAGTTTTATAAATAACCCAACTTGCCAAATTCACAATGTGATCGCTAATTCTTTCAAGCAATCTAATGATCACAAAATAACTAGCAGAAGCCACCGCAGCATCAGGTTCCTGCTCAACCCCGTCTATAATCATTTGTCTGGCGTTTTTATAATCCTTATAAACTTTGGCATGACCAAGTACCATTTGTCTGGCATCTTTTTCATTTTCCTGAACATAAGCTGTTAATACTTGTACCAGCATTTCACGCACCTGATGTGTCATGTTTGAGATTACTTTTTCAACATCTGGAAGACGTGGATTACCTTTAACTCTGACAGTTTCAATAGCAATGCTATTAGCATTTTCTCCTATTCTTTCTAAGTCTGTTGTAGCTTTTAAAATGCTGATAACAACTCGGAAGTCAGTAGCAACGGGCTGCTGTAAGGCCATTAATTCCAAAGCCTTCTTTTCTATTTTAACAGCCTCTTTGGCAACTTCCTTATCTTCCGCAATCATTTGTTGCGCTGCTTTTTTATCATGTTCGACGAAAGAACGCGTACCTCTATCGATCAGGTCATTAACTAAAACTCCCATCTCCATAAACCGAGCATTTAATTTCTTCAATTCGTCTAAAAATATTTCGTGCATAATCCACCTCCAAATTTAGCCAAAACGGCCATTAAGATAATTGTTTGTCATTTCTTTCTTAGGTGACAAGAACATTTCCTGTGTCGAACCAGACTCGATCAACTCACCATTCATCAGAAAAGCTACCTGATCAGAAACCCGACTCGCTTGTTGCAAGTTATGTGTCACCATAATGAAAGTATATTTTTGTTTTAATGCCATTAACGTTTCTTCAATTTCAGAACTTGATATTGGGTCTAAAGCAGAAGTTGGTTCATCAAGCAAAACAACCTCCGGTCTGATTGCCAGCGCCCTGGCTATGCAGATACGTTGTTGTTGTCCACCTGAAAAAGCAAGGGCATTGCGCTGCAGGCTGTCTTTTGTTTCGTTCCAAATTGCAGCTTGCTTCAAACTTTCTTCAACTCTCTGCTCAATCAGTTCCTTATCTTTGACCCCTGCTATACGCAAGCCATAAGCAACGTTATCAAAAACTGAAAACGGAAACGGCGTTGGTTGCTGGAATACCATACCCACTTTCTTACGCAAAGCAACTAAGTCGATATGAGAATGATAGATATCCTTGCCTTCTAACAAAATTTCACCGGTAATTTTAATATCATCAATATCGTCATTCATACGATTTAGGCAACGCAAGAAGGTTGATTTACCACAACCAGAAGGCCCAATCAAGGCGGTCAATTTTTGTGCAGGGAATGCTAAACTAATTCCATGTAAAGCTTCAAAATTGCCGTATTTAAGTTTAACATTCTTTGCCTCCATTACATTTGTCATTAATAACGCCACCTTTTATCCAAAACTACCTTGAATATACTTTTCAGTGATTTCACCTTGAGGATTAGTAAAAATATTGGTTGTAGTATCATATTCTAACGCATGTCCCAGATGAAAGAATGCTGTATACTCACTAATTCTTGAAGCCTGCTGCATATTGTGAGTTACCATAACCATGGTATATTTTTTACGCAGTTGCTTCAGCGTATCTTCAAGCTTGGCAGTAGACACCGGATCCAAGGCACTGGCCGGTTCATCCAAAAGTAAAATTTCTGGTTTTAAAGCAATGGCTCGGGCAATACACAATCTTTGCTGCTGACCTCCTGAAAGTGCTAAAGCACTTTGGTCAAGTTTGTCTTTGACTTCATCCCACAAAGCCGCAGCCCTAAGACTCTCCTCAACTATCTGATCTAGTTTCTTTTTGTTCTGTTGCCCGTTTGCTTTCAACGCGTAAGTGATGTTTTCTCTAATCGATTTAGGAAAAGGATTTGGTTTTTGAAAGACCATACCAATTGCTTTACGTAATTCATAGACATTAATTTTACTTTGATTAACATCAAGGTTATGAAACATAATGCTGCCATCAACACGGGCTACCCGATCATTCATACGGTTAAGTGATCGCAAAAAAGTTGATTTCCCTGATCCGGAAGCTCCTATTAAAGCAGTAATTGTATTTTTCTTAAAGCCCAAACTGACATCAAACAACTTCTGGACAGTACCACCATAAAAAACACTCAAATTATTCGTTGATATTGCACATTCATCCTCAGCAAAGGTCTTAATGTAGCTTTTTTGATTTTGCCAATTTTCCATAAGAACTCTCCTACTTTATCTTTGCAGCGGTTAGCCGTTTATAGATCCAGTTGCCAAGTGCTCGTGCACCAAAGTTAAAGATGATGACCACAATTACTAAAAGTGCTGAAGTTGCAGCAGACACCACATTTACATCAGGTATTATACCTTCAGTATTTACTTTCCAAATGTGTACAGCTAATGTCTCAGCGGGACGCATAATATTCAAAAAACTAGTAGGACTAAACATATTCCAGTTTGAATAATCTACGGTAGAGCCACTCTGCCCAGCAGTGTAAATTAAAGCAGCAGCCTCGCCAAAAACTCTTCCAGCGCTTAAAATCACACCAGTAATTATTCCGGGTAGGGCAGCTGGTAAGACAATACCATGAATGGTTTTCCAATTTGACAACCCCAAAGCCCAGCCAGCTTCTCTTTGGGTCTGAGGAACACCTTTAATTGCTTCTTCGATATTGCTGGTCAAAGTAGGTAAATTGAAAAAGGTTAATGCTAGAGCACCAGCAAGGATGGAAAAGCCAAAACCAAATTGAACTACAAACAGAAGATAACCAAAAAGTCCGACAACAATTGATGGTAATGAACTCAAAATTTCAATAGTAGTTCTAATTAATTGCGTAAACCAGTTGTCTGGGGCATATTCTGCTAAATAAATAGCGGCTCCCAAGGCGATTGGCAGCGAAATAATCAACGTTAGAAGTAAAAGGTAGAGAGAATTAAACAGTTGGTCTCTGATTCCTCCGCCTGCTTCAAAGGATGATGAAGCTGAACTTAAGAAATGCCAAGATAAGTGTGGTATCCCTGAAACCAAAATATTACCTAGAATTCCCACCAAAAGCAGTATAACAATTCCCACTAAAAAGTAAATTACGCCAGTAGCAATTCGATTTGTTTTTTTTGCATTCATAATACTACTAACTCTTCTTTCCAATTAAATGTACTAAGAAATTGAACACCAATGACATAATTAATAACAAAAGTGCCAATGACCATAACGCATTATTAGGTAAAGTTCCCATAACAGTATTACCCATTTGACTTGTTAATTGACTGGTTAAGGTAGCTGCCGGACTTACCAAGTTATAAGGCATTAGGACCGCATTTCCGATTGCCATTTGAACGGCCAAGGCCTCCCCAAAAGCACGAGCCATACCAAAGATAATAGCTGTCATAATTCGGGAACGTGCAGCTCTTAGAACGACATGGTATATAGTCTGCCATTTTGTCGCACCCAATGCGGAGGAAGATTTGCGTAAATCCTTTGGAATAGCTTTAAACGCATCAACTGTTAAAGAAGTAATCGTAGGTAAAACCATTACAAAAAGTATTAATGTAGCTGTTAAAATGCCAAAACCTGTCCCGCCAAAAATAGTTCTGACAGCTGGGACAACTACCATTAAACCTATAAAGCCATAAACTACGGATGGTATTCCTACTAGTAATTCCATTACTGATTGCAATAATTGTACCCTTTTGCCAGACTCATATTCAGTCATAAATAATGCTACGGCAATGGAAAAAGGTGTCGCAATTAACGCTGCTAGTAATGTTACCGCAAACGAAGTTACAATCATTGCAGCTGCACCAACATGATTCTTACCAGCACCGGGATTCCAGTCAGTAGAAAATAGAAAATGAAAAATATTTACTTTATTATCAATAAAAGTAGCCAAACCATGCATCCCAACAAAGCCAATAATTGCCACTATTAACATGCCAATTAATATAATTGCTAAAAATGTTAATCCTCTGCCCCACCATTCTTGTCGTGTTTCTTTCGATGGCTTGGTCAGACGATCAACATCAATATTTTTAGGATCAATGCCTTTAAACTTAACGTGAGGTACTTTTTGTTCGGCAATTGCATTTTCAACAACTTGCTGTAAGTCTTGTTCTTTTTTTGCCATTTTATTTACCTATCTTTGTAACCTTATTTTGACTATTACGCGTTACCCTCATTTCGTGAACACTTATATAGCCAATTTTGGGAACCAAATCTTTTTGTACTTTTTCGCTTAGTACATATTTGATAAAAGCTGCTGTTGCCTTATTTGGCTTACCTTTTGTATACATATGCTCATAGGACCAAAGCGGCCACTTATTTGTAGGAATATTTTTATTTTCGGGCTGAACATGATTTATACTTATTTTTTGAATATTTTGGTCATTTGCGTAGGGAAAAGAAATATAAGAAATAGTACCAGGTGTTGAATTAACAATCTTTTTAACCGTGCCATTAGAATCTTGCTCTTGCGAATTTACCGCGTCTTTTCCTTTTAAAATCAAATCTTCAAATGTAGCTCTTGTGCCACTGCCACGTGAACGATTAATCACAATGATTGACTGATTTTTGCCACCTACTTGACGCCAGTTTGTAATTTTACCGGTAAAAATATCAGAAAGCTGCTCAGGAGATAAGTTTTTAACCCCAACGCCCTTATTAGCAATTGGAACAATGCCAACTACAGCTACTGGAAAATCTTCTAGTTTTTTGGCGTCTATACCTTTTTGTGTTTCCGCAAAAACATCTGAAGTTCCAACTTGTACAGCTCCGGCTTGTACTTGACTTAAACCAGTTCCTGAGCCTCCACCCTGAACAACAATATTGCTGCTAAGGTGAGCCAAGTGATAATCATTGCCTGCTTGTTCTATTAAAGGTTGTAAGGCACTGGAGCCAACTATAGTAATTTTTTCCCGGTTTTGACTGCAACCAGTTAAAAAAAAGGGCATAAATAAGATTAATGCCAGCAGTGCACTTAAATTACTTTTTTTCATAATAATCCCTCAATTAGACAAATAAATTCAGCTCTAGTTTATCAAAACTTTTACCGTAGACCAATCATAAATACTTGCAAAGAGATAAAAAAGCAACTTGCCAAACTGGCAAAGTTGCTTTAGTTAACTATTTAATTTTAGTCCAAATTTAATGGATCAAGTTTAATTCCAGGGCCAAAAGTAGCAGCCACAGCTACGCTCTTAATGTATTGACCCTTAGCTGCTGATGGACGTGCACGTAAAATAACGTCACGTAAAGCATCAAAGTTTTCAATTAATTGCTCATCAGTAAATGAAACCTTTCCGATAGCAGCATGAATAGCAGCTTGACGATCAACACGGTATTCAACCTGACCAGCCTTAACATTCTTAACGGCCTTTTCAATATCCATTGTTACAGTACCGGTCTTAGGGTTTGGCATCAAGCCTTTAGGTCCTAAAATACGACCTAAGCGACCAACTTTAGCCATCATTGTTGGCGTAGCAACAACAACATCAAAGTCCAAGTAACCATTTTGTACTTTTTCAACTAAGTCGTCAGAACCAACTTCGTCAGCACCAGCGGCCTTAGCTTGTTCAGCTTGTGGACCATCAGCAAAAACAATCACCTTTTGGGTCTTACCAGTACCGTTAGGCAATACCAGTGAACCACGAATTTGTTGGTCAGCTTGCTTTGGGTCAACACTTAAGTTGTATGAAACTTCTACTGATGCATCAAAGCCAGCATATGAAGTTTCTTTAACTAACTTCATGGCTTCAGCAACTGAATACAATTTCTTTGAATCTACTTTTTTAGCAGCTTCTAAATATTTTTTACCATGCTTTGGCATGTGATTTCCTCCTTAATATGTGGTCAAGCGAGCTTAAGCTCTCCCACCTAAATTGTTATAAATAACAGGATTAGTCTTCGACTTCGATACCCATGCTTCTGGCAGTGCCTTCGATCATCCGCATAGCAGCTTCGACATCAGCAGCGTTAAGGTCCTTCATCTTTGTTTCAGCAATTTCCTTAACCTGATCCTTAGTTACCTTACCAACCTTCTTGGTATTAGGTTCACCGGATGCCTTGTCGATCTTAGCAGCTTGTTTCAAAAGAACTGGAGCTGGTGGAGTCTTAGTTACGAAATCGAATGAACGATCTTCGTATACTGTGATGACTACAGGAATTATCATGCCTTTTTGGTCAGCTGTTCTAGCATTGAAGTCTTTAGTAAAACCAACAATGTTAATACCTGCTTGACCTAAAGCTGGACCAACTGGTGGAGCGGGTGTTGCAGCACCAGCTGGAATTTGTAATTTAACAACATTTACAACTTTCTTTGCCACGGTCAAAACCTCCTTGATTCCGTGCGTGGTTAAAATGGAAAAGTTACCTACTTTTCCTCCCACAATAATAAAAGTACTTTAATATAGTATCATCGATTTAGCAATTTTGCAATAAATGACCTATTATTAGCTAATTTTCTTCACTTGATCATAGTCAAGCTCAGTGGTAGTGGCGCGGCCAAACATGTCTACCGAAACAAATAATTTATATTTATCGGGTTGAATTTCAGTAATTTTGCCTTCAACGCCGTTAAATGCACCATCAATAATAGTAACAGTTTCCCCTACTTCAAAATCAATCTGTGGCCGTTTCGCCGGTTCACCTTGTTGGCGTAAAAGTCTGTTTACTTCTTCTTCTAAAAGAGGAGATGGTTTTGAACCACCACCATGTGACCCCACAAAGCCGGTAACATTTGGTGTATTACGGACAACAAACCAACTTTCATCCGTCATTACCATCTCTACCAGAACATAGCCCGGAAAGATTTTTTCTTCCACTTCTTTTTTCTTATTATTTACCTTTTCAATTTTTTCTTGCTCAGGAACCATAACGCGAAAAATATAGTCTTGCATTCCCATACTTTGTGCACGTGACAGTAGATCCGATTTAACCTTATCTTCATATCCTGAGTATGTATGAAGCACATACCACTGCTTCTTAGTTGTTTCTACCATTATTAGAAATTCTCCTTTGATTTTTGGCAAACAAAAAAGCCTCTACGTCAGAGGTCTTTTATAATTTAATTAATTATACCACAAACTTAGAAACTGTGCTATTACATAACAATTTGTGTAATATTGGTAAGCAATAGATCAAGTAAACCTAGATATGCCGCAAACAAAATTGAGGATACAATTACGATTGCCGTGTCATGACGATTTTGTTTAGCTGTTGGCCAAGTAACCAGACGCATTTCTTCAACTACACTTTTAAAAAATTTAACCATAACTTACCTCGTTTCCTTATGTACTGTCATTTTACCGCAATGTTTACAAAACTTTTTTAATTCAAGTCGCTGAGTGCGATTTTTACTTGCGGTGATTGAGTAATTACGAGAGCCGCAAATACTGCAGGCCAATGATGCTTTTTTCACTGCCATAATCTCACTTCCAAACTATTGTATTTTAGCAAAAATGATTAGCATAAGCAATTAATTTAATAATTACTTACAAACCTGATTAAGTTCAAGTTTTTAAAAATATAACAAAAGCAGTTGCTCAATTAAGCAACTGCTTTATAGTGGCCAAACAATTGCGTGACCACTGTGCGTAGAACATTGTATTAGTCGGATTTACTTCTTAAGATTTTCGTTTACGAAGGATTCGATTTTATCGTCAGAGTCTTTCAGGAATGGGAGCATAGCTTCCTCTGTCTTAATGGTATCTCTACCATTCTTTTCCATAAAATAATCCCAAAGAGCATCTCTAACTGGAAGATCTGAATCACTCCAGTCAAAAACTTCTTTCATGTGACGATCTAACAATGCAGTCTTCATAACTTCTTCTGCCATCTTAACTACCTCCTAAAATAATTCTACAAGTAAAATTATACCGCATTTTCTGAATGTATACTATAAAAATACTAATTGAGCAATGTTTGGCGCATTTTTTGTACAAGGCGTGAGCGTGCTCTTGTTAAAGTTAGCTGGCTGATTTTTAAGTTCTTGATTACATCTTTTTGTTCCTTAATGCCTAATCCCACTAACAGCGCATTGATTTCTAAATCTGATAACCTTTCCGTTAAAACAGCAATGTTTTCACTTAAAGGTATTTCTGGTATAGAGGCAAAAGACTTATTTAAAGGCAGGATATGATTTTTCTTTGCCGTTTCTAAAGAAATTGATTGTTTCAAAGCTTGTCTGCGATAAGCATTATCATACCTAACTAGAGATCTTGCATGGTTGGTAAGTCGGGTCTTATAATAGCTACCAAATTTTCCTTTATTTAAGTCAAAGCTAATTGCCGACTCATGACAAATAATCAGTGCATCCTGCTCCCAATCCTGGTTATCATAGTAGCGAACATGGTATATGCTCTTAATTTTATTAATCAAAGGTTTATAAAGCTGGCACAAATTTATTAGCGCTTCATCATGGCCTTCTTTAATTTGCTGAATTAATTCCGCCTCACTTTTAATTGTTTCCTCAGTATTCTTCATTTACTTTCTCCTTTTGGTAAATTTTCCTGAAGAATACAACAACCAAAATATCCTAAATATCGAACTTAGGTTCAAACTTGGCAACTACTTTTTTGTGTTAGCTTAGCCATGACAAAAAGTTAAATTTGTTAAAACAGCATTAAATTAAAAAAGTATTGTTTAAATTTTTGCAATAGAAAAACACTCCGGTCAAGCCAGAGTGTTATAAACAATTATGGTAGCGGTTTCCTACTGTTAAGCATTTGATAAAGCAAAACACCTGTAGCGACACTGGCGTTAAGTGATTGTACATGGCCGACCATTGGTAAAGTCAACATCTGGTCCATCTGTTCTTTAAGAAGTCGTGATATTCCTTTGCCTTCATTGCCAATAACCAAAACTGTTTTACCATTACTATTCCATTGACGATAATCTGTACCTTTCATATCAGTACCAAAAAGCCAGTAGCCTCGCTTTTTAAGCATCTTTGCAGTTTGCACAAGATTATTTACTCGCGCCACTGGGACATAATCAATTGCACCAGTCGAGGTTTTGGCAACCACAGAAGTTAAACCTGTAGCTCTTCTTTTAGGAATGATAACTGCATCCACCCCAGTTGCATCCGCTGTTCTTAAAATAGAGCCTAAATTATGTGGATCTTCAATTGAATCAAGCATTAACAAAAATGGATCCTCTTTGGTATTTGCAAATTGATCTAATAACTGCTCCAAATCAGCATACTCAAAACTTGCAACTGTTAAAACTAATCCTTGATGGTTCTCACCTTGGACTAACTTATCCAATTTACTTTTAGGAACAGTTTGTACAACCAATCCTTTTTGCTTAGACAGGGCAAAAACCTCATTAGCAAAGTTTTCTTTTATTCCTTGTTGCAAAAAAATCTTGTTAATGTGATCAGCATCTTGAGTTCTTAAATAATCCAGTCCAGCATGCCGGCCATAAACAAAATCCTTATCATTTGAAGTCATAATTTTCAATGCCTCCGTTCTCAACAGTTTTAATACACCATTTTGTTAATTCTTCAATACGACTTTTTTTGTTTAAAAGTTCCAAATAGCCCCAAACTGCTTCAAAACCTGTAGATAATTGGTAGGTGGCTAAACTGGTGTTTTTGGCTTTAGTATAAGTCTTTGAATTTCTTCCGCGATGAAAAGTTGCAATCTCATCTTCTGTCAGCAGATTATCTTCTTGCAGTTTTGTAATCAATGCCGCTTGGGCCTTAGCCGAAACGTAATGGGTTGCCCGTCTTTGTAAAGATTGAGGTTTAACAATGCCGCATTTAATTAAATGGCGTCTGATAAAAATTTCATATACGGCATCCCCAAGATAAGCTAAAGTTTGCCCATTTAACGTATCTGGATTAACATCATTTTCTATCATTATTTTAGGTTTATTCACGTAGCCACCTTGTTCCTTGCGGTGTATCTTCAACAGTAATGCCCATTTTCTTTAGTTCATCACGTAGCGCATCGCTTTGTGCCCAATCTTTATTTTTACGAGCTTCTTCACGTTTTTTAATTAGTCGCTGAACTTGCTCATCCTCATTTTGATCTTCAACGGTAATTAAGCTCTTTAAATCTATCCCAAAAACAGCCAGCCAGTTTGTCAAAAGCTTAGCAGCTTTTTTAAGAGCATCTTTATCAGCATTTTTAGCATTAATATTAGCATTAATTTCTGGTAATAAATCATAAATGGCAGTTAAAGCATTCTGCACGTTAAAGTCATCATCCATAGCTGTGACAAATTTTTGCTCAGTGTCTTTAATTTTAGCGACCAAAGATTCTGATTTTTCACTATCTGATTCATCTTTTAGTCGGTATTCAAGGTTATTAAACGTATTTTTGAATCGCTGTAAAATAATTTGTGCCTGTTTTAGATTTTCCGTTGAATAGTTAATCTGTCTGCGATATTGAACACTTGCCATAAAGAATCTCAATACTTGGGGATCCACTTCTTGTAGCAAATCATGGACAGTCACAAAATTGTGCAGTGACTTGGACATTTTTTCAGCATCCGCACCGACTGTCACAAAGCCATTGTGCATCCAATAATGAACAAAAGTTTTACCGGTCGCAGCTTCACTTTGTGCAATTTCATTTTCGTGATGGGGAAATTCCAAGTCTTGCCCTCCCCCATGAATATCAATAGTCTCACCCAAATATTTAATGGCCATAACTGAACATTCTATGTGCCAACCAGGACGGCCCATTCCCCAAGGCGATTTCCAAGCTATTTCATCTGAATTTTTTTGCTTTTTCCATAAGGCAAAATCAATAGGGTCTTTTTTACGCTCTTGCTCTGCAGCATTAATATGCTTAGAAGCGCCTTCTTCAAGTTCGGAAATGTTTTGACTGCTAAGTTGACCATAGTGCTTAAATTTTCTAGCATGATAATAGACATCCCCGTCTGATTCATAGGCATATCCTTTATCAATGAGTTTTTGGATAAATTTGATAATTCCAGGGATTTCATGCGTAGCACGAGGGTTTTTAGTAGCTGGTTCAACATTTAAAGCAGCAATATCTGCAAGGTAGGCTTTAATATATCTTGCAGCCAAATCGGGTACAGTAAGGCCTTCAGTCTGAGCTTCAGCGATCATCTTGTCATCTACATCCGTAAAATTAGACACATAGTTAACTTTGAACCCACGAAATTCTAAATAACGTCTGATTGTGTCAAAAGCAATGACGCTTCTGGCATTACCAATATGAATGTAATTATATACCGTTGGTCCACAAACATACATTGTCACTTGCCCCGGGACTATCGGCTTAAATTCTTCCTTTGTATTAGTTAAAGTATTATAAATTTTCACAGCGGCTGACTTGCCTTTCTAAAATCTTATATTCTCATTTTACCAGAAACCGTGACAAATCCTAACAAGCAAAAGATTTAATCTTAATGTAACCAAGTTTCTTTCAAATATAAACTAAAACAGCGTATTACTCGTTCAATAAAGGAATAATACGCTGCTTTTATTTACAAGCCGTTTTCGCTCATTTGTTTTAATGTTAAGTCCAGATGATCTAACACGCGTTTTTTACCTAAGAGCTCCATCGCTTCGCCAATTCCTGGTCCTACCATTGATCTCGTGGTAGCAATTCTAATTGGCATAAACAAACGTCTGCCCTTAATTCCAGTTGCTCGCCGGGTCGCCTGTACCGCATTCATAATTTGCGGTGCAGTAAAACGTGGAATTAAATCAATTTGCTTTTTAAATTCCTCAATTACTGGTCTAGCTTCATCTTGACGAATTTCTGTAATTTCTTTTTCACTTAAATCTTTAGGTGCGTTAAAGAAAATCTTAGCCAGATCCACAATTTGTTTTGTATAAGACATTTGTACAGAATAAATATTGACTAATTGTCTTACCCATTCCATCTTCTCTGGATTAGGATCTTTTTCAACTAAACCAGCTTCCTGCAAGTTGTTAAGCGCCAAATCCAAAAGCGTGTCCCGATCAGCTTTTTTAATATACTGGTTGTTAATCCACTCCAGTTTTTTCTGGTCAAAAGCAGCAGGAGAATTTGACAAACGTGTAGGATCAAATTGCTTAATTAATTCTCGCTGACTGAAAATTTCACTTTCGCCCACAGGAGACCAGCCCAATAAAGTAATAAAGTTAAACATTGCATCAGGAAGATAGCCTAGATCTCTATATTGCTCAATGAATTGTAAAACAGATTCATCACGCTTAGAAAGTTTCTTACCAGTTTCAGAATTAATAATCAAAGTCATATGACCAAACTTTGGTGGCTGCCAGCCTAACGCCTCATAAACTGCTAATTGTTTTGGTGTGTTTGAAACGTGATCATCTCCACGCAAAACATGGGTGATTTCCATAAGATGATCATCAATAACAACAGCGAAGTTATAAGTTGGCATGCCATCGCGCTTTTGGATGACAAAATCGCCGCCAATAGTATCAGATTCGAAACTTAGATGTCCCTTAACAATATCATCCCAAGAATAAGTTTCCATTTCTGGGATGTGGATACGAACAACCGGCTTTAAGCCCTTCTTCTCTGCTTCTTCTTGCTTTTGAGCAATTTCAGCAGCTGTCATGCCCTCATACTCGTAGGTATAGTGTGGGGCAATGCCCATTGCCCGTTGTTCTTCACGCTGCTCTTCCAATTCTTCTTCAGTTTTATAAGAATAATAGGCTTTACCCTCATCAATGAGCTGTTTAATATATTTATTGTAAATATCTTTACGCTCAGATTGGCGGTAAGGGCCATAAGCGCCACCTTTATCAGGACCCTCATCCCAGTCGATGCCGAGCCAGTGTAAATTTTCCATTTGAGACTGCGAACCGCCTGCAACATTACGTTTCTGGTCCGTATCCTCAATTCTTAAAACGAAAGTTCCCTTATTATGCCGCGCAAACAAGTAATTAAATAGCGCAGTCCGTGCATTACCAATATGTAAGTGCCCCGTTGGACTTGGGGCATACCTTACCCGAATTTTTTGTTTAGCCAAAATTCATGCCTCTTTCAAAAAGTAAATATAAACAATTTAAGTTTACGCGTAATAGTCAAAAAGTTCAATATTCGTTAGCCTAAAACCAGTTTTAAAGCTTGCGGAATACTTGAAACCGGAATAATTTCAATATCTGCGTTTTTCAGACTGGTATGCATATTATGTTTGGGAATAAAAATACGCTTAAACCCTGTTTTTGCTGCCTCCTTAATTCGCGCATCTATTTGATTAACTCGCCTTACTTCACCAGTTAAACCGACTTCGCCTACAAAACAATCTGTGGGCAAAATTTCCTGATTTTTATAGCTTGACGCGATAGCCATGACAACAGCTAAATCTACAGCCGGTTCATTAAGACGTATTCCACCAGTAGCAGTTAAATAAACATCCTGATTTTGTAACATTAAGTTACCCCGTTTTTCCAAAACCGCTAAAAGCAGTCCAGCACGGTTATAATCAATACCTGACGTGGTTCTTTTAGCATAGCCAAAAGCAGTAGGGGTTACCAATGCCTGAATTTCAGCCAAAATGGGACGAGTTCCCTCAAGTGAAACAACAATAGCAGAACCGGTTGACTGGGGTAAACGTTCATCCAAAAAAATGGCAGATGGATTAGTAACTTCTTTCAATCCATTATTAACCATTTCAAACATGCCAATTTCATTAGCTGCGCCAAATCTGTTCTTAACGGAATGCAAAATGCGGTAGGCATGGTGTTCATCACCTTCAAAATAAAGAACAGTGTCAACCATGTGTTCCAAAATTTTAGGGCCAGCAATTGCTCCTTCTTTTGTAACATGCCCGATAACAAAAACGGTAATAGCATCCATTTTTGCTATTTTCATTAACTCACTAGTGACTTCTCTTACTTGTGATGCTGAACCTGTCATTGAGTCTAAACTAGGCTCATTCATAGTTTGAATTGAGTCAATGACAACAAAGTCAGGTTCTAAATCAGCAATTTGCTGGCGAATATCTTCCATATCTGTTTCTGGATAAAGCATCATATCATTTGCCGGCAGCCCTAAGCGATCAGCTCTTAACTTAATTTGATTAGCTGATTCTTCACCGGAAACGTACAGCACCTTATATTTACCGGCTAGTTCACTCATGATTTGCAACATTAAAGTCGACTTGCCAATTCCTGGATCACCACCAATTAAGACTAGGGATCCTGGTACAATTCCTCCACCTAAAACCCTGTTCAATTCTTCCATACTAGTCTGAATGCGTTCTTCTTTTTCAGCCTTAACATTTTCCAGCTTAACCGGTTCACTAATTCCAGTTTTCTTGATTAAGCGACTAGGACTTCCTTTAGTTGAACGATTTTGCACCGCTTCAGTTTCCTTTTCAAACTGATTCCAGGCACCGCAATTAGGACAGCGTCCTAAATAGCTGGCAGAAATATAGCCGCAAGAACGACACTTATATTTTGTTTTAAGTTTTGCCATTTAGCTTTCCTTCTTATTAGTTGAGCCAAAACCGCTTACCCTTTGCCTGTCAATAGGCAAGTCATTGTCGGTTTTTAAATAATGCAAAAAAATTCCCTGACCAATACGATCCCCCTTGTGAATCTGAATTGGTCTAACACCATAATTAATTAACTGCACGAAAATTTCACCTTCATTGTCATCGTTATTGTAATAATCCGCATCGATGACGCCCACGCCATTTGGCAAAGAAAGATTTTTTTTAAAAGTATTTGAAGAGCGGTTAGCCAATATTAACACTTCATCTTCAGGCATATATGCCTTTACACCTGTCGGAATCAAAAACGGCTTGAGTACATGTTCGGCCATTTCATAGTCTTGTTCGTATAGCTGATGACCATTTCTAATTAACCGAAAAATACGCACAAAATTAAGCCGCCAAATACTGGGAATTAAAACGTCTTTTGCTGCTGCTAAATCATAGCCTGCACTGGCAATTGTTTGTCTTCTAGGTAACGCCACATTTTTATTTTTATATTTAGATACAATTTCAAAGCCCCGAATTTTCTCCATGTTATCTCCTTTAAAAATCTTTAAACACTATTTTACATTAATTTACTGCTGTGTTTTAAAATCTTATATAATTAGTTTGGTAAAATTAGCTGAAATATTAAAGTTTGAAGGAAGAATAAATGTTTAACTTAGATAACCCTCACCAGTTTTTTCGCGAAGATGATGATAATGGCGAAACTATATGCAGCTGGACCATGGACAAAATTAAGCGCAAAGACGCTACTGTCTGGATAATGAACCATTTCTTTATCAACCCCAAAATAGACAGTAAAAAGATTTTACACAAACAAATGGCAACAGTAATGTTTATTGCTCAAGAATCTCACTTACCTGTTTGGCCACTTGACCCTTTAGTTATTAAATACTTCGAGAGGCATTCAGAATTTCATTCGATCTGGTATCATAAACCAAATCCAGCAAACAAAAATATATAAACTTTGCAGATTAAATAGATAAAGCAAAAGTAAATATATTTTTAACAATAATTAAATTTTCAAAGATAGACTACTTTATTTAGTTAGGCTAGAATAGTATTAGTTTGTTTAAGGAGGATTTTAATATAGATGACAAAAGAAATTACAAGTGCAGCCATTGACAAATTTACAAATGATTTATCAAATCATGCTGGAATTAATATTGCCAGTCATGCTGCTCAAGAAAACGGCATTTTTAAGGCAAGTCAAAATTTACAATCAAAAATTGATTTAACACCTACTTTTTCCGTAGAAATTGATACCGGTAAGCCAGCTGATCAAAAGCAATCTGGTCGTTGCTGGATGTTTTCCGCATTAAATACTATGCGTCACCCATTGCAAAAAGAATATAAGATTAAGGATTTTGAATTATCCCAAAATTACACTAATTTTTGGGATAAATTTGAAAAATCAAACTTCTTCTTTGAAAATGTTATTGCCTCAGCTAAGAAACCGCTCGGTGACCGTAAAGTCAGTTTCCTGTTCGCAACCCCGCAACAAGATGGTGGTCAATGGGACATGTTATGTGGATTAGTTGAAAAGTATGGTATTGTTCCTAAGTCAGTTTACCCAGAAACTGCCAATTCGAACAATTCTGGCGCTTTAAACGATACTTTAAACACTCTGTTGCGCAAAGATGGCTTAAAGCTACGTGCTTTAGTCAACGCAGGTAAATCAGAAGACGAGATTGAGCAACGCAAAAATCAATTTTTAAACGATGTTTTCCGCATTTTAGCTATTTCATTGGGCGTACCACCAAAGAAATTTGACTTTGAATATAAAGATGATGATGGTAATTACCACCGTGAAGCCGGTATTACTCCTAAAGAATTCTTTGATAGATTTGTAGGCATGAACTTGGAAGATCATGTTTCAATCATTAACTCTCCTACTGATGACAAGCCATATCACAAAGTCTTTTCAGTTGAATACTTAGGTAATGTTGTTGGAGGCAGACAAGTACGTCACCTTAACGTCAAAATTTCTGAAATGAAAGACTTGATTATTAAACAACTGAAAGCCGGAGAAGTTGTTTGGTTTGGTTCAAATGTTGGTAAGGATTCAGAAAGACAGCTAGGCTTGCTTGATACCAATATTTACAAACGTGATGAATTATTTGACGTTGATTTTTCAATGTCTAAGGGTGATAAACTTGATTCTAGCGAAAGCATGATGGATCATGCTATGGTTATTACCGGTGTCGACTTAGTAGATAATAAGCCAACTAAGTGGAAGATTGAAAATTCATGGGGAGAAAAGCCAGGCTTTAAGGGCTATTTTGTAATGAGTGACTCATGGTTTGACCAATTTGTCTACCAAGCGGTTATTAACAAGAAATTCTTACCTGATGATTTAAGAACAGCCTTTGATGAAGGAGCTAAAGATCCGATTCAATTACTACCATGGGACCCAATGGGCGCTTTGGCTTTTAAATAAGATCATTATTTCTATTCAAAAAGTTAAATATTAAAAAGCATTGAGAAATTTAGTGGTTATATTGCCTAGTAAATTTTCCCAATGCTTTTTTATACGCTTTGAATAAGTACTTAAAGCTATTTTTGCTTTTCCTGCAGTATTCCCTTCTTCAATACGAATTGACGATCATATTTAAGCCCATTGACCTGGTCATGGCTGGCAACCACTATAATTTTATTTTGCTGTCTTAATTTTTTAAGCATAGCTACAAATAAGCCAATGCTCTCTTGATCAATTCCACGTGTCGGCTCATCAAGCAAAATAATATTTTGGTTTTCCATCACAGCCTGGATGATGCCCACCTTTTGCCTCATACCAATAGAATACTTGACTATGGGTTTCGGATCGTCAGGATCAAGCATAAAGTACTGTAGTAAGTCCCTAACTTCTTTCTCATTAAAGCGCTTGTTAAGATTAGCCAGAAAATGAAGGTTAGACATGGCTGACTCATATTCCAAAAAATTGGGATTTTCAATTAATGCCCCAACAATATCATTTTCATCCAGCTTAATTTCACCGCTGTCAGCCTTTAACAAGCCGGTAATAATCTTAAAAATGGTAGACTTTCCAGAACCGTTAATACCTGAAATATGAATTAGTTCTCCTGGCTTAGCTGTCAAAGATACGCTTTTTAAAACCAGCTTCTGACCAAATGACTTTTTTATCTGCTTAAGCTCTAACATTATTTCTCCTTAAAAGCCACCATAAATTTCATGGATAGCCCGATATAACTCGTCATACACGGGACTATAATTTATTAAAATATTTTTTTCTATATAGTAGTGATAAATTAAATCTATGATTATCGCCATTAGCAATAATAAATAAGGCCTATGCCAGTTATAGCCACCAACTAACAGCCAAAGTAGAAGCAAAAAAGCCAGAACATGTAGTAGTATGAGTTCAATGCCTACAATTGGGTTACCAAATTTAAATAAAGGGTAATCAGTAAAAAAATAAGGAACAAAAAGACCTAATACAAAAATTAAACAATAAATTGTAGCCAGTACCAATAAGTGCATGATCATCGACTTACTCTTTTTTCGCACCGTCACAAACACGTTGATGTTGCGAAAAGTAAGTATCTGCTTATAAAACAGCAAGAGGACCGCTGGCTGCAAATACAGTGATACCATGTGAAAATTGAGGTATTCGTTTGGCAATTCCATGGTTTCCGGTGAACCTGTTTTTATAAGTATAATGCTTCCCATTAGTCCTATCAAAAATACGATAAAACAATTTAAAACAAGTCTGCAGGATATTCGCTTTAAGCGCATAATTAGCCCAGCTTTCTTTTCTGCTGCCACATTTTGATTAAGTAAGCAGCAAATAACAGATAAAGCAATGCAACCAAAACAAAAAGCAAATATGAATTAATCGGTGGCAAGCGAGATCCTAGCGCAAACTGTCCCGGTGCAAGTACAGCAAATGGAAACCACAAATACGAGAGAAAGAGCAAAAATTCATTGCCCAGTGATATTATGAATGACAATAAGGTTAAACCCATCCCTACACACGGGCCCAAAACTAGATAAATACTATTTTTTGATACAAACAGACCAATACTGAAAATTAAAACAGCAAAAATACCCCAGCCAGTAGCAGATAATATAACATACGAACATAAGTCAATTAGTTGGTTAGTGGAAAAATATCCTGGTCTTGCACCAATGTATAATTTGATAGGTCTGGTTTTAAAGAAAAAGGGATAATAAAATAAGTTAATTAATGCTAACTGGTAAAGATTAGTTATTAAAGAAAATACTACACCAATAACAAACGAGCGAATAATCCCTGCTTTGATAAAACCATGATATCCAATTCTTTGCTGGACAGCGCTAAACATATTATTATTTTTAAAATAGATTAAGAGACCAGCTCCAAAGATAGATACCAAGGCCAACAAAATAACTAAATTTATAATATTTTCGTTCCAACCATTAGGCTGAATTGAAAAGAAAAGCATAACAGAAATGTCAACTGCTTTGCCCTTTAATGGTATTAATCCTGCTTCAGAATTAGCGGCTATAAAAAACTGCCAGGTAATCATAAGAAAATAAATAATTAGAAAAATAAGAACAAATTTTTGGGTTCGTTTTAGCATTAGCAGAAGTCCTCTTAACAAATATATCTTTGAATACTATATCATGTATAATATTAATTATAAACTAAAATAGTATGCCAAAAAAGTTAAGAAAAAACTAATTTTCCCCTATTAAAAAATGCTCTTATTGTTGCCTTTATTCATATGATTACTTAAATAAAATTAAAAACTTAACATAGACCTACTTTCTTAACAAAACGCATAAAAGCGGCTTTACCCTCTAAAGTTTGTTTGAAAACTCCTGCGTCTTCTAAAACGCGAGCAAAAACAAGACCTAATTCTTTTTGCAAAATTTGATCCACATTTGTATTTGTTATTTCATACTTACTGCTAATTTCCTTAGCCCAATCAAGATGCATAGGTGCAATACTGTTAGGCTGGTCAAGCAAAAACTTTTTTACCTCAAGCAACTCGGGCTTCAATCGTGGCGGAAAAATTGCTAATCCCATTACTTCAATTAAGCCAATATTTTCCTTTTTAATGTGTTGTACATCAGCATGAGGATGAAAAATTCCATCAGGATATTTATCTGAAGTCTGATTGTCTCTTAGGACTAAATCAAGTTCATAAGTTTGTCCATGTAAACGAGCAATTGGGGTAATAGTATGGTGAGGGGTATTGTCTGTAAATGCCCGAACTGTTACTTTCTCATCATTATAATCACGCCAGTTTATTAAAATTTTATTTGCTAATTTAATTAAGCTATTTTTATTTAGACCACGTAAACGGATCACAGACATAGGCCACTTGACAATACCTGCTTCGACATCATCAAATCCCTTAAAATTAAGTTTTTTATCAATTGGTGCTTTTTCCATCGGAAAGCGATGCTTGCCGCCCTGATAATGTTCGTGCGCTAAAATCGAACCGCCTACGATCGGCAAATCCGCATTGCTACCAACAAAATAGCCCGGAAATTTAGCCACAATTTCCAGTAAATTAGCAAAAGTTTGTTCATTTATTACCATTGGTTCATGCTTTGGCGCTAAGAAAATGCAGTGCTCATTAAAATATGCATAAGGAGAATATTGAAAGCCCCAGGTTTCATCTCCTAAATGAAAGCGAATGATACGGTGATTGGTGCGCGCAGGATAATTTATATGACCAAGGTAACCCTCATTCTCCATACATAATTGGCACTTTGGATATGATTTTACTTTGGCATTTTTAGCTGCAGCAATCTCTTTGGGATCTTTTTCCGGTTTGGAAAGATTAATCGTAATTTCTAGGTCGCCGTATTTACTTGCAGCTGTAAAATAAATATTTTTTGCAATAGCTCTAGTTTTAATATAATCACTATCTTTACCCATTTGGTAAAAATCAGCAATTGCTTTTTGTGGTGAGCTCTCATAAGTTTGCCAGAAATTGCGGTTAACAATACTTGGTCTAGGGACAATCAAATTCATTAATTGTGCATCAAGGACATCCCTAGAGGAATTATTGGCTGAGCACTTCCCTGAAATTTGGGCAACCTGAATCAGCTCGTCTTTAAAATCCAGTAGGCCTTCCTTACTGGTTGTTGCTTTTCTTGCCTCATCCCCAACAAGGGCCAAAATTCTATTTCTCAAATAAATACGATCAAGTTCCGTAAAATCGCTGTGAGCAATAACTTGCGTAATAAATTTATCAATTAGATTCGTTTTATCCATCTCAACTTTCCAATATTATAAAACTTTTGTACCATCAGCAGTTTCTGCAATATAAAATGAAGGTAAGTAGCCAATCTTTTCTTGGTAAATATCAGCGACATTTTTTTCAAAAGCTTCAACTTTATTTTTGGCAACCAAAGCTATCGCACAGCCACCAAAACCGGCACCAGTCATTCTTGCACCCAAAACTCCAGGTTGCTTCCAGGCAGTATGTACCAATGTATCAAGTTCTTTACCCGTCACTTCATAGTCATACTCTAAAGATACATGTGAAGCATTCATTAATTGACCAAATTCATTTAAATCACCCTTTTGCAGTGCTTTTTCAGCATTTAATGTCCGTTCATTTTCCCAGACTGCGTGACGACAGCGTTTCAGCAGGTTTTCTGTTGGTAAAAGGTAACTATTTTCATCAAAAACTAAACTATCCAATTCACCCAGCGACTGAATTGACAGTTTCTCCTGTAAAAAGTGCAGACCCTTTTCGCATTCTGCTCTACGCTCATTATATTTTGAGTCTGCTAAGGTCCTTTTCTTGTTAGTATTCATAATAACAATGACATTATCCTTCAAATCAAGGGGTACTAGCTCAGACTCCACCTTTTTAGTATCAAGCAGAATGGCGTGATCTTTTTCACTCATAGCAACTGCATATTGATCCATAATGCCAGAATTGACGCCAATAAATTCGTTTTCAGTTTTAACTCCCAGTTTGACGATTTCTAACTTAGAAAAAGTTAATTTAAACTGGTCCTGTAATAAAATACCAATTAACATTTCTAAGGCTGCAGACGAAGACAATCCAGCACCATCAGGAATATTGCCATTAATATAGATATTAAGTCCATGATCAATCTTGGCACCATTTTCGAGCATAAAATGAAGCATCCCTTTTGCATAGTTTGCCCATGAATCTTCTTTGGCAAACTGCAGCTGGTGCATATCAGTTTCTACTACTCCCATATCGGCAAAATTAGCAGAATAAAAACAAAATCTTTCATCAGTCCGGGGACTGGCTGCACCATAAATCCCTAAAGATATTGCACAAGGGAATACATGACCTCCATTATAATCTGTGTGCTCACCAATTAAGTTAATTCTACCAGGCGAAAAATAACAGCCGGTTGGTTCTTGATGATAAATATTACTAAATTCTTGCTTGAGTTCTTTAATTTTCATTTGTATCCATTTCCTTTTAAAAGCGCTATCAACATACTGACAATTAAATTATACTTCATTATAATTTACCAGCAAGGCTTGAAAATAAATTCTCAATATTAAAAAAAGTTTCGTTTTGTCGAAACTCTTTTCAAGGATATTACCAAATATGTAATAATCTATCTGGATGCAATTTACATAAATTAAATTGATGCACATGCTGCGGCCGACTTTGGGGAAATTGTTCCAAAAAATCAGCCGGATTAGCTAGCCCCGTAGAATATGACCAAACACTCTTAACCTTTTTAATAGGATCAAGCATTTCATTTCTAACCGGATACGCAGAAATCAAAAAATGTTTGTGATGAAATTTAAATACAAAAAACGGTAAGCGAAACTGATTAACAACTTCATCCTTGGTTTTACCAATCGTAACTACATTACGATATGTGCCATACTTTTCTGTAAATAAATCGTTAAAAGAAAAATAAAAATTGGAAATGTGTACATGAGGAAAGTTTTCTTCCGTAACTTTATCAGGAATTGCAATGACGTGAGCAAAATGATCCAAATTACTTTCCTTTTGTGATAGTGCTTTTCCTAACTGATTAGGGCTTATCACATGCGCCCACTCAGGCACATCGAAGTTATCTTGATATGATAAAAACATTTCCTTAATCACATTTGGCTTAACCCAATCATATTGTCTGCGAATTTCGTTACGATTTAATAAATTCCGCAAAGTTTTATGATACATTAAATCAACGACAAATAACTCATAATGATAACGCTCGACCCAGGGTTGATAATGTTCAATATTTTCCGTAAAAATATGAGTACTATCTACAATAACCGTTTCGCCGCGTTTCATTTTTTCTTCCACGAGGTAATCCACCACTTTTTCCGTTTGCTCATTTGCATAACGGGGAATAACTTGATGTAAGCAATCTGTTTCTTCTTCATAAAAATAGGTTAGATTCGCCAATAACAATCTTATCTGATCACGACTAATTGCATATGGCTGTAAGTGATGACGAGAAATAAATGAAGATTTACCAGAGCCGGGTGCGCCTCGTAATAAAAATATTTTACGCATGCCTCTACTCCAAACTAAAAATGTAAAATTTAAATGATATCGTATTAAATTTTAACATATAATTGCAGAATTCCTTACTATTGAACTAAAAGCTGCGTAAAATCTTTTTATCAATAATTCTTAATTGCTGATCAAAAGTATAAACTATTGGCTCTGCATTTGGCACTTCAAGCTTGATAATATCGTGATCATTGATATTCTCTAATTTTTTAATTAATGCGCGCAAACTTGAGCCATGAGCTACAATTAATTGATCCTCACCCATTTTTAACCTACTGGCAATATTGTCTTGATAATAAGGTAATACTCTCTTTTGCGTTTGATAAAGACTTTCAGCTCTTGGCAAGAGGTGAATGTCACAACTTGCATAACGTCTTGAAGTAACTTTTTCACCGAAAGGGGGAACAGCGTAAAAGCCACGCCGCCATTCTAAAACTTGCTGTTTACCAAATATTTGGCGTGACTCATCTTTATTTATTCCACGTAATTTACCATAATGCCTTTCGTTTAAATGCCAAGTCTTAGTAAGAGGTAAATATAAAAAATGACAAATATCGGCTACTATATTTGCTGTTACAATTGCTCGAGTTAAAACAGAAGTATGAATGTGGGTGGGCTTAAAATCGGTAATTTCTTTAATTAAATTGCCTGCAGATTCAGCTTGCTCTCGTCCTTTAGCAGTTAAACCAACATCATTCCAGCCAGTATACACATTAGACTTATTGGCTGTACTTTCACCATGTCTTAGCAATACTAACTTAACCATTTTACTTTACCCAGTGCATTATGATTAAAGCTAAACCGCTAATAGTAAAAATGATTCCTAGTATCATAAAAGGAGTTACACCACGATTATGATTGCGATACCGTCTGTTATAAGCATAGGCAATATCATATAAGCCGACTATCAAAACGATAACAGCAGTAAAAATACTGATTTTCAAAATTATCTTTCTCCTACTTACTCACGATCAGTTACAATCATTTTATCATTTTTTCCTCGTTCACATTCAACTTGAAAATTAATATGATTAATGCCTAATTTTTGCAATTTTGCACTAATTTTTTGAGTCAGTAATTCAAACTTTCTAGCAGTCAAATCAGGGTCCACATTAACGTGCGCATCAAGCATGATATAACGATCGCTATAACGCCACAAATGTACATGATGAATGTTTTTTATTTCTGGAAACGATAAAACAATTCTATTAACTTCTTCCAAATCAATATCGGGATTGGATTCCATTAAGACATTTGCTGCTTTGGCGGTTATTTCACAAGCTTCATGAAACACAAAAACTGAAACCAATAAGGTCATTAACGGATCAATCCAACTAATATGCCAGTAGTAAATAAAAATAGCACCTATTACCACTGCTACGCTTGAAAGAGCATCACTCAACATATGCATAAATGTAGAGCGCACATTTAAGTTTTTTTCGCCACCTTGATTCATCACGAGCATTGAAATTACATTTGACACGAGTCCAATAATGGAAACGATAAGCATAACGCCACCACTAATTTTGGTTGGTGTCCAAAATCTTTCAATCGCTTCAATAAATAGGACGATACTGATTAATATCAAGATAATTCCATTAGTAAAGGCAGCCAAAGTTTCAGCTCGCTCATAACCAAAAGTTTTATTCTTATTGTTGCGCCTGTTGCTGATGATGTGAGCCACGAATGAAATGATTATTGCACCAACATCACTGAGATTATGAACTGCGTCTGATAATAAGGATAAAGACCCCGAAACAAACCCGCCAATAAATTCAGCAACCGTAATAACAACATTCAACCCAGTTACATACGCAAATTTTTTTGTAGTGTGATCCTTCATAATTTTCCTTTCAATACTTAAGGGCGAAAAAAGTCCTACTTTTAAGCAGGACTTTACATATCTTCAGCATTTACATTATAATCTACAATTTCAAAATTGCCATCTTCACGAAGTATTCCCCGAGTTACACTACCATTATTGGGAAAATTAATATCGTGAAGACCGTCACTCTGATTCCAATACTTAATCGCCAAGGTTTTTAAAAAATCACCATGGGAGACTAACAAAACCCTCTTCTCATTTTTAGTTAATTCATGAAGAACATTGATAGCTCGCACCATTCGTTCGTCCAGCTCTTTTTTATTTTCAGCTAAATGACGTGGATCGGCCTTTTTGGTTGCTTCGCGAAACTCATAAATACCAACTTGATTGATAATTTTAGTTACATCTGTCTGTGGTCCAACACCTGCTGCTAGTGCAACCTGTCTCCATGTGTCCTCAATATCATCACCTTCAAAGGAGCCAAAAAATACTTCTCGAAATTCGGGTAATTTTTTAATTTTACCGATTTCTGAAACTTGATTCGCATCTTTCATCAAGTGAACTGTATCAATTGCACGTTTTAAATCAGAAGAATACATATTGTCAAAACGAACTTGACTTAAAGCTCGCGCAGTAATCTTCAGATCATTAATTCCTTTAACCGTTAAAGGAGAATCACACCATCCTTGAACCTTGTTTAACTGATTAAACATTGTTTCGCCGTGGCGGACAAAATAAATTTCTGTTGCCAATTTGCATTCTCCTTCCTTTATAACGTGTTTTAAACTATAACATATATGCTTTGTAAAAGAAATACCCAGCTTGAATAAAAGCTAAAGTTGCAATAAAGATGCGGATATATTTGGCTGGAACCTTGCGCAAAATGTCCATCCCCAAATAACCACCAATGAACATGCCGATAGCAAGAGGAATGGCCTGCAGCCAATATATTCGCGAGGTAAAAATAAAGACTATTAGTGCTACCAGATTTGCCAGACCGCAGATCACATTTTTAATTGCATTAACGACGATAAACTTTTCATCAGTTATATATGTTAATAAAACTAGCACAATTACTCCACCAGCTGCTCCAAAATACCCAGTGTAGATGCCCATCCCTAATAATGCAACAATATAAAAAATCTCCTGCCACAGTGGTCTCTTGTGTGGTTCAAGACTATGATGTTTGCCCGAAACAATTACCAAAACACCAGAACCAGCAATAAAAATGGGTACAACTTTTTCAAAAACACTTGAGGGAAAAGCCAGTAGTAAGCGACAACCAATTAAGGAGCCAGCAACAGTGAATATAGCATAAAAAGCAACTTGACGCCAATGGCCTTTGAGTTCTTTCGTCGAAGAAATCGTAGATCCTATACTAGTCCAAATTAAGGCAGCATCATTTGTGACATTTGCATAAACTGGTGGGATTCCAACCGCTAATAGTACTGGATATGAAGCAAGAGAAGCCATTGAAGCTACTGAAGACAATAATCCACTGGCTACGCCTCCTATTAAAATAAAAATTACTGAAAAAATAGCTGCCATTAAATTAAACTCCCTCTTTAACGTTAATTTCTATTATAATGCTCTTGAAAAATAATTTAAGCAGGTATTTTAATTCTGACCAATTGTCTATTTAATAATGAAGTTGAATTTAACAAATTAGTCTCTAACTAATAATTACTGAAGCATTACAGTTTTGCACGCAAAAAGAATTAACTTTAGTCGCTAATAAAGTCAATTCTTCTCTAAAATAAATATTTTGTTTTAAATTCATCTCTCAGTTTCTTAAGTTACTTAATATCCTTTCTTACTCAACAGATACGAGTAACAAGTTGGAATCAAAATAACTATAATAGTGACGGATATAACCGTCCAATACATTTCCCAATAAGAAGTTAGAAGCAGAACAATGCCGCTGATAAAAAAGATCCATCCGGCAAATCTGTGTGTTTTACGCCAATTTCCCGTATTATTCAAAGTCCATGGTAATTTAATGCCAACGACATGATTGGGACTAACTTTAGGCAGATAATTACCAAAAATAATAAAAAACAGTCCCAAAAAAGCACTAAATATGAAGGAACCTTTTACTCTATGACCCAGTGCATAGGCATAAAGTGACAGATCTACGATATTAATAATAACAGGAACAAGCCAAAGCGTAATATTAACTATCTTAAAATCAAGATTTTTAGCTTCTTTTTGATTGCGTAAGATCAAAAATACCATTACTTGAAGCACAATTCCCAAAAAAGGCAGACCAATAACGACCCATAATTTATTGCTATAAGCATTTGGCATATCAGTCATCCCAAAGTGTGTGGCCATTTTTTGCGGCAAACGATTATATAAAAATATTCCGGTCAAAACTGGAAATAAAATTAGCAGAAGCGAGATTAGTTCAGTTTGACGAATACTATTCTTTTTCATCATGATCTCCTTTCAGATCAACCAGCCAACTCATAATTTCTTCTATAATAGAAGTGTTTAGCGAATAATAAATAAAGTTTTTTTCATGTTCTTCTTCAATTAAATTAGCCTTTTTCAGCATATTAAGATGGTAGGAAATAGTAGCTTTAGTCATATTAAAATGATTAGCAATGTCTCCTGCCGACATTGGTCCATTTTTTAAAAGCTGCAATATTTTGCGACGCACTGGATCGGACAATGCTTTAAAACTAGTTTCAAAGCTCACATTAGTTCCTTTTCCTTTCTATTTAGATAAACATCTAATTAGATGTTTATCTAAATAGTATCACATTTTTCACAAAAAACAATAATTTTAAACATAATAATTAAAAATCCTTGAACTATAGTAAAAATAATAAAACTATTTACGTGGCTGTTTGAAAATTCAAAAAAATTATGAATAAAACTTGTTCATAAATATTTGTCTTTAATTTGGTTTAGCTAATCGTTATAATGCAGAGAGTTGGTTAATGAAAGGAAAAATACACTTGGCAAAATTTGAAACATTGATTTTTATTCTTGAGGGAAGCCTATTAAACGAAAAAGTTGCAGAACAAATGGCACTTAGGGAGACTTTGAAATTGGCAGGCAGAGATTTTGGTCCAGATGAACGCATAAAATATAATTCATTACAAGAAAAGACTAAATTACTAGGATTTGATGCACGCATCAAATTAACTTTGCAGGAATTCTTTAAAAATGATTGGAAATCTGCGAAACTGACTCTTGATAACCAGTTGCAAAAACAAAATCAGTTAAATAAAGATGTACTGCCTTTTTTAGATGAAGTGCAAAATAAAGTTAACATGATTTTGCTGACAAAAGAGAAAAAAGATGTGGCCTCATCCCGCATGCAAGATACAGAACTAATAAATTATTTTTCCGCAGTTTATTTTAGCGATGATTTTGACACAAAATTACCTAATAAAAAAATTCTGTTGTCAATAATACATGAACAAAAGTTGACTCCCGCAACCAGCTTGGTAATAGGAACTGACTTAGCCGATGAAATACAAGGTGCCGAAAATGCCAACTTGGAATCACTCTGGCTTGCCCCTAAAAAAGTAAAAATACCAATTAGCCCTCACCCAACCTTACATTTAAATAAATTAAGTGATTTATTATTTTACCTGGAATTGAGCTAGTTTATAATAAAGAAAAAGGATTGTGAGGTAAAACAAATGAATAAAGTAGCTGTAGTTTTTGCCGATGGTTGTGAAGAAGTAGAAGGCTTAAGCATTATCGATGTGTTGCGCCGTTTAGGTGTACAAGCGGATATGGTCGGCTTATCTAGTGTTATGGTAAATGGTGCTCATAAAATAAAACTTACCTGTGATAAAATTGTCGATGATAGTTTATTTGACTATGATTTAGTTGCCCTTCCCGGCGGCACAATAGGGGCAGAGAATCTGCGTGACAATAAGAAATTAGCAGATTTAATGATAAAACGGCATAACGCTGGCAAATGGGATGCGGCAATGTGCGCTGCTCCCATTGCTCTGGCTCGTTACGGCGTTATAGCTGATGCTGATTATACTTGCTACCCTGGTTTTGAAGAACAAACTAAAAAAGATGCCCCAAGCGGACACTTCAAGGAAACTATTACTGTTACTGATAATGTTCACAAAGTAATTACCAGTCGTGGTCCTGCAACTGCCTGGGCATTTGCATATGCAATTGCGGAAGCTCTCGGAATTGCCACCAAGGATCTGAAAGCAGGAATGCTTTATAATTATCTTGCTGAAAATATTCAAGATAGTTTATAATTTAACATCAATAATAAAGGTGAAGCTTAACTGCTTCACCTTTTTATTTTGCCATTATCATTATTCAATACTTTACTAACAATTTCAGTCAAAACTCGAAGCAACTCACTTCATTGTCTGGGTGCAAACAGATAGCTAAAATCGTGCAAAATTAATTTACGAGCAGCAATAGACAAGTCTTTAATTCTTATCATATAAACTTCTTCATCTTTTAAAATGACAAAATTCATCTATTTTTTATTAAAATAACTAATATTTTTGCAAGCGGTTTTAATAATAGATTAGACTTGCCAAAGAATTTTTATTAAAAATTGCTATTTAAATAACAAAATTGCTATTATTTTAGCATTTTATTTCCAGTTAAACTTCGAACTCGCTAAATTATTTCTTGCCATAAACACTATTTTTACAACTTTTCCAAAAATAAAAAGTCATTTTTATCAGAGGTATGTTAAAAGGATGATAAAATTAAATTACACTTAAAATATAACTACAGGAGGTATTAAAATGTGTACAACTATTGCAATCAAGTCAGATAGTGGGGACGTATTTTGGGGACGGACAATGGATTTTACCTTCGACCCCTTTAAACCGAGTGCGGATAGCAAAATGACCACTTTTCCTGCAAACTATAAATTACAAGGTTTGCACCAAAGTTGGACGACTAAATATCCGTTTATGGGTATTAATGTTAACGATTCACTTTTCTTTAACGATGGTATTAATAGTGCTGGTATCGTAGGCGACGCACAATTTTTGGAAGAGGCTTCGTGGGATACAGTGGAAAACCTTAAGAAGCGGGGATTAAAGCCAATAATTGGTGAAGAAGTCGTCGCCTATGTTTTAAGTAACTTTGGCTCCATCGCAGAAATTAAAGAAGCGTTCACACATTTGGGTCAGGAAAAGACAAATTATCCTGATTGGGAAGATGCTGACACGGGCATCCCTACCCCAATTCCAATGCATTATACCTTTAGTGATCCTAGCGGTAAAAGCGTAATCTTAGAACCAGTTAACAATGGTGCCTTCAAAATTTATGATGGCATTGGTGTGATGACGAATAGTCCGGAATATCCATGGCATCTTGATAATTTGCGTAATTATTTGCAGTTAACTAACCATAACTTAGGCCATCACCAAATTGCTGATCAACTAGATATTAAACAAATTGAAAGTGGTTCAGGTCTACTGGGATTACCCGGTGATTACACTGCACCATCACGCTTTGTTAGGGGAACATTTATTTCTAAATTCCTAGCACCATTTCATTCTGATCAAGGAATTCCACAATTATATAATGTTTTTAAATCCGTCATGATTCCACGGGGACTAGAACATCTTCACGAAGGTGAGGACAAGTGTGATTATTCTGGTTACTGGGCAGGATATGACGTTTCCAACAGAAGTTTATATATTCAACCCGAAGACTGCCCAACAATGACTAAGTTTGTGTTAGATTCCACTACTACTACTAAAATTACTCAGCCTATTCAACACGACTTTAAAGTTTTGGAAACAAAAAAACAAAAAGCTTTAGTCTAAAATTTATTACCGATTGATTTATTATCTAATAGGATTGTTTTACTCGAAGCAAAATGCGTGTAAAAGTTTGATACTTTTACACGCATTTTTATAAATAATCACTATTTACCAACCAATAATGACGGATAATGTGTATAAGCCAAATCTCCTTTATAAGCAATCCAGCCTTTTATTTCCTTTATTGATTTATTGGCAATCTTTTTGTTTTGACCTTATAGCTTTCGAGCCTCATTTTTAACAGGAATCAGTGATGGTTTTTGCCTTCAAATTGTAAATCCATGACTTTTAATTCTGCTTTGATCAATGGCTGTAAAGCTTTTTTCTTAACATTTTTATTATAAAAATCGCCATTAAAGAAGCTAACACAGCCATGATTTTTGCCACTTTGATCAACTAGGTGAGCGAGTAATTTCACCTTATTGGTACCAAATTCAATAATCTTAAATTTGACATTTTTTCTGCCATTTTTTTAATCCAGCTTTTACTGAACGAATTAGAAGCATCATTAACTGCGGGGTAAACAACAGCATTGCGAGATAATTTAAATACATAACCATCTTTAGATAGGCTTTTAGCAGGTGTAATGGTCATATCGGGTTCAGCTGTCCGACTGACTGCTGCCGACTTTCTCAGCTTTAACTACAGTTGAACTGGCGAGCACTATAAAAGAAAAAAGCTAATCAATTTCGGTAAAATAAATAAGCTTTAAAAGTAAGACAACTTTCAAGACTTATTTTGAAATCAATTTTTTAAAACAAAACACTTTACTTCTCTAGCAACTATTTTTTTCTACTTCCACTTGAACATTGTTAGTCAAACGTTTATTAATTTCTAAAATAAAAATTGGTACCAAACTTCCCAATAAAGCCATCAGCCAACCTTGAACTGGTAATAAAGTAAAATGTAAAAATCGTCTCAGGTGCGGTAAAAGCGTCAGTGATACAACAAAGGTCATACTTAATAGTAATCCCCAATTAAGCATTTTATTTGATCTAAAAGTTTGCATACTAATTGGTTGTGAATCTTTAATGGCGTAAATATCAATCATGGAGCCAAGGGCTAAAACTAAAAAGACTAAAGTCATACCCATTTGTGTGTCATTAGCAGAAATAATAAATCTGCCATAGGCGTAAACTCCCAGAGTTAAAACTGTGAAGGTTGTCGCTCTAACAATCATTCTTTGCATTAATCCCCGTCCGAGAAGACTCTCCTCATTACCTAGTGGATCTTGATCCATTATATTTGGTTCACCCGGTTCTTTACTAATAAAGAATCCTGGTATCCCATCAGCAAGCACATTGATAATTAATAATTGTTCAGCTAATAATGGTGCACCCCAACCCAAAATTGTACTGATAACCATTAAGAACATTTGAGCAAAATTAACACCAATTAAGAACTCTACCGCTTTAATAATATTTTGGTAGACTGTTCTACCCTCCGCTACAGCTTTAATAATTGTAGCAAAGTTATCATCAGTCAGAACCATATCCGCAGATTCTTTTGCCACTTCTGTACCTGTGATACCCATAGCAATGCCAACATCTGCAGCTTTCAATGCTGGTGCATCGTTCACTCCATCACCTGTCATGGCAACAGTTTTATTAAGTTCCTGCCAAGCTTGAACTATGCGGATTTTATCACTGGGAGAAACACGAGCATAAACACTGATATCTTTAATACAATTTTTTAATTCAGCGTCTGACATCTTCTGTAATTCGATTCCTGTAATTGCTTTTTTACCTGACTCCAAAATGCCAATTTCTTTAGCAATTGCTTTAGCAGTCACAAGATGGTCGCCAGTTATCATTACGGTCTTGATACCTGCTTGTTTTGCTCTATCAACAGCTACTTTTGCTTGCGGCCTAGGTGGGTCAATTAAGCCAATCATACCTGCGAGCTTCAAGCTAGAGTTGTTTTCATTCCAATTGGTTGGATCTGCATCTGCAGGAATTATTTTATATCCTACTGCTAGCACCCTCAGTGCTGCTCTAGCCAGATCATCATGAGCCTTTTGGCCTGCTTTAATTGGTTCTTTTTCATCTAAAGGTAATCTGTCCCAGGCACCTTTAACAATTACCAATTGGCTGCCATTATCAAGACGATGGACAGTAGACATCATTTTCTTATCAGAATCAAACGGATCTTCCGCTAGGCGAGGGGCTTTTTCTTGTAACTGCTGGCGAGAACTTCCCTGCGCGTGTAACCAGTTTACAATTGCAACTTCGGTAGCATCACCAACAACTTCTTCTGAACCATCTTTTTCCATGATTTGTACATTATTAGCTAAACCCAACATCTTTAACAAATTTTGACCAGCGTCAGGTAAATCAGCGGCTTTTTTAATACCTGTTTCTAGAGTCCAATACTTAGTAACAGTCATTTTATTTTGAGTTAATGTGCCTGTTTTATCAGTCGCAATAACGTCAACATTGCCAATTGTTTCCACGGCACCAATCTGTCTGATAATAGCATTGCGATCAGCCATTCTTTTGACACCGCGGGATAAACTGATAGTAACAATAATTGGCAAGGTTTCAGGTACAGCCGCAACCGCTAAAGATAGCCCAATCATTAAGCTATCAGTTAAACTATTATTTTGCAGTCCCATGCTTAAGGCAAAAATTATAAGTCCACCTAAACCAGCAAAAAATGTCATCCATTTTGACAAATGATCCAGTTTGCCCTGCAAAGGAGTTTCCCGTTTATGAGTTTCATTTAAAAGATTAGCAATTTTGCCAAGTTCAGTTGCCATACCAATTGCATTAACTTGAACAAATGCCCGGCCACTAACAACTGAGGTTCCTGAGTACACACGCTCATCACTAGTCAAATTATTTTTTGGTTGAAAACTTTTTTTAGAAACAGGTAAACTTTCACCAGTTAAAATTGCTTCATCAACCGCCAAATTAGTTTCATCTAAAATCACAGCATCTGCTGGAACCTGATCTCCAGTATTTAGATAAATCAAATCTCCAGGCACCAATTCTGCAGCAGCAATTGTCATATCACGCCCATCACGTCGGCCATTAGCTGTCGGCAAACTCATTTCTTTTAGAGCTGCAAGAGATCTTTCCGCAGAAGCTTCCTGGTATAGTCCAATTACCACATTAATAACTAAAATCAAACTGATAACGATAGTTTTGGTCCAACCGCCGTTTTGAAAAACAGCCATATATGTTGCTAGAATTATCGCTAATAAAAGAACAAGTGACGAAATATCTTTAAGATGATGCCATATTTTTCTATACAGTGGAACCGGGCGTTTTTCAAGCAATTCATTAGTGCCAAATTCACTGCGCATTTGTTCCACTTCAGCAGCAGTTAAACCGGACTTGGGGGTTTTCGTGAATAGTAGTTCTGATTTTTGGGACATGCTATCTCCTCCATTATTCGCCTATAAGATAAATTACGGTTAAGCTGTTTGTATAGATAAGTTAATTTATTGAAGTTATATGGCTCTTTAAAGGCCTTAATTCAATTTTATGTATCAAAGACAATTACTCCATTTACTTTTAAAAAAGCAGAAAGCCTCTGATAGTTATCCGAAGTTTTCTGCTCATTTAGTATTTAAAAAGTAATTGTTAATTAACAACGTTTTTCAAAAATCGTCTTTAGCTTAAAAATTTAATTTCTAAACTAAGCATCCTCTTTCCTATACAAGCTTATTATTATTTTACATGATTTGTTATTTTTTGGCTATTTTTATGCTTATACTATTAGCATTATAAGGTAGAAAAAGCTTCATCTTTTGCTCAATAATAAATTTTGTTATTTAAAATATTTACAAATTATTTTTACAATCTGACCAATAGTTAACCCACTATATTTTCAACGCAACTAAAGCAAAAATTCTTACTTCATTTATAAGCAGTTAACAGTGATTATGTACAAAAATTTTTACCGCATGATTGAGTTGATTAAAAACTCAGTTTATTAAAATAACCAGTCACTTTTGCATTGACTGGTTATTTTTTATGTTCTTAATTGCTAATTATCTTTTTTACTTAAGAATTTTTTGCTTGAATAATATTAGTTAAGGAAGCCAAACTATCTACTTGAGCTTTCGAAATTACATTAGTTATTAAGGCAGTTATATTTTCCCAATTTGTTATTTGATAAAGACTTGATCCTTCAAATTTAGTAGAATCAGCTAGAACATATTTTTTATTTGAATGCTCTAATAAAAGCTTATCAACACCATAATCAGAATACGAAGGTGTCGTTGGACCGTTATGACCAGCAAAATTATCTGAACCTATAAAACACATATTAGCTTTTATACTATTAATTGCTTCATTTGTCCACCCTCCATAAACCGAGGATGATTTAGCTCTAATTTTTCCACCAAAAAAATAAAGTTCATTGTCTGAATTTGCTAACGCAGTTGCTACAGGAAAAGAATCAGTATAAATTTTTAAATTCTTTTTAGCTACTAATAATTTTGCCAACTCTAAAACTGTGCTACCTGACCCAAGAATAATTGACGAATTATCTAATACAAGTTTGAATGCTGCAATTGCTATTAATTTTTTTAATTTGATTTGCTTTTCTTGTCTCACAGTAAACGAGTTTTCGATAAGACTATTTAAGGCTGTCGCTCCACCATGTTCTTTAATAATGTAACCTTTTTGGTCTAGGAAAGTTAAATCTTTACGGATAGTCTCGTAGCTAACTGAAAATTCGTTTGAAAGGTGATGAACTGTAACACTACCTTTTTTTATGATTTCAGTTAAAATATCATTTCTTCTTTTATTCATTAATTTCATTTATTTACTCACCTTTTAAACTTTTTACTCAAGAATATCATAGATTATAATTTTTGTTACTTCTATGCTATAAAAATTGGTTTTAATTGCTTTTAATTACTAAAAAAGTATATTTTTGCGGTTGACACCAATTAAAACAAATTTTATAATTGGTTTTGTAATAACATTAAGCGTTTACAGAAAGGAAATTGTATGAAAAAAATAGCAATAGCATGTGATGATATTGGTTTCGAGCGGAAAGAAGCCATCAAGAAATACTTGGAGGAAGAAAAGAATTACAGAGTCGTTTGGGATCCCGTTAAAAAGCCTGAAGATGGCAAGAATACTTTTGCTAAATTAGCTGATAAGATGGCAGAAGTTATTCAAAAAGATGAGTGCAGATTAGGTGTATATATATGTGGCACAGGAATTGGTTTTACTATGCAGGCTAATAAACACTGGGGTATAAGAGCAACAGCAGTAACTAATCCGTACTCTGCTAAAAGGGCAAGGTTAAGCAACAATGTCCAAATCATAGGCTTGGGAGCGAGAGTAAATGGTTTACCTTACATGGAAATGGTACTTGATGCTTTCTTAGATGAACCATTTGATTTTAAAAATTCCAGACCAAATTCTAGAGCAAACTTATTGGAAGCCAAAAAAGATGATGACCGTAATCTGAAAAAGCCTGATTATGTAGCTTGGAACATGGGCTTCACAGAAGAATAGGAGTTAAAAATGGAAATAATTACTCAATTTATTAATAATCTTGGTAACTTTATTTTTATTCCTTTAATATTTTTAGTGTTAATGAAAGCTGTAGGTCGGTCATGGGCGGAATCAATTTCTTCTGCCATGAAAGTTGGTATTGGTTTTATAGCTTTGACCATGGTCACTTCTTTCATGCTTGATAAAATGCAACCAGCAATTACTGGCTTAGCTAAAAGAACTGGCTCTTCATTGCAAGCAATTGACGTTGGTGGTGCAGCGACAGCAGTTATGGGTTTCGGCTCAAAAGTCGGAGCAGTTATAATTCCTTTATGCGTAGGTATTAATATTATTCTATTACTGTTAAAATTGACAGACTGTATTAATGTTGATGTTTTCAACCTACACCAAAACGCCTCAATGGGCGCGATTGTATATGCTTACTCTGGTAATTTCTGGTATGGTTTACTTACCGCTGGTATTTTTCATATGTGGGCATTATTTATGGCCGATTTAGGAGCTAAGCAGAATGAAAAATTCTTTAATTTACCTGAAGGAGTTTCTATTTCACACCCCGTTGCAAATACATATATGATTTTTGCCTACCCTATGAATTGGATCTTTGATCATATTCCAAGAGTCAGAAAATGGAATGTAACCGCTGAAACAATTCAGAAAAAGTTTGGCGTTTTTGGTGACCCTACTATTGTAGGTTTTATAATTGGTGTTCTCTTGGGATTTGCAGGTTATAGCTGGTCAAATCCTGGCGATACAATAATTCAAAGTTTACATTTAGGTATGTACCTAGCAGCCGTTATGCTCTTGTTACCAAAAATGACTTCCATCATGATGGAAGGTCTTGTGCCTTTATCAAATGCTGTTCGAAAGAAAATGACTAAAGCCTTCAAAGGCCGTGATATTACAGTAGGTATGGATACTGCATTAGTAATAGGAAATCCTGACGTAATTGCACCAGCCTTGCTTTTAATTCCAGTCATCGAAATTATTGCAGTCTTTCTTCCTGGCAATAAAGTCATGCCGATGGGTGACTTATCCCAATTTGTATTCTTTATTGCATGTATGGTTCCTATTTTTCATGGCAACATTATTAGAACTTGGATTACTTCAATTTTAATGTTTACACCAGGATTATATATAGCTTCTTGGATGGCCAAACCAACAACTCAGGTATTCAGAGAATTTGGCAGTGGTGCTAAAAATGGCGTTATGTATTCATCATTAAATCCATCAGCTAATCCATTTACAGGTTTGTTTGCTGAAGCTTCTCGTCTTGGCTTGTGGTCATATGTTGTGATTGCCTTGATAATAGTTGTTTTTGGTTATTGGCTTAAAAAGTACGAACGTAGACAAAATTCTTTAGCTAAATAGAAATTAAGGAGATATATCATGAAAAAAGTGTTAGTAGTTTGTGGAAATGGAATTGCATCATCTTCTGTTATGTTGGCAGAACTACAAGATTATTTAAATGACCAAAGCGTTTCTGACGTGAATTTAGATAAAAAATCATTGATGGACTGCACAGATGATGTTTTCAATGGCTATGATTTAATCGTTTCATCCACTAAATTGGATAAGCCAAATGTTACAACACCAATAATTGTAGGCACTGCCCTTTTAACGGGTATAAATGAGGACTCAGTTTTAGAAGAAATAAAAGACGAGCTGATCAAATAATGAAAATCTTTGTACAATCAAATAATGATATTATTCCAGACTATCAAAAAGCTATCAAAATTGCTGGGAAACCGCTATTGGCTAAGAATTTAATAACTGAAGAATTTACTAAGGCATGTATTGCAAGGGAAAAAGACTTTCCTACAGGATTACAAGTTAATTCTGATTTAGGCATTGCGATTCCACATGGAAATCAAAACTTTGTAAACACAAGTAGTGTTAGCTTTGTTCGATTTTCTCATCCAGTAAAATTTGGCCGCATGGATGATAAATCAAAAGATGTGAAATGTAGTTTTATTTTTAATTTAGCTTTAGCAAAAGGTGATGAACATTTAACCATGTTGCGTACCCTTATGAAACTATTTCAAAATAAAGATTTTCTACAAAGTGTTAAAAATAAGAAAGATAAAGAGTTAGAAGAATATCTTTATCAAAAATTGAATTAGGAAAATATATGGCATTTGAATTAAAAAAAATATGCGAAGAAATCAATAATGTTGATGATCCAGTAGATGAAAAAACTTTAAATAGAATCTGTCAATTAATAATAAATAGTAATCATATCTATTTTTCAGGTTCAGGTCGTTCAGGCTTAATGATAAAATCCTTTGCTAACAGGTTACTGCAATTGGGACTAGAAGTTAGCGTTGTTGGAGAAATTTCTTCTCCTCATACACATTCAAATGACTTATTAATATTTAATTCTGCTTCGGGAAAATCAGAGAAACTAATAGCCCAGGCGAAGATAGCAAAAAATAACGGTTTAAAAGAAATTCTCTTTACTGTTGATAACAATAGTCCATTAGCGCAATTTTGTGAAATAGTTGTGCAAATTAATGCCCAATCAAAATTTGAGCACAATAAATCTATTCAACCAATGGGAGCTTTGTTTGAACAGTTTTCACTACTTTTATTTGACAGCATCGTTTTGAGATTAATGAAAGAACTTAATATTACAGAAGAACAAATGATACAGAACCATGCCGATATTGAATGATTAAAAATTGAAACTCATATATAAATAAAAACCAATAAATCTTGATATGAACCCCCAAATTTGTCATAGACTTTGGGGGTGTTTTTGTGATTAAAAATCATAGAGCTTAAAACAATTTCTTTGATGATGAGCTAACAGAAGGTACTTTAGCATAACTTAAAAAATGTTTTAGAGTTTTAAAAATTATATAAATTCAATTAGGTACTACCTTTAGTACTATAATTAGAAATAGATATGATCAAGGCGAATTAACTTTAAATCAGGTTTAAATTTTAGTAATATACAAATAAAAATTTTTTACTTATGTATTCTCATCAACCAAGGAGTATTACGATTCTTTAAAATAAATCATAAAAAATGTAGTAATACCTGTTGACAGAAATCATTTATTTTTTGTTAATTATTTAATACCATATCATTTCAATAACTACTTTGAATCAATTTACTGATTGCTATTTTAACATCTTTAGGAGAAGAGCTTTTATCAATAATATCTCTAAATGTAGAATTAGTCTGTAAATCGACAATAAAATCAAATAATTTTTGAATACTTAAATAGTCCTGTCGAGCAATTGCTAATAAAAAAACGTATTTCACTTCATTTTTTTCATCCCACATAATCGGCTGTGAAAGACGTGCAAAACAAACCTTGGATTTATTAGTAGCATAGCCTAAAGAGTGAGGTATTGCAATTTTGCCACCAACTGCAGTTGAATACATTTTTTCTCTTTCATATACTTTTGCTTTAAAGTCTTTATTAACTATCTTTTTTTGCTCTAATTTTTTAATTAACATATTTAGGAGTTCATTTTTAGACAATTTTTCTTTTAATAAGTAAATATTCTCTTCATCAAACAATTTATCAATTGCTCGATATGGATTATTGAGAGACTTTAAATAATCTGATAATTGTAAAATATCATTATGAAAATTTGCTAAATCTATTTGTATTACTGGAACGGTAGCATTGTTAATAGGTACCATTGAAATCAAAAAATCGTTATTATTTGCTTTGCCTTCTAAGTATTCATCATAAGTATAAGTACCGGTAATGTTCAAAAACGAGGCAAACTGTGTTTCCAATTTTGCCCTTACCAAAACTGCAGTTGATACTCCAGAACCACAGATCAATGCAGCATTCTTTTTTGAAAAACGACTACCTTGTCTTTCAATTGAAGCACCAATATGAAGAGTTATAAAGGAAAGCTCATCGTCATCTAATTTAAGATCTAGCATGTGTTCCAAAATAGGAGCAGAATAGGCAGTTATTTCATAAGCATACGGAAAGGTCGACAAGATCACATTTAATAATGGGTTTTTACGCTTACCATTTACTTTTTTAATCTTAACTAAATTCGTCAAATGCTGAATTAAATTCACCCGCAATTCTTGATCGTTTAATAGGTTGATAGCAAATTCACTCTTAATATTTTGCAGGAAAAAAGTGACAGCTTTTGCAATACTTTCATTAGAATTAGACTTATTGGTATAAATAACACATTCAGGAAAGTTTAATGCAAAATGATATATCAAATCATCTTTTTCTTTTTGATTTAGTTTGATTCCAAATTCTCTTTCAATTTTTAAAAATAATTCTTTTAAATTTTTCAGTACATCCTTTTTGATATTTGCATGTGTACTTGCTTCCAAGTGAAAGTTTAATTTGATTCGTGAAATAGTTAGTGCGAAATGTAAAATAATATTTTTAGTGTTAATGTCAGAAATATGATAACTATAATGTCTTAAAAATGCATGGATAAGTTTTTTTAACTTATCTAGATCGACATTAGCTAAAATAGTTCTTTCTTTTTCCGTGAAATCAATAATATAATTATCTGATTTTTTATTAATTAACTTTGCAATAATAAAGTTTCGTTTATCTGCTTCAGAACCTTTTACTCTATAATAATCATTTGATTTATTAACCTTAAGATTAAATTTGCTAAATTCTTTTTTGATAGTTACAAGGTATGAAAAAAAGGTATTATCACTAATGAAAAACTTTTCCACTATATCTGATAGTTTTACTCTATCATTTACCAGCAAATATTGCTCAACTGCAGCGATACGCTCCTCAGATCTAGTAACTGGCAAGTCACTTTTAGCAGCTTTGAGTAACTTAGCTCTAGTTGCTGTATCCATATTTGTTAAATAAAAACCAGCACCTCGTTTATTTTTGATAGTCACCTTAAAAATAGTTAATTCTTTATTTAAAGCTTGAATATCGGATCTTATAGTTCTAGTGCTTACATGACACTTTTGTGCTAAAAAGGAGGTTGAAACGTAGCGATTGGCAGAATCATTCAACAAAAGTTCAAGAATTTGTCCTAATCGTTTATAAGATAGTTTCAAATTATCACCTCATTTTCATTTGCACTTCTTTCAGTAAATACTTGCGCTTAACCTAAATCTTTTTTACTAAAGTAATCATGTCATAAGGCGCAATTTTAAAACTTTGTGCAATAATTTTTTCTAAGCCATCAACTTCAATAAAATTTTTATCTTTAAGATATGAAACATCTTTTTCTGTGTTAGTCATATTAGACAGACGCAGTACCAAATGTTTCTTTATTGTATAAGACAAATAAAGTGCAGAAACTTCAATGTCACTACTAATATTCAGCCAATTTTCGGTTTTCTTAAGTTGAGGCAAATTTTGTACAAATTCCACATCCCACAATTTGTTATCTAGCCTATTTACGAACAGATTATGTTTCTGCAATTGGTAGCTGACTGAAGGAGAATACCATTTAGAAATAACTTGAGACAGTTTTTCTTCTTTTAATTGACTTCCACTTGGAACATATAAGCCAAAATTAAACTCATTAACACCTAATTCTTGTGCCATTGGAGTAGGCATCATCACATGACCAACGGAAGTAGTGTCACCTGAAGCTCTGCCTGGTCGCCATAATAAGTTTGGTTTTCCCAACTGACCAGTTGTAGCCATTAAAGTAATAAAAAGTGAATCATCCTTTTTTTCATATTCTTTTTGTCCTTTTCCTAAAAAGTACAATCCTACCTTTGAATTATTCATACCGACACAACGATCAAAAATATAAATATTCACCGGTTTTTCAACAAATTCATCGTTCCAGTTATCAGCAATTTTTTCATTAGTTGTTTTTCTGAATCCACCCTGGATTTGTGCATGAACATTTTCTGTTTCAAGACCAGTTTTCAATCTAAGTCTTAAGCGGTGAGAAAGAGCCTGATTATCAACTATCAACTTAGCTGATATCACTGGAGAATTAGCAAAAATAGTCAAAGTTAGCTGGAAATTTACCGCTACTTTTTTCGCATTTTGACTGTTAGTTCTGTCTTCTAAATCGTATGGTACTGACCAGGAACCACTTAATTGCAGTGTCTCGATGTCTTTTGCCTTAGCAACCTGAATCTTTCCCTGCCACGGAAGGCGCATTTCGTGATCATTTTTCAGTGGCGAAAAGTCATATGTGTCACCATCATTTGCTTGATCATAAACACTGATGACATCCGTAAAAGTTTTATTTTTAGTAACCAAATTAAATTTGCCATCCAGATAATTAACTGTGGCTTCCTTATTTGCGATTGAACTGCCCTTTTGTAGCCTAAGCTTAGGCACTACGCTCTCAATATTCTCAAAATGAATAACCTGATATCCTAATCCCTTCATTTCGATATATAAACTAACTTTTAATTTGAAATAGCCAGATTCATCTTTAAATTCATAACCATTAGGAGTTAACTGCATAATATGAGGTCTAGACTTGACTTCTTTACAGTCCACAATGACTGCTTTATTTTGAGTTGGAAACTTAACATTAGACGAACTGGAAATAATTTCTACGACTTTCCGTCCCTTAAAGCTATAAGGATCAGTATTAAAAACCAAAACGTCATGATCTGATAATGAAAGCCGTTGAGCCAACCTTTTCTTAATGTAATTTTCTAAACCATCTGCTATTTCAAAAGCCTGTTTGTAGCGCTCATTGATGTCTAACGCCACGTTATCAGTAACACTGCCACCCATCGTATCGTGTGGTTGCGCTTTGAACAACAATTTCCATAACTTAACAACTATGCCATTTGAAATTGGAATACCTGCATATTGGGCAATTACCATTAAAGGTTCCAAACGCCGAGTTATAACTTGTTCAAGTTTAAAGTTTTTACGTTTATTTCTAGATCTGACAGAGCAAATGGTTCTATGAACTCTGGAATAAGTTGGATATCTCAGTTCTCCTTGAAATTCAGGTAATGTTCTCTGCCGTAGTTTTTGCATAAATTCTGGATATGAACTAATTAAAACATCATGTTTAGAATACTGATTTACTTGAGCAATTGTTTTAGAAATATCATGAATAATATTCATCTGATCTATGCCAGAAGGTACAAGGACTTCAGAATTGTTGCCGTGCAATGCTTCAAAATCTATCCCTTTATCCAACCGGTTTTTGACAAAATCCTTTAAATTGCGCTTTGACTCCAGATCAATTTGCCCAGTAAAATAACCTAAAGGGAAGTTGGCAGCAAATACTGCTTTTCCACCTAACGCTTTCCATTTAAAATAGACGGATTCAGTTTGTCTTTTAAAATTCGTACCGCGCCATGATAGAAAGTCATGAATTCCCACTTGATTTAAAATCATCGGTAAATTAGCGTTGAAGCCAAAGGTATCTGGTAAATAACCTAATAGCATCGGTTCACCGTAATTTTGTCTGGCATCCAAAATTCCGATAATCAGATTTCTTAATAGAGATTCAGCGTTAGGGACAAGAGCGTCTGTTTGAGTATACCAAGGCCCAATGAAGAGTTGTCCACGATTAACTAATTTATGAATTCTACTTTTGGCTTCAGGATGAATCTCAACATATTCATCTACAATAGACATCTGACCATCAAGAGTAAAATTAGCCTCCGGATGTTTTTCAAGTTCGTTCAATACTTCTGTAAATAATTGATCGCTCAATACCTGTGCATCTTGCGTAGTAAAGTACCATTCACGATCCCAATGAGTGTGATTAACAAAATATGCTTTAACCATAATATCTCCTAAAACTCAAAATAAATTGTGATAAACTTAGCGTGTCCAATTTTTGGTATGATTACTTGCTTATTCTTAATTTTTAAATCTTGTAAAATATGCTCCCTTAAATCAACTAGTTGAACTATCTTAGGCTGTTTGACAAAAGTGATTTGTTCACTCACTTGGTGAAATTTGGGGTTATAAAGTCGTAAACAATATCCCAGACCAGACCTTGATCTTTCAATTGTACTTATTGTCAACTTATTTTCAGTTTTAAATAAACTAAAATCATGTTTTAAAAACTGCCTACTGGGATTAAGCGGGAAAGTTAACCTACCATTTAAAAATTCTGCATATTCATAGACTTGCAAAGGAGTTTCGTAGTCTTTAACTTCATTAGCTAAATTTGACTGATCATAACTGGATTGTCCTGTAGTCAGTGCAAATTTAAATTCCAATTTATGATTTAATTGCGCGTCAGGCGTCGGGACTGTATCATCTCCAGAGGCGCGACCAGGACGATATAATAAATCACTTTTGCCTAGCATACTAAAAGTGCGGAAAAGAGTTAGCCTTATAACAGAATCTTTTTTACTAGTACACTCATATTCTCTGACTGCTTGAGGAATAACAGCTATATTTCTTTTAGCATTTGAAAGACACACAAAACTTTGCATTGTATTGATAGAAATTGGTTTTTCTTGCCATTTTTCTTGATTTTGCTCCCAATCGGCTAAGTCTTCCTTTTTTGCAAGAGGACGTTTGATTGTGCCAAATTGAATATCCGCAATACTAAAATTAGTATCAAGTTGACTAGCAAAATCAACGCAGAGTCTGTGACTCAACGGCTTAGTATTATCAACTTGAACTTTAAACTTAATCATTTTATCGGACTTGGTTAATTTAACAACCATTTTTACAGGCATTTCAGTGTCGGTTATTCCCTGACTTCTCATTTCCAAATTTTTAGGAACCATGTAATTAAACAAGATAATTAATTTATCTTGCAATTTGCCATGCGATACCTGCACCTGATGTTTTTGACTAGTCGAATAGATTATTAAATCTTTTTTTGCAGGTGAATAATTATATGAATCTCCCCCGTCACCGTTTTCTTCTAAAATTGCTTGATTTGAATAAAGTTTTTTATTCAGTTTATCTAAAATATTCAAACTGCCATCTGTGTTAACAGAAATTTGATAATACTCATTTTCAATTTTCGTATCAGCAATTGCTAATTCGTTTAACTCTATTTCCTTTTCCACAAGTGGTATTAGGTAAAATTGCTTATAACCATAAGGCGGAATTTCACCAAAATCAATATTCAAGTTGATACGGTAAACTTTTTTCGGAATATAAATATTTTCTCCTGGATTTAGTTGGATAGTGGCACCCTTTATCAAATTAGTGTTATCTTTGATGGAATTAATTTCGTATGCTATCTCATTGTTTTCATAATCGACAATCTTAAAATTGCGACTTGGAATATACAGAGTCTTATTAATTACTTCATCTCTTACAAAGGGCAATGTATTAAATACTGTCAAAGTAATCGGATGCTTTTTACTTTTAATATGTGTAGAAATGAAGCGTAAAGTAGAATCAACTAGGCTTTTAGCAGTATCTTTCACTTCCAGATACCGCATTTTTATCGCATTGTTAACTCTATCAGATACACAATTACCCATTGAATCGTGTGCCGCATTTTTACCCATTTTTTGCCACAAGCTTTTTATTGCTGCAAAAGGATAATCTAGACCAAAATAACTGCCCATAGACAAAACAGGCTGCACAACGTTAGTGAGATAATTTTGTAATTCCGTATTTAATTTTTTGATATCTGCTCGAGAAGAATAGATCGACTTGTGAACACGCATATCTTTGCCACAATCCTGCTCACCTTTAACAAGTGCCATGTCAGGCTTATCTTTTTTCACTGCGTCAATATATTCTGGCAACGATGCTACCTTAAATTGGTATTCTTTCTCATTAGCATCATTTAACTTAGTAATTAAATCTGGCAAGTCATCTCTTAATGGAGCCATATCTGAACCATTCGGAAACAAAATGTTATTTGTTGTTGCTTGTTGGACTACAGTTTTGAAGGGTTCAGTTTTCATTAATGCTGACAACTTATTTTCATCAATCACGCCTCCGATAAAATAACCACAAGCCATGCGAAACACATTGATTCGGGAACCATCTTCACCCTGCCAAATAAATTCAGAGTTTTTGGTGTCTGCGATTGAAAAGCCACGATATAAAACTGCATCTTTAATGCCAAAACTAGAGTATATTTGCGGCAAACTTGACTCTTGACCAAACGAGTCTGGTACATAAGCTACATTCATGTATCTGCCTAAATCAGATGCCGAACTTATCCCGATTCTGAGGTTATTAATGATACTTTCACCAGATGCCATGAATTGATCAGTTTGGGTATACCATGGTCCTAGAAAAAGCTTTTTTTCTTTAACTAATTTTTTTACACGATCAATATCTTGCGGACGCCAAGACAAATAATCTTCAATTAAAGAAGTTTGACCATCTAATAAAAAACTACCGTACTTTTCGTTTTTTTCTAAATGATCAATTACGTCTTTTACGTCTTTAATTAAATATGCTTTAGCACGATCTGAGGTAAAAAACCATTCTCTATCCCAGTGAGTATGCGGAACTACAAAAACTTTTTTTATCATTCTATCTCCTAAATAAAAAACTATAGCTTAAAAGCAATATTTTCTTAAACCATAGTTTTTATTTTCTACTGAATATTTAACTCGATGTCGTCGTCACTCACTGATTCTTCGCCTGATGAATCTTTATCTGTGAAGTCGGCAATTAATGGTGCAACTATAGCTATAAATAAAGCACAAACAAAGATACCAGCAAGATAAGCAAAAATATTATCTGCAGTCAAAATCCCAGGTAACCCGCCTAAAGGAGGAATATGGGATTTCACTCCCAAAAATGCACCTGTAGCCGAGCCTAGAGCTCCACCAAGTACATTAACAATTATCAGTTGTGGGGCCTTCATCATGAACGGGATCGCACCTTCAGTAATACCAAAAGTTCCCATAATTAAGTTATTGTGTCCCATTTCCAATAATTCTGGAGAAAACCGTTTTTTAGGCCAAATGAAACTCATAAGTGCATATCCCATCGGAATAGCACAAATAGCAATGTTGGTATACAAACATGGCTGATAAATGCCTTCTATAAAGAAGAAGTTTCCTACTCCCCAGGCAGCTTTATTAACAGGTCCACCCAGGTCAACACCGATCATGCCGCCCATAATTGCGGCTAATAAAACCGCATTAGTCTTTTGTTCGACCATGTACTTAACCCAGGATGTTAAGCCATTATTAATCCAGGCTAGAGGTGGCGTTAAAACGACACCTACAAAGAGCGCCACTGAACCAACAGTTAAAAGCGGCATAACGATAAGTTCAATTGCTGAATTCCACTTATCCGGAACTTTAATCTTGCGGCACCAGCGTGCTACATAGCCGGCAATGAGTCCAGCCGCTATTGCTCCAATAAAGCCAAGCTGATTATTAGTAGCTAACTGACCACCGATAAAGCCAGCACCTAACGCCGGTTTGTCACCGAGAGCGTAAGCAATATAGCCACCAATTACCAAATTAACTAAGCCAATGCCAATCCAACCTACTGAGTTTATTTGATAAAGAATATGGAAAAAGCCGCCGGTTTTAGCAAACTTAGATAAATTACCATAGCCAAAACACATACCAATCAATTGCGGTACACCAACAACAAGTGCACCACCGATAACAGTTGGGATCATGTATGAGATCCCACTCATGATTGCTCCTTCCCACTCTTTCAAAATTCTTTTCATACTAATTCTCCTTCTTAATTGCAGCAGCACATTTCTTCAAAACAGCTTTAGGTGCCTTAATGCAAGTGTTAATATCTACTCGAATAACTGGCTTGCCCTTAAATCTGTCCATACTAGTAATTTTTTGATCAGAAGCAATTAATACAAAATCAGCTGCATCTGCTTCTTTCTGAGAAATAGCGTTAACTGGTCCCATCATTCCTTGTTGCTCAATTTTGACATTCCAATTTAATTCCTTACCAGCTTTTTCTAAAGCCTTAGCTGCCATTGGTGTATGGGCCAAGCCTGCTGGACAAGCAGAAACTCCTACTACATTCATTTTTTATTCTCCAATCTTTTCATTAATAAATTGTGCAATCATTTCTTTAGAAGAAAGGCTGCGTAATTTTTCTTTAAAATCTTTTTCCAACAGTGCAGTTGATAAATTCGCCAGCATCTGTAAATGCTTGTCACCCGCATTTTCGGGTGGGACCATCAATGCAAAAACATCAGTGACTGGCTTTTTATCATATGTCTTCCAGTTTAAAGGCTGACTTAATCTAAAATAAAGAAAACCCGGTTTTTTGACCGCTGTTGTTTTAGCATGCGGAATTGCAAAGCCATCTTCAAGTCCTGTTGAAAATTCTTGCTCTCTTGCCAAAAAACTTTGATCTAATTTTTCTATGTCATTGGTATAGCCCGCATCATATGCCGCTTTTGCAGCATACTTTAAAAAGGAATTTACACTAGTCTCGTTGACGTCTAAAAAAACATCCTCGTTAGAAAATTTCATTTATGTCTTCACTTCTTTTCTTGTTTGAAAACCTTTTCAATAAATATATTATCTTTTAATAATTAATTTGTAAGTACCAGTATTTTCCATTTAAATTGGAAAAATCATATTTAATGTAGTCATAATCCTGTTTAACTAGGTTTGTTTAATACAAGCTGTTTTATAATCTAAGTTTTTTCTAAAAGTTTAACTAAAAAAATAGCCCTGAAAGTTATTTGACTTTCAGGACTTAGTTTGATGATAAAAGAGCCTACTATAATTTTTACTTAATAGTAATAGTTCCTTCTGTTGAATCAACCAAAAGAAAATTTTTCTTGGAGTTCTTTTTGATGAAGTTTTCATAGGGCTTTGAACCCTTATACCTAATTGCTTTGCCATCTGCTGTCAACTGGTAACTTAGGTTAGGCGTATTTTTAATTACTAAATTGCTACTTTGTAAAGTAAAAGAATTTCTATTGCTAAGTTGTGAATTGTTAATTGTAATATTAGCGTTAGAAGCATCCAGAGTCATTGTTGAACAACAATTTAAAAGTCTGCACCAACCTCCATCTATTTTAACTTCTGAATTACCCAGATCAGAGTTATTGAGTGTTAATCTATGGTTGCCACCAGTTATTAAACTTGTATTTTTCGTGTCAATATTATCAATATCTAAATAACCATCCATACAACTCACAAAATTTGCATTAGCTTTCAGGTCTTTTAATCTGATGTTTCCGTGATCACTGTCGCTATCAAATTCAGTATAGTGAACATTTTGAGGAACAGTTACGTCAATTCTGGAACCAATTTTACGCCAATTGATTGCAATAGGTCTGGGCTCATAAATATCCAAACGGTTATTTGCTAATTTTACTTGTACTGCATCTGGATTAACTCCAGTAACATTAACTTGGTATTTTTTGCCCGAATGAAGAAAAACATCAGAGGAATCAGTTTGAATAAAAACTTTATTAAATTTGTGGTTTGAAGTATATGTACGTGTGAGCTTAGAATCATCAATAGCGGTCAAAGTAAAGTGGTTATGATTAGCAATTATTGGTCTTACACCGTTATTAGACCAGCCAACGAGCATCATAACAATACCAACAATTATGGCCAATCCACATATGCGATAAAACTTTTTCATAATTAATCCAATCCTCCTCGCTCATCTAAACATTGGTTTTATAGTAACGCTGCTTGAAAATTTTCCGACCAATGTGTTGAAAAAAAGCAGCACATTCTGCAGTTAGGAAGCGAATAAATTTCATAATTACTGGGAATAGCATTAAGCTAACACATGTTAAAACTAAACCTCCTCCAACATAGAAAAAGCCTGAAGCCCAGTAGCCACCAAAAAGCAGTCCAAACGATCTAATCAATATAAAAGCACCAGCGATGAATAAAGAGGTAATAATGATAGCTAAAGCAATAAAGATTGCGGCCAATGCAATCAATACTGCTACCATAACTATTACTGCTGCTAATGCTAATGGTATGCCGATGGGTGCAGCCAGAACTCCCAATAAAATAACCCAAATGGTTTTTAAGTTAGACTTGGAGCTGGTTTTGTGTGTCTCTTCTCTTTCAGGTATTGAAACTGAATAGTCCGCCATAATTTTGCGTGCTAATTGCTTGGGAGTACCTAACTCAGCAATTATCTCTGATTCATTATGGTAATTGCCGTCAAGTAAAAACTCCTGATAAAATTCCACAACATCTTGCATATCAGAATTGGGCAAATTAAAAAGATTTTGCTTTAACTGCAAAATATAATTATCAATAACTTTATTCATTTTCTTCTCCCATAATTTGATTTATCTTAGTGCTAAAACTGTACCACTCTTTTTTAATTGTTTTTAATTCTGCTTTACCTGAAGCAGTAATTTGATAGTAATTCCTGCTTCTTCCCTGAAAAAGCCTGGTACCAACTAATAAGAATTTGTTTTCCCTTAATCTTTTCAAGATAGGATAGATGGCAGACTCAGAAATACCAAAAGTTGCTTTAGCCCAGTTTGTTATTCCACGACTATAACCACTGTTTTCTTTAATAAAAGCTAAGACAACTCCATCCAGAAGACGATTTGGAATTACTATCGTCATAATTATTTCCTCCATTATTATATTATATATAATATTGTAAAGCTTAATCAAAATGCTTTCAAGCAATTAATGGAACTTTCACTGAATTATTTTTGCATTCTCAAATTTTGCGAAACTTTATCCCTTTGCTTGTTTCTTAAATTTACACATTCACTAAGGTTTTCTAGGCTAAGTTTTTATAGTAAGATTAAAAACTAATAACTATTTTTAATAATGGAGGTTCAATCTATGTTAATGAAACCACAACATTTACAGGTTGGAGATAAGATAGCAATAGTCAGTTTATCAGCTGGTACTCTGGGAGAGAATTTTGCTTCTCATGAACTTAAACAAGGAATTAAGCACATGAAGCAACTTGGTTTACAGCCTGTTTTTATGCCCCATGCTCTCAGCGGTATTAAATACATCAAAAGTCATCCTGCTAAACGCGCTGCCGATTTAAAAGCAGCATTTTTAGAACCAGATATCAAAGGAATCATTGCCGCAATTGGTGGGGATGATACCTACAAGACACTGCCTTATTTAATGGCAGATCAGGTATTTAAAACTGCTGTTTTTGAGCATCCCAAGTTGTTTAGTGGTTTTTCTGATACCACGAATAACCATTTAATGTTTTACAGGTTAGGAATGCAAGCTTTTTAACTGATTTTGCAGAGCTAGAAAACGAACTTTTACCTTACACCAAAAAAACTTTAAATCATTATTTTGAGAATTCTCCTGCAACCATCATTCCTGCTAGTGAAACCTGGTATGAAGAAAGAACTGATTATTCAATCAGCCAAGTTGGCAAAAAAAGGATAAACCACCAAGATACTGGTTATGAGGTGCTACGCGGTCACGGAAAAATTCTGGGAAGACTATGGGGTGGTTGTATTGATAGCCTTTACGATAACTTAGTCCCTAATCGTTATGAAGACGAACCGCCTATCGTCAGTCAATATCATCTCATGCTTACAGAGGAAGAAGCTCAAGATAAAATATTATTTATAGAAACATGCGAAGAAAAACCAGCTCCTGAATTTTATCGTAAAGAAGTAGCTAAACTGGCTGAAGTGGGTATTTTAGGCAATGTGCGGGCTATTTTAGTTGGTAAACCGCAGAATAAAAAATATTTTTCTGAGTATAAAAAAGTCTTACTGGAAGAGACTGCTACCTTTAATACACCAATTTTATATAATGTAAATATTGGACATGCTTATCCCCGTGCTGCTCTGCCCTACGGCGCGCTAACACAAATTGATTTTGAAAAACCAGAGATAAAAGTTATGGAACCCTGGTTTGCCTAATCTGAAATTATTTTAAAAAAATATTTGCCTTTTTTTAGTCATGGTGTATTATATATGTATTACAGTGATACAAAGAAAGAAGGAAAATCTATGAGTTTACTTGAAACTCGTGGTGTGACTCGCACCTATGGCAAAGGTGCAACTAAGTTTGATGCCTTACGAGGAATAAATTTACAGATTAACAAAGGTGATTCGGTGGCTATCATTGGCAAAAGTGGTTCGGGCAAGTCTACCTTAATGCACATTCTGGCACTTCTTGACCACCCCACTACTGGCAGCGTCTTTTTAAATAATGAACCCACAAGTAAAATTAAGAATAAAGCATTAAATAAGCTACGCAATCAAACATTTGGTTTTGTTTTTCAACAGTTTTTCTTAAACGCTCAAGACAGCGTATTGGAAAATGTCATGCTCCCTCTAAAAATAGCTGGAGTCACAGGCAGAGAGCGCCATACAAAAGCTCTAGCAGCAATCAAGGCAGTTGGATTAGAAAGCAAAGTCAAAAATAAAGCCAGTGCTTTATCAGGGGGACAAAAGCAACGGGTCTGTATTGCACGTGCTTTAGTCAATGATCCCCAAATCATTTTTGCTGATGAGCCGACAGGAAATTTGGATTCAGCTACCAGCGAGAATATTGAAAATATTTTATTTAAATTACATCAAGAAAAAAATATCACTTTAATAATTGTTACCCACGATCCGGATTTAGCCAAAAAGTGTGAACGTCAGATTCAGATTAAAGATGGTCAAGTGGTAGGAGGAACACAGCAATGAGATTTCATGATATCCTTAACTCGGCGGCTACAAACTTATGGCATAATAAAGGAAGGACATTCCTAACCATTATTGCTGTTTTCATTGGTTCCCTAACTATTGCCATTACTATGGGTATTAATAATGGTGTTAATGATTATTTGAAAAAGCAAGTCGGCAATGTTGGTAAAACTGAGCAAATGTCTATTTTGCCTGGGAGTTCCAGTCAAGATACGAATGAACCTCAAAAATATAATACCAAGAAGAGCAGTCAAAACGCTGATGGTATGATGGACAAAAACGACATTAAAAAAATCAAATCAGTTAAAGGCTTAAAAGATTTTAAAGCGTTAAAGGACTGTGATGTTGACTATGTCCAAGGCCCTAATAAAACTAAATATCTTATAATTGCGCAAATAACGGAAGGAATCAATTACGACCTGAAAGTTGGTCACCAAGTTGCAACTAGCGGAAAAAAGGCCCAGATTTTAATCACTAAACCAATGGTTAAATTTTATGGTTTCAAAAATGCTCAAGATGCACTCGGTAAAAAAGTTACTTTAGTGACAAAATCACCCGTTACCAGGAAAAAAACAAAAATATCTGCTACGGTTGTTGGAGTCAGAAATGATAGTATAGTATCAAAAGGTTTTGCCATTTACAGTAATGGCTTAGGGCAAAAAATAATTGCCGCCAACCAAAAAGGTCTTCCGCATGCATTAAAAGATAAGTATGTTAGTGTCATTGCTACTCCTGTTAACAAGAGCGCCAGCAGCATTAAGAAAGTTGAGGATAATTTAACTAAAAAAGGATATTCCGGTATGACTCTTAAAGAAGCAGTCAATGAACTTTTCCTAACATTCAACGCAGTCACTGGGGTTTTAATTGTTTTTGGAGCTATCGCATTAGTAGCTGCCTGCTTTGGAGTAATTAATACCCTGTACATGTCAGTGAGAGATCGTACAAAAGAAATTGGTCTTATGAAGGCATTAGGGCTTAGTAAAGGTAAAGTATTTTCCATCTTCAGCTGCGAAGCGATCTTAATTGGTTTGTTTGGCTCTTCATTGGGATTATTACTGGCAATTGGCTTAGGTAGTGCCATAAACAATTTTGCTGCTAAGTCATTCTTAAAAGGGCTGGATGGTTTTACCTTAATTCAGTTCAACTGGACTAGCGGCTTACTAATTATTGGCATCATCTGTCTAATTACCTTTTTAGCAGGAACACTGCCTGCCAAACGAGCAGCAAAACTAGATCCCATCACTGCTTTAAGATATGAATAAATAATTGTAACATTAAAAAACGCCAGATAATATCTGACGTTTTTTGGTTTTCTTTTATTAAAATAACTACACCTTATTAGCTTTTTTATTTAATCAGCATCTATAATACATTTGATTTTAGGTGCTACTAGTTTTTCCATCACTTTCATATCCACCGGCATATATGCAGTATCTATACACTCGTCCCAATATTCTAAGTGTTTTTGATCAATATAACTATCCGAATCTTCGACTGCATTTCCTCCTTCTCCTTGCATAGAATACCAGTAAAAGTATGTGTAACCGTCCGCACACTCCTCTTTAAATACAGTCTCAATATACATTCTTTCTCCCGCCATTGTTGCTACAGTATCTTGATGATGTTCATTTAAAAAGTCCATCCATTCCTGTGCCTTCGCTTCTTTCCCTTTTTTAATGCGAAAACGGGTTAATTCAGTTTTTGTCATAATTCTACTTTAATCCTATCTAATCTAAACAAAAGGTACCGAACTTATGTTGGTGCCTTAAATTTTTATAATAAATGGTGTAATTCGTCAAAAATAAATAATTACCGCTTACTAAATTGTAAAACCTTACGCGCTTTCTTAAGGCCTAGTTTGAATAACGTTTATTTGACTAAATTTCAAGAAGCCTTTAATATCAGATATTCCCAAACTTTTCTGAAAACACTGTTTCAATAAATTTCAACTAACTTCATCTGAATGGTGTGAATTTAGCTAAAAAGTACCAAAAAACACTCCATGGTGTGAACCATGAAGTGTTTTGAAACCTTGATATAATCGTATTGATTAACGTTTACTAAATTGTGAAGCCTTACGAGCCTTCTTAAGACCTGGTTTCTTACGTTCAACCATTCTTGGATCACGAGTTAAGAAACCTGCCTTCTTCAGTGGACCACGAAAATCAGGATCTACTTCAAGAAGAGCACGAGCAATTCCTAAACGAATAGCTCCAGCTTGACCTGAGAAACCTCCGCCATTTACGTTAACCTTAACATCATATTGATTTTCAGTTTCAGTCAAAGTCAATGGTTGCTTCAAATCCTTAACTAAATTAGGAAAAGGAATGTATTGATCAATATCTTTATTATTAGCGGTAATTTTGCCGCTACCTGGTACTAAACGAACACGTGCAACAGAATTCTTGCGCCGACCGGTACCTGCATATGCAACTTGTTGTGCCATTATTTAACCTCCTAGATTAATTTGTTAATGTCTAATTCTTCAGGCTTTTGTGCTTCGTGCTTGTGATCAGCACCAGCATAAACATGCATCTTCATAAATTCTTGGTGACCAAGAGTGTTTTTAGGAAGCATACCCTTAACTGACAATTCAACTAATCTAACTGGATTATTAGCCAGCAAGTCTCCGGCTGGAGTGGCCTTTATGCCACCACGGTAATCAGAGTGATGGTAGTAAATCTTGTCAGTAGCTTTCTTACCTGTTAACTTTAGTTTAGCGGCATTAATTATAATGACGTTATCACCAGTGTCAACATTTGGTGTATATTGAGGCTTATTCTTACCTCTTAAAATAGTTGCTACTGCAGTTGACAGACGACCTAAAGATACATCTGTTGCGTCAATAACATACCACTTACGTTCAATTTCATTAGGTTTCGCTAATTGTGTAGTACGCAATTTAATTTCCTCCGTTTATACGTTGTTTGAAAACAATAAGATTCCGGGGCCTATCGTGGACAAACATACTTTAATATAATAATTCTTTTCAACTAAAAAGTCAATATTATTCCCTGTCGAGCCTATATTTTTTAGGTATATCATCATAAAAAACATGATATAAGAATAACCCACTTGCCTGAGCAGTTTCTCTTACCTGCTCACGATCCTTTGCCATTATTACCCGGGGAATATCATTAACAGGACGTTTACCCCTACCAATTTCTAATAACATTGCTACTAAAATACGGACCATATTGTAAAGAAAACCAGAGCAAATAAAATCAAAGACAATTTCATTATTCTGCTTATCTTTTTGGATATTTACATAAAACATGGTACGAACCTTGTTTTTAATTTGGCCACCACTAGCTGCAAAGCTGGTAAAATCATGTGTTCCCAGTAAATCAAGAGAAGCCTTTTTCATTTTTTCCACATCAACTGGATAAGGATAATGTCCCGTATATAGACGCTTAAAGGGGTCGACAAATCTGTCTAAACTAACGCGATAGCGATACCACTTACCTTTAGCGCTATATCGCACATGAAAATTTTCATCTACGATGTCACATTTTTTAAAAACAATGTCGAGCGGCATGAGCGAATTTAACGCACAAATCATTCTTTCTGGTGGAATTTGTTTATCAGGATAGTCGAAATGAATTACCTGCCCCAATGCATGAACTCCTGCATCAGTACGACCTGAACCCTCAACAACCACATTCTTGCCCTTAGTCATTTTAGATAAGGCAGCTTCAATCGTTCCTTGCACAGTTCTTTGATGAGGTTGATACTGGAAGCCATGGAAAAGGTGTCCGTCATAAGCAACCGTCATTTTATATCTTGTTGTCATTAATGTGTCCTAAATATTAATAAAAGCCCTAATAGTAAAATGAAATAGCACAAGTTAATAAGATCAACATTGGACCATTTTAAAATTCTGAATTTTGTCCTGCCTTGATCTCCACGATAACCACGTGATTCCATCGCAGTTGATAAATCGATCGCTGTTTCTAACGAATTAATAAATAGCGGAACCAGAAGAGGGGTAATTGCCTTTGCTCTGGTAACTAACCCGCCATTATTAAAATCTGCACCTCGTGAACGTTGGGCATTCATAATTTTTAAAGTTTCATCAAATAAAGTTGGTACAAATCGTAAAGCTATTGACATTATTAGAGCGATTTTATCGACTGGAACATGAATTATTTTTAGCGGTTTTAATAGCCATTCAATAGCATCAGCAATTTCAAGTGGTTTAGTAGTAACAGTCATTACTGTAGAAATTAAGATGATCACAGTAAAGCGGATAAAAATATAAATAGCATTGGTTATACCATAACTAGACAATGCAAAAATTGTCCACTGCCAATAGACAGTACCACCAACTGAGAAAAACAACTGCAAAAAGGACGTGAACAAAATTAACCAAATTAGGGGTTTAACTCCATCCCAAAAGACTTTTGGTTTTAGTTTAGTGGCAGCTACAGCAGCTATACTAAAAATGGTTACAATTAGATAAGAAACTGGATTATTGGCTAAAAATACGAATAAAATAAAAATGATAGTTGCCAGTAATTTTCCTCTGGGATCCATACGATAAATTATCGAATCACCAGCTACATAACGGCCAATTAAGATTTTACTCACATTCTCACCCCTTTAAATTGGTTTCTATATCTTTTACTAAGTCAGCTATAGTTAATGGTAATTTTGCAAAATGATAGTTTTGCAATTTAGTGGCAAACAAGGAAGACTTAGGCTCTTCTAAATGATGCTCTTGTAACCAATTGCGATCTTTAAAAACTTCTCTTGGTGCAGCTTGTTTAATCATTTTACCGTGTTCCATGACTAAAACATTTTCAGCATAATTGGCTACATCATCCATATTATGAGTAACTAAGATTACAGTATGCCCTTCTTTTTGATATTCAGAAAAAAGTGCCATCATTTGTTTACGTGCTTCAGGATCAAGTCCAGCAGCTGGTTCATCTAAGCAGAGAATTTCTGGCTCATAAGCCATGACACCAGCTATCGCTACCCTTCTCATTTGTCCGCCAGATAACTCAAAAGGTGATCGCTTGCCAATTTCTTCAGGTAAACCAACTTTTTTTAGCCAAAACCTGGCACTTGCAAGGGCTTTTTCATTATCATAACCAAAGTTTTTAGGTCCAAAAGCAATATCATCTATTACCGTATTTTCAAATAGCTGTGCTTCTGGAAATTGAAAAACCAGACTAACATGTCTTCTCAATTCTTTTAAATTTTTATTAGTGGTTTCCGGTGTGATAGTTGTACCTGCTATCTCTATCTTTCCAGATGTAGGTCTAATTAAAGCATTAAAATGTTGCATAAGAGTCGATTTACCGCTACCAGTATGTCCAATTATTGCATTAAAAGAACCTTCTTGCAGCTCAAAAGAAACATTATCTAAACCTTTTTTTTCAAGTGGTGTGTCTGGAGAATAAATGTAGCTTACATCTTCGAATTTAATTGACATAAATAATTGATCAACTCTTTTTCTGAATCAATACCAGCTGGGATTTTAACTGAGTCAGCCAGTAACTTTGCTTTAACTTGCTCATAAAAGGGCACATCTAGACCCAATTTTTTCAACAGGTCAACTTGACTAAAGACTTCTTTAGTACTGCCCTTAGTAATTAATTTACCATCATTCATTACTAAAACCTGGTCAGCCATACTAGCTTCATCAATATCATGCGTAATTGAAATTACTGTCATGTCATATTTATTCTTCATAGCTTGTACTATTGATAATATTTGATCTCTACCTTCAGGATCAAGCATTGAGGTGGCCTCATCTAGCACGATAATTTTGGGTTTAACAGCCAGTATTCCGGCAATTGCTACTCTCTGTTTTTGTCCTCCTGAAAGATTTGCTGGTTCAGCATTGGTGTATTCGCTCATCCCCACTGCCTTAATTGCTTCAGGAACAATCTTTACCATTTCTGAGTGCGAAACACCGCGATTCTCTAATCCAAATGCAACATCATCAGCTACTGTAGCTCCCACAAACTGGTTGTCAGGATTTTGAAAGACAATTCCAACTTTGTTTCGAACTTCCCAAACCGTATCATCATTTAGTTTTAAGCCATCCACTTCAATTTCCGGTTTTCCTTTTTCATCAGGTACCAGTAAGCCATTAATCAGCCGGATAATTGTCGACTTGCCACTGCCATTATGGCCAATAATTGATGTCCATGATCCCCGTTTGATATTAAGACTAATGTTGTCTATAGCAGGAGTTGCTGACTCTGGATACGTAAAGCTTACATTTTTTATTTTGATAATACTGTCAGTTGTCATACTCTCACCATCCTAAAAAGTCTGATTCAATTGTACCAAAAATATTATGATTTCTGAACAAAGATTGCAATCTTTCTATTTTTATCATTACTATCTAGATGTTTTTTAATAAATTTTAGCAATATTAAGAGGAGTAGTTTTAAATAAGTGATTTTTACTTTGTTTGCAGCAGTGTAATTCATTTTGCCTCACTAAATTAAAGCATTAAATCTGAATATGAAGTAAAAGTCAATTAAGTTTTATTTGCAAACTGTCAATCAACTAAAATTTAAAGCAAAAAAAATCACCCATGAGGAGGGATAAATTACTTCATCTAAGCTAGACTAAACTTTCGTCATCATCTTAACGCTTATTCTCACTCTCACGGATAATTCTTAATAGCTATTAAGTTTAGATTATTCGAATTAAACTAATTCTAAAATAACCATTGGAGCTGCATCACCTTTACGGGCAGTAGCAAGCTTCATAATTCTGGTGTAACCACCATTTCTGTCTTTATAACGAGGTGCAACGTCGCTAAAAAGCTTTTGTAAAGCTGATTTAACAACTACTGCATCTTTTTCTTCATGAATATCTGCAACTTCATCACGAATAAAAGCAGCTGCTCTTCTTCTTGCGGCTAAATCTCCACGCTTACCTAAAGTAATCATCTTTTCGGCAGTTTTACGAACTTCTTTAGCACGTGTTTCAGTTGTAGTAATGCGTTCCTTCATGATTAATTGAGTAGTCATTTCTCTTAACATTGCTTTTCTATGTGCACTGTCTCGTCCCAATTTACGGTATGCCATCAGTTTACCTCCTTTATTTTTCGATATTAATCTTCTTGACGAAGTGATAGTCCCAAGTCAGCTAACTTGTTTTTAACTTCTTCCAACGATTTCCGTCCTAAATTGCGTACACGCATCATATCTGCTTCTGTCTTGTCAGTCAGTTCTTGCAGTGTATTAATTCCGGCACGTTTAAGACAATTGTATGAACGAACAGAAAGATCAAGCTCTTCAATTGTCATTTCAAGCTTCTTTTCTGCCGTATCATCCTCTTTTTCAACCATCACATCATTGAATTTAGTATTTGCATCAGCAGTTTCAAACACTTTAAAGTGTGCGACTAAAATTTTAGCAGCGAAACTGAGGGCATCGTTAGGCTTGATTGAACCATCTGTCCAAATCTCTAAGGTGAGCTTATCAAAATCGTCTCTTTTACCAACACGAGTTGATTCAACTTGGTAATTAACTTTCTTTATTGGTGAAAACAAAGAATCAACCGGAATAACCCCAATTGGCATATCCTCACTCTTGTTGTCACTTGCCGCAACATAGCCTCGGCCATTTTGGACAGCAATTTGCATATGCAGATGACCACCATCAGCAATAGTACAAATATATTGATCAGGATTCAGGATTTGAATATCAGCGTCAGCTTTAAGATCATCGGCGGTTACAGTAGCCGGACCCTCTACGTCAATTTCAATAATTTTTTGTTCATCTGAAAAAGACTTTAATTCAAGTTTCTTAAGGTTCAGGATTATCTTAGCGACATCTTCTCTTACGCCTGGAACGGTTGAGAATTCATGTAAGACATCATCTATTTGAACGTAAACAAGTCCTGTACCTGGGATAGATGTCAGTAAAACTCTACGTAATGAGTTACCTAAAGTAGTACCAAAGCCTCGTTCAAGTGGTTCAATAACAAATTTACCATACGACTTTTCTTGGTCCACAACGGTAATATTTGGTTTTTCAAATTCAATCATTACTAGGCCCCTTTCAAAACGCAATGTCCTTCATTAAGAACAAAATTAAACACGACGACGTTTTGGTGGTCTAGAACCATTGTGAGGAACTGGAGTAACATCACGAATTGCAGTGATTTCAAGCCCAGTCGCTTGTAGCGATCTAATAGCAGATTCACGGCCAGCACCAGGACCTTTAACAGAAACTTCAACATGTTTCATGCCTTGATCCATTGCGCTCTTAGCTGCTGCTTCGGCTGCCATTTGTGCCGCAAATGGTGTAGACTTACGACTACCTTTAAAGCCTAATGCACCAGCTGAAGACCAAGCAATTGCATTGCCTTGAACGTCAGTAATCATGACTAAAGTATTGTTAAACGTAGAATGGATATGAGCAACGCCTTTTTCAACGTGCTTCTTCACACGGCGTTTACGTGCTGTTTTAGGCATCAATAAACCTCCTTAAAATTTTTATTTATTCTTTTTACTACCCTTACGTGTACGAGCATTATTCTTGGTATTTTGACCACGAACTGGAAGTCCACGACGGTGGCGAATACCACGATATGAACCAATATCAATTAACCGCTTAATGTTCATGCTGACTTCTCTACGTAAGTCACCTTCAACACGGTATTTATCAACTTCTGCACGAAGCTTCTCTTGGTCATCTGGAGTCAAATCTTTTGAACGTATGTCTTCAGAAACACCAGCATCCGCACAAATCTTTTGTGCCGTTGGTTCACCAATACCATAAATATAAGTTAATGCAACAACTATTCTTTTATCTCTTGGTAAGTCAACACCAGCAATACGTGCCATAAATTGCACCTCCTATTTTTCTAACCTTGACGTTGCTTGTGCTTTGGATTTGCAGAGCAAATAACCATTACACGACCATTTCTTTTAATTATCTTACAATGTTCACACATTGGTTTAACAGATGGTCTAACCTTCATGTTTCCCTCCGTTATTACTTTATAAATCGATAAGTTATTCTACCTTTAGTTAAATCATAAGGAGAAAGTTCAACTGTAACACGGTCTCCAGGTAAAATCCGAATATAATGCATTCTAATTTTACCGGAAACATGTGCTAAAATCACTGCTCCATTTTCCAATTCAACTTTAAACATAGCATTAGGCAAGGTATCAACAACCTTACCTTTTACTTCTATGACATCATCTTTTGCCAAAGCCGTTCCTCCGCATTTAAACAGTCATACTTTGAAATTATAACACGGAAAAGTAAATATACAAATTATTGCTTTTTACTTAAAACCGCATCAACATTCTTGAAAACTTCTTCAGGCGTTTGTTCACCATCAACAACAGTTAACAAACCTTTTTTCTGGTAAAAGTCCTTGAGCGGTGTATTCATCTTTTCATTTACTTCTAAACGATTTTTTACTACTTCAGGCTTGTCATCTTCACGTTGATAAAAGTCATGACTGCCACAACGATCACAAGTCCCTTTAACTTTGGGCATTTTTGTAATCTTATTATAAGTAGCACCACAATTTTTGCACATAAAGCGTGCTGATAAACGTTTTACTAAAGTTTCTTCTTTAACTTCAAGTGAAATTACGTTTGTTAATTGTTTATTGACACGTTTAGCAATATCTTCAAAAAGTTTCGCCTGAACAATAGTCCGTGGAAAACCATCTAAGATGTAACCCTCTTTAATATCAGGTTGACCTATACGTTCTTCAACTAATTTGGCAGTAACTTCATCCGGTACCAAATCACCTTTATCAATGTAACTTTTAGCTTCAAGACCAACTTTAGTCTCATTAGCCATTGCTTCTCTAAACATATCCCCAGTTGAAATATGAGTTAGATGATATTTATCGACAATTTGTTCTGATACCGTACCTTTGCCAGCACCAGGCAAACCTAAAAGAAATATATTAATCATTTATCCGTCCCTATCTGATGAATCCAACGTATTCTCTCTTCATTAACAATCCGTTAATTTGACGAGATAGCTCCAAGACGACACCAATAACAATTAAAAGACTGGTACCGCCCAATCCAATTGAACTTGGTAAATCCCAAAAATTAGTAGCAAGCTGTGGTAGCAAAGCTACAAGGCCTAAAAATACAGATCCTACTGTTGATAATCTAATCAATACCTTAGAAACATAATCTTGTGTATCTTTACCAGGCCAAACACTTGGGATATAAGCGCCCTGCTTCTGCAAGTTCTTTGCCAGCTTCTCAGGGTTAACCTGAACAAAAGCATAGAAGAACGTGAACAGAATTATTAAAACAGTATAAATTATAACCCCAGGTGTAGTTTGCATACTAAAGATATTAGTCATTATCTTGTACCATTGCTGGTCGCCTTGAGACTTTTGGAAAGCCATTAAAATTGTTGCCGGTGTGATGATGAAAGAACTAGCAAAAATAACTGGAATAACACCAGAAACATTAACTTTCAATGGCAAAAAACTTTCAGAGCCACTAATAGTTGCTCTTCTTGTATATTGTATTGGAATTCGGCGATCTGCCTGTTCTACCCATGTAACTAATTGAGTTACGATAAGTATTGCAATGATAATCGCGATGAAGAACAAAATCCCTTGCCAACGATCACTCGCACTGTTGTTAATAACGTCTTCTTTATAAAGCTGCCACAGTCCTCGCGGTAGCCTAGCAATAATACCTGCAAAAATAATAACAGAAACTCCATTGCCCAGACCCTTATCAGTGATTTCGTCACCTAACCAGGTTAGCAACATTGTTCCGGCAGTCATTACAATTGCAATCTCAAAGTAGGACTGCCAAGTCTGTGACTTGACTAACCCCATCTCGGTCAAAGCATTGAAACCAAGCGTGATACCAATACTCTGGACGAATGCCACAAACAATGCAAGTACACGGGTTACGTTATTAGTCTTACGACGTCCTACTTCTCCTTGTTTACCCCATTCTACCAACGTCGGAACTATGTCCATTTGTAAAAGTTGAATAACAATTTGTGCAGTAATGTAAGGTGAAACACCTAAAGAGAATATCGAATAGTTATCAAGTCCACCACCAGAAACAGTATCCAGCATTGGGACCAAACCAGTTTGTGCAACTTGAGTAATCGCTTTTGCGTTGACACCTGGAACAGTGATATTAGCTCCAATTCGGTAAATCAAAAGAATAAAGAGTGTGAAATAAATTTTATTTCTAATCTCCTTATCCTTAAAGGCGTTCTTCAAGGTCGAAAACATTAGATCACCTCAACAGATCCGCCAGCATCTTCAACTGCTTTCTTCGCAGCGGCGGAAACTTTGTCAATCTTTACGTTTAACTTAACTTTTAACTCACCTTTTGCAAGCAACTTAACGCCTGATAATTCTTTCTTTACCAAACCTTTTTCTTTAAGACTAGCAACTGTAACTTCGTTACCATCCTCAAACTTGTTTAAATCATCTAAGTTAATGATTGCATACTCTTTGCGGTTAACGTTCTTAAATCCACGCTTTGGCATAGTTCTGAATAATGGCATTTGACCACCTTCAAAGCCTAAACGGGTATGACCACCTTGGCGAGACAATTGTCCCTTTTGACCACGGCCAGAAGTTTTTCCAAAACCACTTGAAGTACCACGACCAACACGTTTTCTAGTATTGCGTGAACCTTCAGCAGCATGTAATTCATGAAGCTTCATTAATTTGGCACCTCCTCAATTAACTATTTATTAATCTCTTCAACTGAAATCAAGTGGGCAATTTTCATCAATGCACCACGAGTTGCAGCATTGTCTGGTAAAGTAGTTGTACTGTTAATTCTACCTAAACCAAGAGCTTTCACAACTTTTCTTTGGTTAGGCAGACGGTGTGCAGCACTTCTAATTAAAGTAACTTTTAATTCAGTCATTTATCCTGTCTCCCTAATCTAATTCAGCGTGACGAAGCTTTTCAACGTCTTCACTTGTTCTAAGTTTCTTCAAACCATCTATTGTTGCACGAACAACATTAATTGGAGTATTAGAACCGAGTGACTTAGAAGTAACATCAGCAATACCAGCCATATCCATAACGATACGAACGGCACCACCAGCAGCAACACCAGAACCAGCTGGAGCAGGTTTAATCATAATATTACCTGAGCCATAATGACCAATTACTTCATGAGGAATAGTAGTGCCAACCTTAGGAACTTTGATCATGTTCTTTTTACCAGCTTCAACGGCCTTACGGATTGCTTCTGGAACTTCTTGAGCTTTACCAGTACCAAAGCCTACACGACCTTTTTTGTCGCCAACGATTACCAAGGCAGCAAATCTCATTCGTTGACCACCCTTGACAACCTTGGTGACACGATTGATTGCTACTAACTGATCTTCGATGTCGTCCTTATTTCTGCGATTATTGCGAGAATCGTTGCGGTTTGCCATGTATTTATCTCCTTTCCTAGAACTCTAATCCGTTTTCACGTGCGGCATCTGCCAAAGCTGAAATACGGCCGTGGTATAAATAACCACTTCTATCAAACACTACACTAGTAATGTTTTTAGCTTTCGCTGCTTCAGCAATATTCTTGCCAACAGCTTGAGCTTGTTCTACTTTAGTCTGATCCTTAGCTACAGCATCATCTAAAGTTGAGGCACTTGCTAGCGTTACACCCGCTACGTCATCAATTAATTGAGCGTAGATGTTTTTGTTTGAACGGAAAACGCTTAAGCGTGGGCGCTCAGCAGTACCAGAAATTTTGCTACGAATACGTTTGTGACGCTTTAAGCGCAATTTGTTCTTATCTGGTTTTGAAATCACAATTTCACCTCAAAAATTATTTTCTATTTACCTGTCTTACCTTCCTTACGACGTACATACTCGTCTGTATAACGAATACCTTTACCTTTGTAAGGCTCTGGTGGACGTACATCGCGAATTTCAGCAGCAAATTGTCCAACATTTTGCTTAGAAATTCCTTCTACTTCTATGTCTGTAGCTGAAGTAGCTTTCACTGAAACACCTTCTGGTGCAGTCATTACAACTGGGTGTGAATAACCAACATTTAAAGTGAGCTTATTACCTTGTGCTGTTGCACGGTAACCAACTCCGATTAACTTTAAAGTTTTCTTGTATCCGTCAACTACACCTTCAACCATAGAGGCCAAATTAGCTCTTTCAGTACCGTGAAGAGCTTTATCGCTTTCACTAGAACGTGAGAAGTTAATTTTACCATCTTCTTGTTTAAAAGTGATCTTTGGATCGAAATATCTGGTTAATTCGCCCTTAGGCCCTTTAACAGTGATATTGTCACCCTTCTTGGTAACAGTGACACTATCAGGGACTTCAATTGTTTTTAAACCAATACGGCTCATTGATTGTTCTCCTTTCTGTCAAAATTACCATACATAGGCGATAACTTCGCCACCAACATCTTTTTGTCTTGCTTCCTTGTCGGTAATTACACCAGCAGAAGTAGAAACGATGGCAATGCCTAAGCCATTAAGTACCTTAGGTAAATTTTCAGCACTTACGTAAGTTCTAAGACCTGGCTTAGAAATTCGCTTTAAGCCTGAAATGACACGTTCTCCGTCAGGACCATATTTCAGGAAAATCTTAATCATACCTTGCTTGTTGTCATCGGTAACTTCGTAATCACGGATGAAGCCTTCGCGTTTCAAAATTTCTGAAATAGATTTTTTAATATTTGATGCAGGAACTTCAACTGAACTATGCTTTGCCATATTGGCATTTCTAATTCTAGTCAAGTAATCTGCGATCGGATCTGTCATGACCATTTATGCTATCCTCCTATCCGTATTACCAACTAGCCTTTTTAAGGCCTGGAATTTGACCTTTGTGAGCTAAATCTTTCAAGCAAATACGGCATAAGCCAAACTTACGATAAACAGAACGTGGGCGACCACATCTCTCGCAACGAGTGTATTCACGTGAAGAAAATTTAGCAGGACGATGATTTCTAATTTTTTGTGATGTCTTAGCCATTAATGTCCTCCATTATTTTGCAAACGGCATGCCAAATTGACTTAGAAGTTCTCTAGCTTCCTCATCTGTATTGGCAGTAGTAACGATAACAACATCTAAACCCCTAGTTCTATTAACTTTATCAAAGTCAATTTCTGGGAAAATTAATTGTTCCTTAATACCTAAAGTGTAGTTACCACGACCATCAAATGAACGGCTTGATACACCGCGGAAGTCGCGAACACGAGGAAGTGAAACACTGATTAACTTGTACAAGAAATCATACATTCTATCTCCTCTAAGAGTAACCTTAGCACCGATAGACATACCTTCACGCAAACGGAAGTTAGCGATTGACTTTTTGGCTTTTGTTACCAAAGGCTTTTGACCTGAAATTAAAGTTAATTCTTCAACAGCTTCGTCTAGATTTTTAGCATTGGATACAGCATCACCAACACCCATGTTCAAAACGATTTTCTCAATCTTTGGTACTTGCATAACTGAGCTGTAATCAAACTTTTCTTGCAATGCAGGAACAATTTTTTCTTTATATTCTTGAGCTAAATAATTTGCCATTTGTGTCCTCCCTTCTACTTCTTAGTTTCTTCTTTATTATCATTTGCTTTGCCTTCAGACTTTGCAATGACCTTAACGTTTGATGCGTGAATTGAACCTTCTGATTCAACTACACCACCATTAGCATTAGTCTGTGAAGGCTTTTGGTGTTTCTTAATCTTATTAACGCCCTTAACAACTACACGGTTCTTTTTAACGTTAACAGATAAAACAATACCTTCTTTACCTTTGTCTTTTCCGGCAATAACCTTTACTTTGTCACCAGTTTTAACAAACATCAGTGCACCTCACTTATTATAAGACTTCAGGAGCAAGAGAGACGATTTTCATAAAGTCGTGCTCACGCAGCTCACGTGCAACAGGCCCAAAGATACGAGTACCGCGTGGGCTCTTATCTGCATTGATAACTACACCAGCATTTTCATCAAATTTGATGTATGAACCATCTTCACGACGTGCGCCTGATTTTGTTCTAACAATGACGGCCTTGACAACGTCACCTTTTTTGACAACGCCACCTGGTGTTGCTTGTTTAACAGTTGCTACCACAATATCACCAATGTTACCAGTCTTACGTCTTGATCCACCTAAGACTCTAATAACTAAAAGTTCTCTGGCACCTGAGTTATCAGCAACCTTCAAACGGGATTCATTTTGAATCACTATATAATCCTCCCCTCACTAAATCCGCAAAATTAAACAGATTTTTTAACAATTTTAACTAAACGAAAGCGCTTTGTACGAGATAATGGACGAGTTTCCATGATACGAACAGTATCGCCAACTTTAGCTTCATTTTTATCATCTTGTGCGTAGTATTTCTTTGAATATCTTATACGCTTCTTGTAAACAGGGTGATTCTTATAAGTATCAACAACTACAGTGATAGTTTTGTCATTCTTATCAGAAATTACTTGGCCTTGATATACGTGACGATGATTTCTTTCGATTGATTCGCTCAAGTTAATAACTCCCTTCCACTAATCTTTTTCCAATGCTTTTTCACTAAGAATTGTTTTAATTCTAGCAATATTTTTACGGACTTTGCTTAGGCGAGCGGTATTTTCTAATTGACCCGTTGCTTGTTGAAAACGCAAATTAAAGAGTTCTTCTTTATATTGCTTTTCTTTGTCTAACATTTGATCAGTGGTTAATGCTCTGATTTCCTTAGCCTTCATTAGAATTGCCACCTACTTCCGAACTTCTAGACACAAACTTACATTTAATTGGAAGCTTAGTTGCAGCAAGTCTTAAAGCTTCGCGAGCAGTTGCTTCGTTAACGCCACCAATTTCAAACATAATCTTTTCTCTCTTGACTACAGCTACCCAGCCTGCTGGTGCACCTTTACCAGAACCCATACGTACACCAACACCTTTAGCAGTGTAAGATTTTTGAGGGAAAATTCTAATCCAAACTTTACCGCCACGCTTCATATAACGAGTCATCGCCACACGAGCAGCTTCGATTTGTTGAGTAGTAATCCAGTGGGATTCAAGGGCTTCTAATCCATATTCACCAAAAGCAATAGTTTTACCACCCTTAGCGGCACCACGCATTTTACCACGAAACTCACGACGGTGTTTTACCCTTTTTGGTACTAGAGGCATTATTTATTTCCTCCCTTCGCAGCTTTTTCGGGCTTCTTACTTTTAGAAGGTAAGATTTCACCCCGGTTAATCCATACTTGAACGCCAATTTCACCATATGTGGTGTAAGCATTTACCCAAGCATAATCTATATCAGCTCTTAAAGTTTGTAATGGAACACGACCTTCTGTATGCCATTCTCTTCTTGCCATGTCAGCACCATTTAAACGACCAGAAGTTTGTACTCTGATTCCTTTAGCACCGGCACGCATTGTTCTTTGAGTTGCCTGACGAGTAGCACGTCTAAAAGCAATACGAGCTTCAAGTTGACTAGCAATACTTTCAGCTACCAATTTAGCATCCAGATCTGGTTTCTTAATTTCAACAATATTAACGTGAACCTGCTTTTTAGTCAAAGCATTTAATTCTCTTCTCAATGCTTCAACTTCAGAACCACCTTTACCAATCACCATACCTGGCTTAGAAGTATTGATTGATACGTTGATTCTATTGGCTGCACGTTCAATTTCAACAGTAGAAACAGAGGCATTCTTTAATTTCTTATCAATGAATTTTCTGATGCGCAGGTCTTCATTTAAGGTTTCTTTGTATCCTCTGTCAGCATACCATTTAGATTCCCAGTCACGTATCACGCCGAGACGAAAACCATTTGGGTTAATTTTCTGACCCATTAATATACCTCCCTTAATCGTTCTTTTCTGACACTACTACAACTACATGACTAGTTCTCTTGTTAATAGGAGAAGCCATACCCTTGGCACGTGGTCTAAATCTCTTTAAAGTAGCTCCCTCGTTTACGTATGCTTCAGACACATAAAGATTAGCACTTTCAAGATCGTAATTGTGTTCTGCATTTGCAATTGCTGAGCGTAAAACTTTTTCAACGATTGGGGAAGCAGCTCTAGGCGTAAATTGCAAGATTGCCAATGCTTCAGCTACGTCTTTGCCACGAATCAAATCAACGACTAAACGTGCTTTTCTTGGAGCAATACGAACTGTTCTTGCCTCTGCCCTAGCTGAACTAACTTGTTCTGCCATTTAAGTGTTTCTCCTTTCTCTATTTTGCAGTAGCCTTGTCGTCAGATGTCTTGTGTCCGCGGAAAGTTCTCGTTGGAACAAATTCACCTAACTTATGACCAACCATGTCCTCGGTAATGTATACTGGAACATGCTTTCTACCATCGTAAACAGCTATAGTCAAACCAACAAAAGAAGGAAAAATAGTTGAACGACGTGACCAAGTTTTAATAACCTGTTTTTTATCTGTGTCTGCTTGTGCATCAACTTTCTTTAATAAAGATGCATCAGCAAAAGGCCCTTTTTTAATACTACGGCTCATTAAATTACCCTCCTTCTATTATTTGCTACCCTTACGGTGACGAACAATCAATTTCTCGCTGGCTCTCTTACTATTTCTAGTCTTAATACCACGAGCTTTCTTGCCCCATGGAGTCATCGGTTGTGGACGACCTACAGGAGCCTTACCTTCACCACCACCATGTGGGTGATCGTTAGGGTTCATTACGGAACCACGAGACTGTGGGCGTCTGCCCAACCAGCGGCTACGTCCAGCTTTACCTAATTGGATTAATGAATGTTGTTCATTACCTACAACACCAATAGTTGCACGACAAACTGATAAAATCTTGCGAACTTCACCACTTTGTAATTTAACTAAAGTGTACTTACCATCATTACCCAATACTTGAGCGCTGGCTCCAGCACTTCTAACAAGCTGACCACCTTTACCAGGTCTTAATTCAATATTATGAATTGAAGTACCAGTTGGAATGTTCTTTAAAGGCAAAGCATTCCCTGGTTTAATATCTGCGTTAGCACCAGATTCAACCACATCGCCGACTGTTAAACCTTTAGGTGCCAAGATATAAGCTTTAATACCATCAGTGTAGTGAAGAAGTGCAATATTAGCAGTTCTATTTGGATCGTATTCGATAGCCTTAACTACAGCTTTTGCATTGTCTTTGTTACGCTTAAAATCGATGATACGGTATTTTTGCTTATGTCCACCACCACGGTGTCTACTTGTAATATGACCATAAGAGTTACGACCTGCAGTGTGGGATTGTGACTCAAGTAAAGTACGTTCTGGTTTGCTCTTGGTAATTTCAGCAAAGTCAGAAGTAGTCATATTACGGCGACCATTTGTGGTTGGCTTATATATTTTAATAGCCAATTGACTGACCTCCTATTACTTATTTTCTTCTTTATTGTCGCTGTCGTCTTTGAAAATTTTGATATCGTTTGAATCTTCAGTTAAGGTAACTATTGCCTTACGGGTACGAGCGGTTTTGCCGGAATAACGGCCAACACGCTTATCTTTACCACGAACATTCATGATATTAACTTTTTTAACCTTAACATCAAAAATTTCTTCAACAGCATCACGAACTTGAGTCTTGGTTGCAGTTAAAAGCACGTTGAAAGTGTACTTCTTATCATCCATTAAGTTCGTTGACTTTTCGGTAATGACAGGTCTTAAAATGATATCATGTGCACTCATTTCGCTGAAGCCCCCTCAACATTCTTTTCAATCTTTTCAATAGCTTCTTTAGTCAAAACTAATTTGTCATAATTGACAACATCTTCAACATTCAAGCCATTAGCAGTGATTACCTTAACGTTTGGTAAGTTTCTAGCAGAACATTGAACATTCTGATCATCAGAAACAACCAAAACTTTGCCTTCAACTTTTAAGCCGTCCAAGATTGACTTGAATTCTTTAGTCTTAGGAGCTGACATTGTTAGTTGATCTAAAACTACTAAATCTCCATCAATCAATTTCTGGGAAAGAACAGACTTGATAGCCAGGCGACGTTGCTTTCTTGGCATTGAGTATGCGTAAGAACGTGGAGTTGGTCCGAAAACCACACCACCGCCACGCCATTGTGGGGAACGGATAGAGCCTTGACGAGCACGTCCAGTACCTTTTTGTTTCCAAGGCTTCTTACCACCGCCGCGAACAGCGGATCTATTCTTGACCTTCGAGGTACCTTGACGTCTGCCAGCTCTCTGTCTGATAATTGCGTCAAAAACTACGCTTTCATTTGGTTTAATACCAAATACATCATCATTTAAAGTAACTTCACCAGCATCTTTGCCCTTTTGATCGATAACTTTTAAATTAGCCATTCTAGTCCTCCTTCCTATTTATTATTCTTAACAGCTGATCTAACAGTAAGCAATGAATTCTTAGCACCAGGTACATTACCCTTGATTAATAATACATTCTTATCTGCTACAACTTTTTCAATTACTAAGTTTTCAATGGTAACTTTCTTCATTCCCATGTGTCCTGGCAGACGTTTGCCTTTAGGAACACGGTTAATGATGGAACCCATTGAACCAGGAATTCTGTGGTATCTTGAACCGTGAGTTTCTGGTCCACGTGATTGGCCCCAACGTTTAATGTTACCTTGGTATCCATGACCTCTTGTAGTACCAGTGACGTCAACTACGTCACCTTCCTTAAATGTGTCCACAGTAACTTCCGAGCCGACTTCATAGTCCTTAAGCTCAACTCCGCGGATTTCACGTATGAAGCGCTTAGGCGAAGTCTTTGCTTTTGCAGCATGACCTTTTTCTGGTTTGTTGCTCAAAACTTCACGCTTGTCTTGATATCCTAATTGAATCGCTTCGTAACCGTCTGATTCAACTGTCTTAACTTGCATAACAACGTTAGGAGTTGCTTCAACAACCGTTACTGGCACAAGGATACCATCTTTAGTGAAGATTTGGGTCATACCAACTTTTCTTCCTAAGATTCCTTTGGTCATGATTACACCTCTTTCTTTTAAAAATTAAAGTTTAATTTCGATGTCAACGCCGCTTGGTAAATCAAGCTTCATTAAAGAGTCAACAGTCTTAGGTGTTGGATTTAAAATATCGATTAACCGCTTATGCGTACGAATTTCAAATTGTTCACGTGAATCTTTGTTCTTATGTGGTGAACGCAAAACAGTAAACAATACCCTTTCTGTTGGCAGTGGAACAGGACCTGAAATTTCAGCTCCAGTTCTCTTAGCAGTAGCTACAATTTTAGCAGCTGATTCATCGAGAATACCATGTTCGTATGACTTAAGTCTGATACGAATTGATTGACTTGCCATTAAATTACCTCCTCAACGTCTTCTTTAAAAGATGACTAGCTTCCACAAAAATTCCCGGCACTGCCTCTGTGGCAATGCAGCCTGGTGTGCCGCAACCTTTTGTATCAACGCTTTACAACAAAATGTGCTTTTAGGGCAGAAAAAGCCCTAGACACACAAAAGATAGTATACCTGTTTTAAGCTTGAATATCAAGGCTCAAAGGATATTTTTCTTGACTTTATATCAACAATTATAAAATTTTAACTTTTATAAAGTAATATTTTTTAGCAGCAACTAAAATACAACAGGAAACATCTTGAGGCAAAGTTTTTGCTCAATTTGGTGAAAGTAATTCGGTCAAGTTGATACTACAAAATCTAGTCTATAAGAGACAATGTTTATTATTCAAATTATATTTGACATAAAAAAGAGCTACTGGATCTACCAATAGCTCTTTTATCAATTTTAAAATTATACCCCATTAACTATCAGAAATTATTCTGCGTTGCCGCCACGCTTTTTAATAATTTCTTCTTGGATAGATTTAGGTGTTGGTGAATAGTGGTCAAAGACCATTGTAAACGTACCACGACCTTGAGTTGAAGAACGCAAAGTAGTAGCATAACCAAACATTTCTGCAAGTGGAACCATTGAATTCAACACTTTAGCTCCAGCACGGTCTTGCATGTTATCCATAGTACCACGACGAGCTGTAATGGAACCCATTACGTCACCTAAGTAATCTTCAGGTGTAATTACTTGAACTTTCATAATAGGCTCAAGGATAACAGCACCAGCCTTAGGAGCCGCATTTCTCAATGCCAATGATGCAGCGACCTTGAAGGCAGCTTCAGAAGAATCGACTTCGTGGTAACTACCATCATAAAGCTTGGCTTTAACATCAATCAACGGGTAACCAGCTAAGATACCGTTCTTCATAGATTCTTGCAAACCTGCATCAACGGCTGGAATAAATTCACGAGGAACAACACCACCAACAATGGCGTCTTCAAATTCGTAACCTTTTCCTCTTTCGTTTGGAGTAAATTCAATCCAAACATCACCATATTGACCCTTACCACCAGACTGACGAACAAACTTACCTTGTGCTTTAGCTGGCTTAGTAAAGGTTTCACGATAAGCAACTTGTGGCTCACCAATTTTTGCTTCAACGTGGAATTCACGCTTCATACGTTCAACCATGATTTGCAGGTGTAATTCACCCATTCCGGAAATCAAAGTTTGACCAGTTTCAGCATTAGTTTCTGCTCTAAAAGTTGGATCTTCTTCAGTCAGTTTTTGCAAGGCAACATCAAGTTTATCACGGTCAGCTTTAGATTCCGGCTCAATTGAAACTTGAATAACTGGATCTGGGACTTCCAAACTTTCCAAAATTAACGGGTGGTCAGGATCAGTTAAGGAATCACCAGTAGTAGTGTTCTTTAAACCAATAGCACCGGCAATATCACCTGAGAAGACTTCAGGAATCTCACTTCTTGAGTTGGCATGCATTTGTAATAAACGACCAACACGTTCACGGCTATTCTTTGAAGCATTCAAAACATATGAACCTGATTCAAGTGAACCAGTGTAAACACGAATATAGGTCAAACGGCCAACAAATGGATCAGTAGCAATCTTAAATGCCAAAGCAGAGAATGGCTTCTCGTCTCCAGCAACTAATTCAACTTCTTCACCAGTTTTTGGATCGTGAGCAACATAAGGCTTAACGTCTAATGGAGATGGTAAGTAGTCAACCACACCATCAAGCATCATTTGCACACCCTTGTTCTTGAATGCTGAACCAGCAAATACTGGGAAAATCTTCAAATCCAATGTAGCTTTACGAATAGCAGCCTTTAATTCATCAACGGAAATTTCATCACCATTAAGATACTTTTCCATGATGTCGTCATCAACGTCTGCTACTTGTTCAATTAGCTCACCGCGACGCTTTTCTGCTTCTTCTTTATATTCATCAGGAACAGGAATAGTGTCCCACTTGGAACCAAGTTTATCTTCATCATAAACATCAGCCACCATGTTGAGTAAGTCGATAACACCCTCAAAGCTTTCTGCAGAACCAATTGGCATTTGAACAGCCAGAGCATTGGCATTTAAACGTTCATGTAAAGACTTAACAGAATTATCAAAATCTGCACCAATCTTGTCCATCTTGTTTACAAAAACAATTCGAGGAACACCGTAAGTTTCAGCTTGACGCCAAACGTTTTCAGTCTGAGGTTCAACTCCGGCTTGGGCATCAAGAACAGTAACGGCACCATCAAGTACACGAAGTGAACGTTCTACCTCAATAGTGAAGTCAACGTGTCCTGGGGTATCGATAATGTTAATTCTGTAATCATGCCATTGTGCTGTAGTAGCAGCTGAAGTAATGGTAATACCACGTTCTTTTTCTTCATCCATCCAGTCCATTTGGGAATCACCCTCATGGGTTTCACCGATTTTATGGATTTTTCCAGTGTAATAAAGAATACGTTCTGTAGTAGTAGTCTTACCCGCATCAATGTGGGCCATAATACCAATGTTACGTGTTTTTTCTAATGGAAATTCACGCTTATTAGCCATAGATTTTTTCCTTTCCCTAAAAAATTAGAAACGATAGTGTGCAAATGCACGGTTGGCTTCAGCCATACGGTGAACATCTTCACGCTTCTTAACAGCTGAGCCAGTATTGTTTGAAGCATCGATAATTTCATTAGCTAAGCGTTCATCCATAGTATGTTCATTACGTAAACGAGCATATGAAACTAACCATCTTAAACCAAGAGTAGTTCTTCTTTCAGGACGAACTTCTACTGGGATCTGGTAGTTTGAACCACCAATACGGCGTGCTCTAACCTCCAAAACTGGCATAATGTTGTTCATAGCTTCTTCAAAAACATCGAGTGGCTCCTTGCCAGTCTTTTCTTTAACAATGTCAAAAGCATCATAAAGGATTGAAGATGCCTTAGCTCTCTTACCATCAATCATTAAGTGGTTGATTAACTTGGTTACGAGCTTTGAATTATATACTGGATCCGCTAAAATATCTCTTTTAGCAACATGTCCTTTTCTAGGCATTATTTAACTCCTCCTTAATCTTTCTTGGCACCGTACTTAGAACGGCCTTGTTTTCTACCATCAACGCCCGCAGTATCCAACGCGCCGCGGATAATGTGATAACGAACACCAGGAAGGTCCTTTACACGACCACCACGAATTAAAACAACTGAGTGCTCCTGTAAATTATGGCCTTCACCTGGAATGTATGCAGTTACTTCGATTAAATTTGAAAGACGAACACGAGCATATTTCCGTAAAGCTGAGTTTGGCTTCTTTGGTGTCATGGTACCGACACGAGTAGCTACTCCACGCATTTGAGGTGCTGGGTTAGCTACTAGTTCTTTCTTCATACTGTTGTAGCCATAGCTTAAAGCAGGTGACTTTGATTTAGTCGTCTTAGTGTGACGGCCTTTTCTTACCAATTGGTTAATGGTTGGCATTAAATTTTCCTCCTAAAAAATATTATTTTGTTCACACATCCAGGAGTTTCTTTTTTTGGTCCCAGATAAATCTTCAAAATACACAATGACTATTGTACTCGCTTGAATTAAAAATGCAAATTATTTTTATTGGATAAAAAATTCATACCAGTTTTTTCGTATTTAGCTCTAGTGAGGTAATAAAATGGATTGGATTTTTGAAATTAGTAATTTTTTAATTGGAAGTTGTCTAGCTTCTCATGCCTGCGTTATTGTCGAAAGGGTTGGAAAAGAAGACTTTATTTTTAGCCGTTCAAAATGCACTAACTGCAATCAGCAACTGAACATATTTGATGAGATACCATTGATTTCTTATTTATTACTCAAAGGTCGGTGTCGTTATTGCAAAATTCAGATTCCTGCTGAATATTTTGTAACAGAATTTTTAGGAGGAGCTGCTTTTCTTAAGATCGATTTTAGTAATCCTCATGATGCAATCACAGCAATTGTCTTGTTTAACATACTTCTAGCTGCTATTAGTGACTATCAGTCAAAAGAATTCGATATTGCGTTCGTTGCTCCTACCCTTTTTATTTCAGCTTTGCGTATAATTAAAACTTTTCATCAAATCAATATCACAGATTTAGTGGAGTTTTGCCCCATTTTTTTACTTTTTCTTTATGAAACAATAAAAAATAAAATTGGCAAAGGAGATTTAATAATCTATCTTGTCTTAACTTTTTGTTTTGACCCTAAATTTGCCAATTTAACTTTTTTAACTGCCTCAATTATTTTACTCAGCTTTTTTATTGGGGATGAGGTAAGCAAAAAAGAACCTGTAGCATTTATTCCATTCATTTATATTGGATTAATTATACAGCTTTTGAGCAACTAAAAAAGCTGCATCCCCACAATTGAGAATGCAGTACTTTAATAATCTAAAATACTTTTCTGATATATGCTAACCGTATCTTGCCATTAAATGTTGAAAGCTTGGCAACAAAACAATGGCTATGACCACACCAGTAACCCCTTGAATGGTATTGGTAAAAAGACTGGCAAAGCCTGCAGCCCAAGTATAAAAGACTGTGTTAGTTACAAAATACCCAGCAACCATCAAAAATACTCCTATAACTCCGGCAACAGCTCCCTTAACTATTTGATTTCCTAAGTTCCAGTATCTAAAGACTAATCCTACAAAGAAACCTTCTAAACCGTGGACAACAAGGGAAAAGAGCATAAACTGTCCGTACCCACCCAGAAGATCAAGTAAAAATCCTGAAAGTCCGCCAACTATACCGCCGGCAACTGGCCCATATAATAATGCTACTAAATAAATAATTGCATCACATAAATTGATATTACCGTGAGTCAAAGGCATAGGAATTATGAAAATACGACTGACAACTACATTAATTGCAGTTAGTAACGCTAATAATACCAATCGTTTTAAAGAAAAATTGTCTTCTTTCACCATTAACATCTCCCTTGTGACTTTTTTGATTATAACATTATTTAATAAAGTTATCACTAATTATTCATAAAATCCCAAATTACAAAATTTTGAAGTAATGAATTTGAACAAACAAAAAAACTGCTCCGTTAAGAATTTCTAACGGAACAGTTTTTTGATTAAATGAGTTTATGATTCTCTAGCCTGATCGGCTTCCTTCATCTTCTTCTCAATATCTGCGATTGAGTAAACAGATTTAGGCTTTTTTACATCTGACTCAGGTTCCATATCACGATAAATTGGAAGACCAGTACCAGCTGGTATGATCTTACCGATAATAACATTTTCCTTTAATCCAAGTAATGGATCATTCTTGCCGCGAATAGAAGCATCTGTTAGGACACGAGTTGTTTCTTGGAATGAAGCAGCTGATAAGAAACTGTTAGTTTCAAGGGCAGCTTTGGTAATACCCAGAATTACACTTTGGGCAGTTGCAGGTATACCACCAGAAATAATTACAGATCTGTTGCGATCTTTAAATTGACCAATATCCATAATCTCGCCCGGCAATAAGTCGGTTTCACCAGGATCTAGCACACGAACTTTTTGTAACATCTGTCTGGTTAATACTTCGACGTGCTTGTCAGAAATATCAACACCCTGCATTCTATATGCTTTTTGGACTTCAACCAGAATGTACTCTTCAGTAGTTAAAGTATCGGTAACTTGAATCAACTCTTTCGGATCAATTGAACCAAGAGTTAACTTATCACCACGTTGAACTTCATCGCCCTCGGCAACTGCTACTGATGCAGTATAAGGAACACTGTAACTTCTGGTATCGATTTTACCTTTAACAGTGATTTCACGAGTGTGTTCAGCAGGATTTTCCTGGATTGAATCAACTACACCATCAACTTCAGAAATTATCGCACGACCCTTAGGGTTACGAGCTTCAAACAACTCTTGCACACGAGGAAGACCTTGAGTAATATCTTCAGCCCCGGCAACACCACCATTGTGGAAAGTACGCAAAGTTAGCTGTGTACCAGGTTCACCAATTGATTGAGCGGCAACAGTACCAACTGCTTCACCAACTTCAACTTCTTCACCTGTAGCTAAGTTCATACCATAACACTTGCGACAAACACCGTGTGGCGTATCACAAGTTAAGATTGATCTAATCTTTACGTTAGTTACACCTGCATCGCAAATTTGGTGAGCCAAGTTTTCATCCATCATGACGTTACGACCGATAATTGTCGCGCCAGTTCTAGGATCTTTAACCGTTTCGGCAGTAAAACGTCCTAATAAACGATCGTAAAGCGGCTCAATTAATTCGTCACCTTCCATGATTGCATGAACGTCAATACCGCGATCGGTACCACAATCATCTTCACGGATGATAACGTCTTGAGCAACATCGACTAACCTACGAGTTAAATAACCAGATTGTGCGGTCTTTAAAGCAGTATCCGTCATACCCTTACGTGCACCGTGAGTTGACATGAACAGTTCTAGAACTGACAAGCCTTCCTTAAAGTTTGAAGTAACTGGAATTTCGAACAATCCACCGTTTGGAGTAGCCATTAAGCCACGCATACCAGCAAGTTGAGTAAAGTTTGAAATATTACCACGCGCACCAGAGTCAGCCATGATGGTAATAGGATTACGCGGATCATAGATCTGAGCAATTTCATCTTGAACTTGATCCTTACAATCATTCCAAATGCTAATTACACGATCGTGACGTTCCTGTTCGGTGATTAAACCACGCCTAAACTGCTTAGACACTACATCAACTTGTTTGTGGGCTTTGGCAACTTTTTCATCTTTATCCTGAATTTCCGGAACATCGGTCATACCAATTGTAATACCAGAAGTGGTCGAACTGGTATAGCCTAAAGTCTTCAAATCATCAAGATATTCTGAAGTTCTTTGAACTTTGTAATACTTGTAAATTGTAGCAATAGAATCAGACAAGAAGGACTTCTTAAATGGAGTAGAAATCAAGTCATTTGCCACGCTATCAATTTTCTCATGAATATCTTCGCCAGGCTCCAAGAAGTACTTGGCAGCAAGAGGATTATTCAAGTTTTCTTCAGTTGGTTCGTTAACGTAGAAATAGTCTTCTGGGAAAATTTGATTAAAAATGATTCTGCCGTATGTAGTAACAAAAATGCCATGTTCATAACCTTTAGGCCATGCTTTCTTCGGCATTGAATCAGCAGACATACCGATAATAGTGTGATAATGAATGTCTCCGTTGGTGTAAGCAACTGTCGCTTCATCAGGTGAATTGAAAATCATTCCTTCACCTTCACGACCCTTTTCAGCCTGAGTCAACCAGTAGTTACCCAAAACTATATCCTGTGATGGAGTAACAATTGGTTTACCATCCTTAGGAGCAAGAATATGATGAGCAGCCAGCATTAACATTCTTGATTCAGCAACAGCCTCATCTGACAGAGGCACGTGAATCGCCATCTGGTCACCATCAAAATCAGCGTTGTAAGCCTCACAAGCAAGTGGGTGCAGACGAATTGACTTTCCAGGTACCAAAACAGGCTCGAAGGCTTGAATACTTAAACGGTGTAAAGTAGGAGCACGGTTTAGCAATACCGTTCTTTCCTTAATAACATCCTCAAGTACATCCCAGACATCATCGTCTTCACGATCAATTTTCCGCTTAGCGCTCTTGATATTTGTTGCAATCTTACGTTTAACAAGCTCATGCATGACAAACGGTTTAAACAATTCCAAAGCCATCGGACGCGGAACACCACATTGATAAAACTTCAATTTTGGTGAAACATCGATAACGGAACGACCAGAATAGTCAACACGCTTACCAAGCAAGTTCTGACGAAAACGTCCCTGCTTACCTTTAAGCATATGCGATAAAGACTTCAGTGGACGGTTACCTGGTCCTACTACAGAACGACCACGACGGCCGTTATCAATTAAAGCATCTACCGCTTCTTGCAGCATCCGTTTTTCGTTTTGCACAATAATATTAGGTGCATTTAGATCTAACAGTCTCTTTAACCGATTGTTACGGTTAATTACTCTTCTGTATAAATCATTTAGGTCAGAAGTCGCAAAACGTCCACCTTCAAGCTGGACCATTGGCCTTAAATCTGGTGGTATAACTGGAACAGCGTCTATAACCATCCACTCTGGTTTATTACCAGAATCTTTAAACGCATCCAGAATATCAAGTCTTCTGATAGCACGTGTACGTTTTTGACCAGTAGCAGTTTCCAATTCTTTCTTTAAATCGGTAACTTCCTTATTTAAATCAACTTTACGCAACAAATCACGGATTGCTTCGGCACCCATTTTGGCCGTAAAGCGATTACCATATTTTTCTTTCTGTTCCCGGTATTCTGCCTCTGTTAAAAGTTGTTTAAATTCAAGATCGGTATCACCAGGATCAATTACAATGTACGCCGCAAAATAGATAACTTCTTCAAGGAGTCTCGGAGAAATATCCAAAATGAGTCCCATTCTTGATGGAATGCCTTTAAAATACCAAATATGAGTAACTGGTGCGGCCAATTCAATATGACCCATCCGTTCTCTTCTAACTTTAGAGGAGGTAACTTCAACACCACAGCGGTCACAGACGATCCCGCGGTATCTCACACCTTTATATTTACCACATGCACATGACCAGTCCTTAGTCGGTCCGAAAATTCGTTCATCAAACAAACCATCCTTTTCCGGCTTTAAAGTACGGTAATTAATAGTTTCCGGCTTTTTAACTTCACCGTATGACCAGCTGCGAATTTTATTCGGAGATGCAAGGCCAATTTGCATGCTTTCAAATTTATTTACGTCGATCAAAAGTTTAACCTCCTACTTATTGAGAAATCTTATTATCATCGTCAGACTGATCTACAGGGGTATCCAATTCCTCTGCAGCTTCTTCATTATCTTCAGAATCTGCAGTTTCTGCGGCCAACTTCTTCTTTTGTTGCTCTTCAGCCATCTTTGAAAGAGTATCAATGTTCAAATGTTCATTTGAATCATCATCCATATCACGCAATTCGATTTCTTTATGATTCATGTCAAGAACGCGAATATCCAATCCTAATGATTGCAATTCTTTAACTAGAACACGGAATGATTCAGGAACACCTGGTTTTGGAATTCTTTCACCCTTAACAATAGCTTCATAAGCTTTGACACGACCAACAACATCATCTGATTTATAAGTCAAAATTTCCTGCAAAGTATATGCTGCACCGTATGCTTCCAGTGCCCAAACTTCCATTTCACCAAAACGCTGACCACCAAACTGTGCTTTACCACCAAGAGGTTGTTGCGTTACTAATGAGTAAGGCCCAATTGAACGTGCATGAATCTTGTCATCAACCATGTGGGTCAATTTCAGATAGTGCATGATACCAACAGAAACTCTGTTGTGGAAAGGCTCACCAGTACGGCCATCATAAAGAACAGTTTTACCATCTTTATCAATACCGGCCTTATGAACAGTATCCCAAACATCATCTTCATTTGCTCCATCAAATACTGGTGTAGCAACATGAATACCCAAGTTATCTGCAGCACGGCCAAGGTGTAATTCCAAAAGCTGACCAATATTCATACGTGAAGGAACACCCATTGGGTTCAAGCAAATATCAACTGGAGTACCATCTGGTAAATATGGCATATCTTCTTCTGGTACAACTGCGGCAACAGTACCTTTGTTACCATGACGACCAGACATTTTATCGCCGACTTGAATCTTTCTCTTTTGCGCAATATAAACACGGACTAAAGTATTGACACCAGGAGATAGTTCATCACCATTTTCTCTGGTATAAACTTTAACATCACGGACAATACCGCCACCACCGTGAGGAACACGTAATGAGGTATCACGTACTTCACGAGCTTTTTCACCAAAAATGGCATGCAGCAGTCTTTCTTCAGCCGATAGTTCAGTAACACCCTTAGGTGTAACTTTTCCTACCAAAATGTCTCCGTCATGAACTTCAGCACCTACACGGACAATACCTTGACCATCGAGATCTTTAAGTGCATCCTCACCAACGTTAGGCAACTCACGTGTAATCTCTTCAGGGCCAAGTTTAGTGTCACGAGCTTCTGATTCATAATCTTCTATACTGATTGAAGTATAAACATCATCTTTTACCAAACGCTCTGAAAGCATGATGGCATCTTCGTAGTTATACATGTTCCAAGTCATAAAAGCGATAACTGGATTTTGACCCAAAGCCAATTCGCCATGATCCATTGTTGGTCCATTGGCAATTACTTCACCTTTTACAACTTTGTCGCCTAATTTAACGTTAGGAGTCTGATTGTATGATTTCGAATTGTTTGAACGACGATATTTTTCCAGAGTGTATTTATCAAGTGTACTGTCATCACGTCTTACTCTAATAGTGTTGGCATCGACATATTCAACTGTACCATCGGCTTTAGCCAAAACAGCAGCACCGGAATCATGTGCCGCACGATATTCCATCCCTGTACCAACAAGGCAACTATGAGGATTAATTAAAGGTGCAGCTTGTCTTTGCTGGTTTGCGCCCATTAATGCACGATTAGAGTCATCATTTTCCAAAAACGGAATACATGCTGAAGCAACAGAAACAACTTGTTTAGGAATAACATCCATGTAGTCAATTTTATCTGGACTAACTTCGACGTTATCTTCCTTATGACGTGCTAAAACAAGATCATCTTTAAATGAACCATCCGGATTAAGTGGAGTATTGGCACCAGCGATAATGTAGTTATCTTCAACGTCAGCAGTGAGGTAATCAATTTTATTAGTTACCTTGTGTGTGGTCCAGGAAACCCGACGATATGGCGTTTCGATAAAGCCATATTTATTAATGACTGCGTATGTAGCAAGAGAGTTGATCAAACCAATGTTAGGACCTTCAGGAGTCTCAATTGGGCACAAACGACCGTATTGTGTATAGTGAACATCCCGCACCTCGTATCCAGCACGATCACGCGTTAAACCACCAGGCCCCAAAGCAGACATACGACGCTTATGGGTTAATTCACCAAGCGGGTTATGCTGGTCCATAAACTGTGACAATTGTGATGAGCCAAAGAACTCTTTAATGCTTGCCACAATTGGTCTGATATTAATTAATTGCTGCGGTGTAACAGTTGAAGGGTCTTGAATTGACATTCTTTCTCTAACAACACGTTCCATCCTTGCTAAACCAATTCTAAACTGGTTTTGCAACAATTCACCAACACGACGAATACGACGGTTACCTAAGTGATCAATATCATCAGTATTGCCAATTTCATCTTGTAGTAAGAAGAAATAATTAATGGAAGCAACCACATCAGCTGGAGTTAAATACTTAACTTTTTTGTCAATATGACCATTAGAAATCAATTTAACAACACGTTCAGGATTTACCTTGGAGTAAACTTTTATCTCCTGGACATTAATTGGATCAGGTAAAACGCCCTCTTTAGATGGTTGATAAGTAACCATCTTAAAGTCATCGCGATCAAGATACTTTTCCAGAGTATCCATTACTTCATGGGTCACAACTGTACCCTTTTTAGCAATAATCTCGCCTGTATCCGGATCTGCCAAAGTTTCTGCTAAAGTCTGACCATATAAGCGGCTCTTTAATGATAATTTCTTGTTAACTTTATAACGACCAACAGGCGCTAAATCATAGCGTCTTGGGTCAAAGAAACGTGCATAAAGAAGTGAACGTGAAGAATCAGTGGTCTTTGGCTCACCAGGGCGCAGACGTTCATAAATATCTTTTAACGCTTCAGCTACACGAGAATCAGCCGGATTCTTATGCACATCTTTATCCAAAGTGAACTGCAGCGTATCACTCTGACCGAAAACGTCTAAAATTTCGTCATCTGAACTAATTCCCAGTGCCCTGATTAAAACAGTTAGTGGCAATTTACGAGTACGATCAACACGAACATAGGAAACATTCTTAGCATCAGTTTCATACTCAAGCCAGGCACCACGGTTTGGTATCACAGTAGTACCAAAGATTTGCCGACCATTCTTGTCATAATCACCAGAATAATAAACACTTGGTGATCTAACTAATTGAGAAACGATGACCCTTTCAGCACCATTAATAATAAATGAGCCAGATTCAGTCATTAATGGTAGATCGCCAAAGAAAACATCTTGAGTTTTAATTTCACCGGTTTTTTGATTAGTTAGTTTTAAAGTAACGTGCATTGGTGCAGCATAAGTTGCATCATGATCACGTGCTTCATCAACGGTATATTTTGGTTTTTGCAGTTTATAGCCTAAATATTCCAGGGAAAGCTTACCTGAAAAGTCACTAATTGGCATAATATCATCAAAAACGTCTTTAATACCCTCATCCAAAAACCATTGGTATGATTCGGTTTGCACATCTGTCAAGTTAGGCAGATCCAGCACTTCTTTAATGCGGGAAAAACTGCGCCTTGTCCGATGTTTGCCAAAATTCACTACGTGTCCGTTTAACAAGGAGAAAACACCCTTTCTGTCAGAGAAAGCTAATATTACATTTTGATTACAATTTCAAAAAGCCGGAATTTTATGCATAAAAAAGACAAAAACAACTTCTGTCGTTTTTGTCTGTTATTATTTTGCTGGACAATAGATCAGCAAAATCCTGAAAATCAGCTTTTTAATCACGCATTACTATAACAAAATAAAATTGGTGTGTCAATTAATTCACTTTGCGCCGACTAAATTATTATCTTTTGGTTTTAAAACATCAAATTTTAAGTGATTGTGACTGCACCCTACTTTAAGAATGTCACCATTCTTGAGGTCACCTTTAATCAGCATTGAAGCAATCTTATCTTCAATATCCTTCTGAATTGCGCGGCGCAGTGGTCTTGCCCCCATTTCAGGATTATAACCATCTTTTGCAATTTTATCTAAAGCAGCAGTGGAAATTTTCAGTTGAACCCCTTGTTTATGCAAGCGGTCAATCAATTTACGAGTTAAAAGCGTAACAATTTGACGTAATTGCTTTTGATTAAGCTCATCAAAAATAATAGTTTCATCAATCCTGTTTAAGAATTCAGGTCTGAAGAACTCTTTAAGTGCTTGACGAACGCGATCTTGACGCAGCTTGGTTTGACTAGTGTTATCAGCATTAAATCCTAAAGCCTGCGTTTCAAACAATGAACGGGAACCTAAATTGGAAGTCATAATAACAATAGTATTTTTAAAGTCTACTTTACGGCCCTTGGAATCGGTTAAAAAGCCATCTTCCAGAACCTGCAGCAACAAGTTGAATACATCAGGGTGAGCTTTTTCAACTTCATCCAATAATACTACTGAATAAGGATGACGGCGAACCTGTTCAGTTAGCTGGCCACCCTCATCATAGCCAACATAGCCTGGAGCAGAACCAATCAATTTACTATTGGCTATTTGATCCATGTATTCAGACATATCAATTCTAATCAGATTGTTCTCAGAGCCAAAAATTGCTGCAGCAATTGCTTTTGCCAACTCAGTTTTACCGACTCCAGTCGGACCTAAGAATAAGAATGAGCCAATTGGCCGATTTTCATCTTTAATACCGCTGCGGCTACGCCTTACCGCCCTACTGACAGCAGAAACTGCTTTGTCCTGACCAATGATGCGCTTATGTAAGTCCTTTTCTAAATTGGCTAGTTGCTTAGTTTCATCCCGATTCATTTGGGTAACAGGAACACCGGTCCAATTAGAAACTACCTTAGCAACGTCTTCAGACTGAACTATAGCACTTTTACTAGTTGATTCATCAAGCTTTGTTGTTAATTCATCTTGTCTTCTTTGCAGACTATTTTGTCTTTCCTGCAATTGAGCAGCTTTGGCAAAATTTTGGTTAACTGCAGCATGATTCTTTTCGCCAATGATCTTCTCAATTTGATCATTAAGTTGTAATAACTGATTGTTAGAACCCTTACCTGACTTAATTTTAACTGCAGCACTTGCCTCATCAATTAAATCAATTGCCTTATCTGGTAAATAACGGTCAGAAATATAGCGGCTAGAAAGATCAATTGCATTTTCTAAAGCAGAGTTAGATATTTTTACATGATGAAATTTTTCGTATTTGGGTTTTAAGCCATTCAAAATTGCCAAAGTTTCATCACGAGAAGGTTCATTTAACCTCACGATTTGGAAACGACGAGCTAAAGCCTGGTCTTTTTCGACATACTTTTGATACTCATCAAAAGTTGTTGCTCCAATCATTTGGATATCGCCTCGAGCTAAAGATGGCTTTAAAATGTTCGCAGCATCAATTGAGCCTTCAGCGCCACCAGCTCCAATGAGAGTGTGCATTTCATCAACAAAGAGAATAATATTGCCATTCTCAGTAATTTCCTTGATGATTTTCTTCATCCGGTCTTCAAATTCACCACGATATTTTGTACCAGCAACAAGGCCTCCTAAATCAAGTGATACCACTTGCTTCTTTAATAAATCGTGTGGTACTTTTTTTGCAACAATGGCGCTCGCAATAGCTTCTGCCACTGCCGTCTTACCTACACCTGGTTCACCAATTAACACAGGATTATTCTTATTACGTCGAGATAAAATTTCAACCACTCGTGCTACTTCACGGTCACGCCCTATGACTGGATCGATCTCACCATTTTCAGCTCTCTCGTTGAGGTTGACTGAAACCTGATCAAGAGTTGGTGTGCTTGAATTTCTACTAGTACTTTCTTCGGAACCATTAAAGCTTGACCAGCTATTATCATCTTGATCATTTTCATCCATATCTTGTTCATCTTCACCTAAACTGTGCAGGATGTCATTACGCAAACCGTCAAGATCAATGTTTAAATTACGCAAAATTACGGATGCCAATATCTGTTCATTGAGCACCATTCCTAATAAAATATGGCAGGTTTTAATTTTGGCAGAACCTTCTCGTTCAGCCAAAGTGCCAGCATATGCCAAAACCATGCTGAGACGCGGTGACATTTGCATATAACTGGTTTTACCAGCTGAACCATAGCCTGTATAACGTTCAATTTCTTCACGAATCGCTTTCGGTGTTGCACCCCAAGCCCGCAAATTTTTGCCGGCTTCACCATCAGATTCAATTACCATCGCAAGCAGTACATGTTCAGTACCAATTAAACGATGATGAAAATTCTGTGCTTGTTCACGTGCAATTTCTAATACCTGATTTGCACTGGTTGTATAAGATTTTTTCATCATTGCACCACCTTTAAAAATGACGTGTATACACTATAAACCTTTTTGACAATTTGTAAAATATTCTGTTTGCAACAGAATTATTAATGTCAAAAAACTTTGCAACTATTATACCAAAGAGATGCAGTTCGTGCGACCCAATCCTCCCTTATTATTTAAATTAGAAATAATTTTTTCAATATAATACCTGTGTAAGAATACAAGTGGTCTGTTATAACTATAGAAAACTAAAAATCTCATACTAGTAAAAATAAATTACCAGCATGAGAATGTAACTGCATATTATCGGGAAAACAGGATTCGAACCTGCGACCTCTACGTCCCGAACGTAGCGCTCTACCAAGCTGAGCTATTTCCCGTTTATTAAAAAAACTCACCGCTTTTGGTGAGTCTTTTTTCTAGAGCGGAAGACGGGATTCGAACCCGCGACCCCCACCATGGCAAGGTGATGTTCTACCACTGAACTACTTCCGCAAGACAAATATTATTATAGCAAACCAATCTCATTTTGCAACCTTTTTTAGTAAAATAAATCCGTAAAATAAGTATTTTAACGGGAAAGCTTGCCTTTTGAGAGTTTATAAAACATAATTGCTAGTAAAAGGTAGTATTCTGTTATACACAAATATGAAATCATATCACTGTCAGATAAAAAGGAGGCTACAGAATTGCAAAAAGAACTGGAAAAACTTGTTAATTTAGATTCTGGTAAAATCACTTTTAATGATAGTCAAATCGACTATATGTTGCAAAACATCGGAAACCTTGACCCACATCTTCGTGATAACGTTATTTATACACTCTTTGCTCGTGGCTTTTTTGAAAATTCATTTACTTTAAAGCAGAAAGCAAAAATTTTTACCAATTTTATCAATTCAAAAAATCTGTTTAAGGGCATCGATCAGCCAGAAAACGATTTAATTTTTCTCAGAACATTCAGTGCATTACTGGGTTCCCTAATTTTAGATGACGATAAAAAGCATTTGATTTTAAATGCGACCGAACGAAAAACTCTTTTTAACTGGAGTATTTCCTATTTGAAGGAAGAAAAAGATTTCCGCGGTTATGTTAAAGATAAAGGTTGGGCTCACAGCGTTGCTCATGGTAGCGACCTTTTAGGCTCTACTTTAAGTCATCCAGATTTTACAACAAATAATACTACTGATATTTTTGCCATAATTGAAACGGTCTTTCAAAATATGCAAGGACCGTTTATTGATGATGAGGAGCAACGGTTAGCTTTTGCCTTTTTTGAAGGCGTTCATTTCGGTAAAATACCGACTGCTGAGTTTAATTCGTTTATTAACTGCTATAACGAAAAAATTTATCAGCAGCTCGCAGAAAATGATCGCATCAGCTGGTATCGATTAAGTTCCTGGCTCAAATTACTTCAAAACTGGTATTTTTATTTTTCAAACCAGTCTGTTAAAGATAATCTACTTAAAAGGATTTCCGAATATAACGAACAAATGGGATACCAACTGTAAACAAAATAAAAATGAGCCCTAAAAGTAATATTCTTTTAGGGCTCATTTTTAAAATGTTTTCTTAATTATTATTTGCTCTTTTTCTTCAGGTCTTCCTTAACTTCCCGATCAATATCTTCAACCTTCTCAGGACGCATAGTTGGGAATAAAAGCACATCCCTGATTGCAGGTGCATCTGTCAAAAGCATCACCAATCTATCGATTCCGATGCCCAAACCACCTGTTGGCGGCATACCATATTCCATAGCACACAGATAATCTTCATCAATCATATCAGCTTCATCGTTTCCAGCTTCACGCTCTGCCATTTGCGCTTCAAAACGTTCACGCTGGTCATCAGGATCATTTAATTCGGAAAAGGCATTGCCGTATTCTTCACCCATGATATAAATTTCAAAACGATCGGTAAACCGAGGATCATCAGCATTTTTCTTAGCCAATGGTGAAATTTCAACTGGGTGACCATAAACAAATGTAGGATCTACAATTGCTTCCTCGCAATATTTTTCGAAGAAAGCGTTAATGATATGACCAACTTTCCAGAAACTTTCAACCTTGATGTCGTGGTCTTCAGCAATCTTTGCAGCTTCTTCAACGCTCATCTTTTGCCAGAAATCAACACCAGTCTTTTCCTTAATCATATCTACCATATGAACGCGACGGAAAGGTTTACCCAAATCAATATTTGTGCCCTGGTAAGTAACTTTACCATCATCTGATACGACTTTAGCAGCAGCACGAATGATGCCTTCTGCTTCATCCATGACATCATGGAAATCCCAGTAAGCACAGTAAGTCTCAAGTTCAGTAAACTCAGGGTTATGGTGTGTGTCAAGGCCTTCATTTCTAAATACACGACCAATTTCGTACACTCTTTCCATATCACCGACAATCAAACGCTTTAAAGGTAATTCCAAAGCTATTCTCATGTACAAATCAATATCTAAAGCATTATGATGAGTGATAAATGGCCGTGCTTCTGCACCACCTGGAATGTTATGCAAAACAGGAGTTTCAACTTCCAAGAAGTCCTTGCTGTTCAGATAGTCACGAATAGCTTGAATAATTTTTGTTCTATTTACAAAACGTTCATAACTTTCGCGATTGGTAATTAAATCGAGATAACGTTGACGATATATTTGTTCAACGTCTTTTAAACCATGATATTTTTCTGGCAATGGACGTAAAGCCTTAGATAAAAAGGTAACATGAGTTGCGCGAATCGTTAACTCACCGGTATCAGTTTTCATAACTTCGCCGTCAATACCCAAGAAGTCGCCAATATCGGACTTTTTAAAAATCTTATAATTGTCTTCACCGACAATGTCCTTACGAACATAAATCTGTATTTTGCCTGTCCGATCATAGAGATCCGCAAAGCCGACCTTACCCTTTCCTCTTTTTGCCAGCATTCTGCCAGCAATTTTAGTCTTAGGCAATTCCTTGTTTAGCTCATCTTTATCATCTTGAGAATATTTTTCATTCAAAGACCGCGCTAAATCTTGCCGATCAAACTTTCTCATTCCAAAAGGTTCGATACCATTCTCTCTTAATTCATCTAACTTTTGGCGCCGAACGATTAATTGGTCATTCATTTCATTTTTAGCCAATTACATTTCCTCCATTATTAATTAACTTCACTTCTGACAGTCCTTGGTTTTTGCCTTTTTTCATAATCATCAACGAAATTATCAAGCAAATCATAAACTTCCTGTGCTGTCCAAACATCATTTATTTTAGCACGAGTACGTGCAGAGCGGGGAACTCCCTTTAAATAGTAGGCAGCTTGTTGACGAAATTCAGGAACTGCAATCTTTTCCCCTTTTAATTCAACTAAACCTTTTAGTTGATGTTTAGCCGTAGCAACCTTTTCACGCACCGTTTGCGGTTTAAGTTTCTCACCGGTTTCTAAATAGTGCACCATATTTTTAACTATCCAGGGATTACCCAAGGCTGCCCGACCTATCATAACTGCAGTTGATCCGATCTCGTCCAAAGCTTTTTTAGCTAATTCCGGAGTTGTGATATCACCGTTGGCCACAAAAGGAATATCAAGCACTTGTGCTACATCGTGCAACGTTTTCCAGTCCGCTTCACCCATATACATTTGTTTACGAGTCCTACCATGCATTGCAATCATGCTGGCACCCGCTTCCTGCGCTGCTAGCGCGTTTTCAACTGCAAAAATGTGTTTACGATCCCAACCAATACGCATTTTAACAGAAACCGGTTTTTCCACATTTTGGACAACTTTGTGAACCATCTGGTAAATTTTATTAGAATCAAGCAGCCATTTGGAGCCCGCATCTGTTCTGGTTACTTTAGGAACCGGACAACCCATATTAATATCTATAATGTCTGCAGCAGTATGTTGGTCAATATATTGTGCTGCTTCAAGTAAAGTATCTTCAGTACCACCAAAAATTTGAATACTCATGGGGTGCTCACGCGGGTCAACCTTCATCATAGACATAGTTTTTTTGTTACGATATATAATGCCATGATCTGAAATCATTTCACAAACAACTAAGCCTGCCCCGAATTCCTTACAAATCATTCTAAAGGCGGAATTTGACACTCCTGCCATCGGAGCCACTACAACACGGTTAGGAATAGTAATATCACGAATTTTCCAACTATTATCCACTAAATCACCCTTTCAAAACACTTTAATATCTTAACAAAAAGGCTCATATAAGCAAAATTCATCGTACTTTTCGTAATAAAAAGTTAAAGCTTACTAATATAATGCACTTTTTTAATCAAAAAATTTACCAGGTGCAATCCTATTGTAATAACGTAAAAATGCCTTTTTACTTTGATCATCAACAGAAATATTGATTACACCAGCATTTTGAATCTCGCCAACTAAAGCAATTCTAGGTATCTGCAAAACATTCTGGACCAAAGAACGAGAAGCAGTGCCATGAAATACTAATAAAACCGACTCATTTTCATGATTATTAATTAGATCATGCCAGAAATCCATTAGTCTGTCTGCCAAATGTTGGTAGGTTTCACCTGTGCAATAATCACTGTAGTTCTCTTTGAAATAGCCAAGTTCATCAAATACTTGAGGATACTTTTCAATTATTTCGTGAACATCTTTACCATCCCAGTTGCCGTAATTCATTTCGGTTAAACGGTCATCTATAATAATCTCATGTTTACCCTGGTTTAAAATTTCTGCTGTTTCTCGCGCTCTTTTTAAAGGACTGGAATAAACATAATCAATCTTATTAATGTCAAAACTGTCGCGTAAATTTTCGGCTTGTTGTCTGCCTGTTTCATTTAATGGTAAGTTAGTTCCTGAACCATTTATACCAAAAGTTTTATTAGTATCCGTTTGGCCGTGACGAACTATATATACGTTTAGCATTTATTTTCTCCTTTACTTTTAATTCAACTCTTTCATTATAGCAAAGTTGATACTAACCGCACTTTTAATCTCTATAAAAGAAAAAAAACGGGCATAATTTTAGTATTAATTCTATTCTAGTCGCACCACTTCATCATAATAATGCAGTTCTTCAAAGCGATGAACAACACTAATAATAGTGGTCCCTGGCAAATATTTTTTAATCATATCGTAAACAATAGTAATTGTATTCTCGTCTAAGTTACTGGTAAATTCATCCAGTAATAAAATCTGAGGTTTTGCAACAAGTGCTCTTAGAAACAAAATTTTTTGTTTCTCACCACCAGATATTTTATTTTTAAAGTCCCCCGGTGTTTTACTTGTTAAGTCCTTTGTTGAATGAATCAAAGTGTTTAAATTGATTTCAGTAATTAGTTTTAGCAATTTATCAGGTGAGACTTTATTATCAGGGTAACAAATGTTATCCAATATTGAGCGGTTAAACAATTGTGCGTTTTGCGGCAAATACATAAGACGTGGCTTACTGGCAAAAGGCAAAATAATTTGACCAGCTTGTGGCTTATAAAAACCAGTTAACAGTTTAAGAATTGTACTTTTACCAGTGCCGTTAGGTCCTGCAAGTGCGGTCGTTCTACTTTTTTTAAACTTTAAATTAAGATTTTTAAATACATCTTGTTTATTTTTATATGAATAACTGATCTTCTCAAAGGTAATAGCCTTTTTATTAGGATCAAATTGAAAAGGTGATGTATGCTCAATTGACTTTTCCCCGTATTTTAATTCCGACAAACCAGAACGAATTCTGTTTAAAAATTCTTCAATCGCTAAATACTGGGTGCCAAAGCCAGACAAATTAACAATAGAATATAGCAGAATCAGGATCAAAGAGAGTGCTTGATTTTCTTTAGTGCCAATTAAAAATTGCCCTAAAACCGTAATAATGCAAGCCAAAATCACAATTAAAAATTGCTGGAACAGAGAGGCCTCGTTAGTAATTCTTTGAACTTTGATAAAAGTCTTTTGTTCATCATTCAATATTTTATCCATATTCTGTTCTTCAAAGTCTTTAGAATTAGTTGATAAAATCGTTTCAATGTTACTGTAATAATCAATGATATATTCGTTGACTTTAGAAGCACTTTTAAGCGATGCAGCTACATTATCCCTATTTCGTCTGGCCATCCACACCGAAATCAACATATAACTAATAAAGAATAATAAATACAAAATACCAACAAAGATATTTTGTAGACTTAACATTATTGTATACATAATAAGCATGACAGACATTTGCACTACTATTTCTAGGCCGGATTGCTCCAACTCTCGACATGCAAATGAAACATCTTTAATGTAGCTTTGAACCTTTCCCACTGGTTTATCAGAAAAGTAGCTAAAAGGCTTATTAACAATTGACTCCCATAAAATTTGTTTAGAAAATTTTCTTACAGCCTGAATAAATGAATTATTACAACTGTTTATTAACGGCATCATCATCAATGAGACTGCAAGAGCAAGGACTAACAATATTTGAAAATTTGTACTTAAATGGGCTTGAAATAATGCAGTAATTAAATATGGTTGTGCAAAATACACGGCATAGGCAACAAAAAGAAATACACCAAAAAATACTATTTTTAATATTCCTATTCTATCAACTACCTGTCGTAAATATTTCCCAACCATTTTCTTTCCTTTTCAAAATTTTAACTAAAATGAATAAAACATACTTATCACTTATATGACAATAACTTATTAATTAATTTTAGTCAAAATTGTTTTTAATTCATCTTCTGTATAGTGGTATTTATTACCACAAAAACTACAGGTCAATTCTGCTCCGTGATCCTCATTAATCATGGTTTCAAGCTGACTTTTCTTCATTGTTGCTAAAATCTTACCATACTTTTCCTTAGAACAATCACACTTGAAGGCAACTTCATCTTTTTCTAAAATCTTACAGTCATCTCCTAGAATCATAGCTGCCAATTTTTCAGGAGTCAAACCAGCTAAAAAAGCACTAGAAAGTGTTGGCAAATTATTGATGCGTTCAATAGTCTTAGTTATTAAACTGTCTGAAGCACCCGGCAATGCTTGCAGCATAAATCCACTTGCTTCACCTATAGTATTGTTGGGATTAACAAAAACTGACAAGCCAACAGCCGAAGGAATCTGCTCTGATTTGGTTAAATAATAAGCAATATCTTCTGCAATCTCACCAGAAACAATAGGTACTTGACCTGTATAGGGCTCTTTTAATCCCAAATCTTTGGTAACTTCAAGCCATCCTTCACCGACAGCTTTTTTAACATCAATATGGCCATTTTCTTTTGGTGGTAAAGCAATATGGGGATTTTTAACATAACCTTTAACAGTTAAATCTGATTTGGCTGTAACTATTGTTGGACCTACTGGACCATTGCCTAAAAGTCTGATAGTCAACTCTTCCTTATCTGTGAGCTCTGCTCCTGCCAGTAAAACCCCGGCAAGCAAAGTACGTCCAAGAACTGCCGAAGAAGCTGACCATGTATCGTGCCGAGTTTGTGCTTCTTGAACCAAATCCTTGGCAGTAATCGTTAATAAGCGTAAATTTTTAGTCTTATCAATTGCTTTAATTAAATAATCACTCATTTTATTCTCCTAAAAAAATAGAGCCTAAAGTAGGCCCTATTAATTATTATTCTTGAGGATGATCGTCTTCACTATGTGAATTATCAGTATCCTTTGTATCTTGCTGATCCTCAGAATCTTTTTCCGACTCAGAAGAATTAAAATCAGGTGTTTTTTCTTCTGTATCTATCTCAGACTCCTTGGGAAATTCAGCTTTTTCTGGATTCTCAGGATTACTTTCTTCTGCTTCCTCATTCTTTTGGGCGGGTGACTCTAGAGAGACATCTCTTTCTTCCTGCGCCTTTTCGGAATTTTCAATATTTTTCTTCTGCGAATGGTTTTCTTTCTTTTCAGCAGCAGCCTTAGCTTCTTCATAAGTTGATGCTTTGGATTCGCTTGGATATTCTTGCTCCGTCTTTTCAGGCATCTTGCCAGTTGTGTACAGAGACATAATCTGCTTTTCATCTAAAGTTTCATACTTAAGTAGAGCTTCAGCTATAATGCGATGCTTTTCACGGTTGTTTTTAACAATTTCAACTGCTTTAGCGTGGGCTTCATCAAGTAACTTCTTGACAGCTTCATCTATTTTAGCTGAAGTTGCTTCACTATATGGTTTAAAACCATAAGGATTAGTTTCGCCCTCTTTTTCAAGTTCAACCATTCCTAATGAGTCAGTCATTCCGTAATTAACAACCATGCTGTGGGCAATCTGAGTGGCTTGTTCGAAGTCGTTTGAAGCACCTGTTGACTGGTCTCCAACTACAACTTCTTCACCAGCACGACCACCCATCAGACCAACGATTTGTTCCATTAATTGTTTCTTAGTTAACAGAAACTGATCATCTTTAGGCAACATCAAGTTATAGCCACCTGTTCTGCCGTGAGGCACAATGGTAACTTTACGCACCGTTCTTGAATCACTAAGCACTAAACCACAAATGGAGTGTCCAGCCTCGTGAAAGGCAACCCTGCGTCTTTCCTTTTGAGAAATCAAACTGTTTCTCTTAGCAGGACCCGCAATGACACGGTCTTCAGCTTCATCCAAATCTGCAGCAGTAATATTATTACCGTTTCGTCTGGCTGCAAGCAGTGCAGCTTCATTAAGTAAGTTAGCTAGGTCTGCACCAACAAAACCTGGTGTTTGACGAGCAATTTCCTTTAAGTCAACATCATTAGCCAAAGGCATATTCTTAGCGTGAACGCGCAAAATAGCTTCACGACCTCTAACATCAGGTGTACCAACTAATACTTTTCTGTCAAAACGACCTGGACGCAATAGAGCTGGATCCAGTACGTCAGAACGGTTGGTAGCTGCAATAACAATAACGCCTTCGTTGCCTTCAAAGCCGTCCATCTCAACTAACAACTGGTTCAAAGTCTGTTCACGTTCATCGTTACCGCCACCACTGGCGTTACCACCACGTCTGCGTCCAATAGCATCAATTTCATCTATGAAAATAATACTTGGTGCATTTTTCTTGGCATTAGTGAATAAGTCACGTACACGACTGGCACCAACACCGACAAACATTTCAACAAAGTCTGAACCTGAAATTGAGAAGAAAGGAACATTTGCTTCTCCTGCTACGGCACGAGCCAACAATGTCTTACCTGTACCCGGAGGACCCTCAAGCAAAACACCTGAAGGTATCTTGGCGCCTAATTTGGTAAATTTAGCCGGATTCTTTAAGAATTCAACTACTTCTACCAGTTCCTGCTTTTCTTCCTCTTCGCCAGCAACATCAGAAAAGCGCACTTTATTCTTCTTGGGGTCCTCAGGTTTAACATGAGAACGACCAAAATTCATAATTCCGCCGTTGCCGCCTCGACCTCCGCCACTTTGACTGACCATCATCCAAAGCATAACAATGAAAAGAATGGTCGGTACAAGCATAACTATTGTCGAGATCCAGTTTCCAGATTGTGACTCACCCTGAGTCGTCATCTTAGTACCGCTCTTTTGAGCTAATTCTTGTACATTAGATACGCTGGAATCATTTTGTAACATCGTAGTTGAAAAGCGGGTTACTTTTGATCCTGAATTACCATTAAAAAAGTCAAAATTATTATCTGACTGGTTTTTACTTTTTTGTGTTTCTTTATAGCTACCTGAAACAGTATAGACACCATTTGCAGGTTGAACGTTAAAGTTTTTAACTTTTCCCTTGCGCAAATCACTAACAAATTCGGAGTAACTAATATTTTCACTACTACCCGAATTATTTGATCCGCCAATCGCCCAGTTGAGTCCTCCTACTAAAAACAGGAAAACAACTATATAGAATAAACCGTTTGAAAACAGTCGATTCCGGTTATTTTTCATATAAAACCTCCGCAAAGTTTCTAGAGATATACGAATAAAAGTTTATCACAAATTCCACTTGTACTCTAATAATTTAAAAATTTTTATTAATTATCCTCATATAGATAAAAGCATTTTCCCATACTACCGACTTGTTGATTAGTATAAGTCTGTTCAACGAAAACTACATCATCACCATCATAAACAGTGATACAGTATGGTCGCAAAATATTGGGAATGCTGCTTTGAGCAAACTTTTTCTTACTCTTTACATGGCTGCCATCTTTTAATAAAAGCTTTGTTCCGGGTAAAATTGACCCTGTGGTAAATTGATTTTTATTGGTTGACCAAAAATTTCCAATCAATTTGTGAGGTTCATCTGCCTTTAAAGAAAGTAAAAATTTACGCTTATTAAATGAAAATTCTTGATCGAGAATAATTTCTTTTTTTGCTGGCTTAGCTGGTAACTGTTTAAAAAGATAAAAAAAGCCTTGGTAAACAAGTAACGTATAATTCGCCAAATTTTGATTGACCCGCTCATGCCAGGTCTGCCATATAAAGTGTTGCCAAAAAGCTTGCTTTTCTTCACCAGTCAACTCTTTTAGTGCACTTGTTTTTAGACGGTATGCTACACTTAAAAATTTTTCAGGCTGGTCAACTTGGGCAAATCTTTCATCAGCAATTGAAGTCAACAAACTAACCTCTTTACTAAATCTAAGAGCATTTTGACCGATTTGTTTGTTTTCTTTTTTAAGTAAAGGAATCACATGATGACGTAACTTGTTGCGCAAAGTATCATCTTCATTATTAGTTTGATCGATTACGTATGGTATGTGCTTCTTTTTATCATATTCTAATAAATCAGTTTTTTGGACATTCAAAAGAGGCCTTAGCAAAGTCATTCCCTGCATTTTGCTAATCGCTCTCAAGCTGTTCATTTCACTAGGATTACCAGAGCGAATAAATTTAAGCAGAATATTTTCAAGCAAGTCATCCATATGATGTGCCGTTAGTAAATAATCTCCTTGATAATTTCGCATTATTTTAACTAAAAAATTATAACGATATTTTCTGGCAGCAGCTTCAACGCCAACTAAAGGTTGTAAAGATTTAGGCCATTTTTCACTAATTAACTCGATACTTTTATTTTGACAATATGCAGAAATTACTTTTTCCTCTTTAAAAGAGTCAAGCCGAAGTTGATGATCCAAATGAGCTGCTAGCAGTCTAAAATGGTATTGCTCCTTTATTTGATATAACAAATCTAATAAAGCTAATGAATCTGGTCCACCACTAACTGCAACTACAAGTGTTTTAGCGGCCAGGGGCAAATGATTTACCTTAAAAAAGTCATCAATCCGCATAACTGACCAAATCTTGTTCTAATTTTTTTATTTCTTTTTGGGCATCATTCATAGTTTGCGTTAAAGTCTTAGTAAAATCTGCCATTTTGGTATCAGAAAAAGGGTTAGTATGATCAATTAAATCCGGATCATTAACCCTCATTCTTGAAAGGGCAATTTTGCCTTTATAATTATGAAGGACAACTACGCGAATCTGTTCGCCAACATGATAATTATTTTTTTCTCGCAACCAATTATTGTTAAAATCACTATGATGAATTAACCCTGTTTGATGATGAGAAAGAGTGACAAAGATGCCTATGTCATTAATATTATTGATAATACCTGTAACTCTCTGTCCAACTTGATATTTCATTAATTATTGTTTTTTCCTTCAGGTAAATTGTAAATTGTTTCATTTGGCTTAGAGTACAAAAATTTAGAACGAACCAATTTAGCCACGTAATCACTATCCTTCAAGTCATTGCGCTTAGCTAATAAAACTTGTTTTTGATTATTTATTTTCTTCAATGCTTTCTTAGAAGTTTGCACTTGACTGTTAATATGTTCTGTCTGAGAGTGCGTAACGCCAATCTGTACACCTAAAAACGCAAAAATGGCAACGAAAAATGCAACAATACGATTACGTCTTACACGGTGGACTTCTTTTGCTCTTTTTTCTTGTTTACGCTTCAGACGAGCCAGTTGCTCCTCCGGACTAACTGAATTGTATATACGTGGACCGTTCATAATTTTGACCTCTACTACCAAAAACAAATACTATTTTAATTATAACAAGACCACCTATAAATGTCATTAAAGACCAAACTAATTTATTAATTCATATAATTCACTGGCTTCTGCTTTTTTAGTAGTTTCTTTAATTGCACAAACCTTAGCTTTTACCTGTTTAGAACCATAACCTACTTCAATAATATCGCCAATCTTAACGTCATAACTGGATTTAACCACGTGATCATTTACCTTAATTCGACCCTGATCAGCCATTTCTTTAGCTATCGGACGCCTTTTAACTAGTCTCGAAACTTTTAAAAATTTATCAATTCTCATTTTTTCTCCTATCTTTGAATAATATCACTGGCAGCCGTCATAAAAGTAATTAAATTAGTAAATAACTGCCTCTGACGCAGATTATCAGGTAGTTCCAGCAGCACAACCAGTCTTTTAGCCGGAGAAAGATTGATTTTTGCTTTGAATGAAACGTGTTCAAGAGCCTTAAAAATATTAGGTCCCTGTAATTCTTTTGAAGCCTCTAATCCAAACTCAACTTTTACCTGCTGGTTATTAATTTTAGTAATATTTCTGACTTGTGCTAAATCTGCCTCAGCCTTTAACTGTGAAATTGCCAGTAAGTTTTCTACCGGTTCAGGATAATTACCAAAGCGGTCAATTAACTCATCTTTAATTTGCTCGATATCAGCAGGACTGGCAGATTTAATTTTCTTATAAAATTCGATTTTTTCTTCTTGATCACTAATGTATTTTTCTGGAATATATGCTTCAAGTCCCAAATCAATTTCAGCGTTACTCTTTCTGACCTTCTTTTTGTTTTTTCGATTTTTAATTGCATCAGAAAGCATTTGTGAATACAGATCATAACCGACACTGTCAATAAAACCATGCTGCTCTGCTCCAAGCATATTGCCAGCTCCACGAATCGATAAATCACGCATAGCAATTTTGAACCCAGATCCAAGTTCGGTAAAATCACGTATGGCGTCCAACCTCTTTTCTCCTATTTCTGTCAGAACCTTATTGGGCTGATATAAAAAATAAGCGTACGCCAAGCGAGCACTACGACCAATTCTGCCACGCAACTGGTAAAGCTGACTTAGGCCGTAATGATCCGCATTTTCAATTAACATGGTATTGACATTCGGCATGTCTATTCCGGTTTCAATTATGGTAGTTGTAACCAAGATATCAAATTCTCTATTTAAAAAACGATACAAAATATCTTCCATTTGGTTTTTACTCATACGGCCATGAACACTGACAATCCTGGCTGTAGGCATGAGAGCTTCTAATTCCAGCACAACATCATCAATGTCACCAATACGGTTGTGTAAATAGAAGACTTGACCTCCACGCTGAATTTCCCGCAGGCAGGCTTCCTTAACTACACTCGGTATCTGTTCCATTACATAGGTTTGGATCGGGTAACGATTGGATGGCGGGGTTTCCATAACTGATAAATCTCTCACGCCAATCATTGACATGTGCAACGTACGAGGAATCGGTGTTGCAGTCAGCGTTAAAACATCGATGTTAGCTTTCAGTTCTTTAAGCCTCTCTTTGTGCTTTACGCCAAATCTTTGCTCTTCATCAACAATAAGTAAACCTAAGTCTTTGAACTTAACATCTTTTGACAGTAATCTATGCGTCCCAACTACTAAATCAATCTTGCCATTCTTTAAACCTTCAGTAATTTTTTTGGCTTCAGCTGGAGTTTGAAAACGTGATAAAACGGCATAATTAACAGGAAAATTTTTAAACCGATCTTGAATAGTTTCATAATGTTGCTGTGCCAGAATAGTCGTAGGTACCAAAAAGGCAACCTGTTTATTATCTTCAATCGCTTTAAACGCTGCTCTTAAGGCTACTTCAGTTTTGCCAAAGCCGACATCGCCCACGAGTAGCCTGTCCATAGGCTTTTCTTGTTCCATGTCATGTTTGATTTCCTTAATTGAGCGCAGCTGATCTGGAGTTTCGACATAAGGAAAAGCATCTTCAAACTGCCGCTGCAAATCATCGTCTTTTGAAAACGCAAAGCCTTTTTCCGATTCTCTTTTGGCATATAAATCAATTAATTCATCAGCAATATTTTCAACCCTAGATTGAACTCTACTCTTGGTCTTTGCCCATTCACTGCCACCCAGCTTGTTAATGTGTGGTCTTTTGCCTTCAGAAGCAACATATTTTTGCACTAATTTCAGCTGATCAGCGGGAACAAATAATTGATCACCATGTTGGTAGGTAATAGTAATATAGTCTCTTTTGACACCGTTATTTTCTAAAGTTTTTATTCCTTCAAAGCGGCCGATTCCATGATTTACGTGAACAACATAGTCGCCTGGTTTCAGTTCAGTGTAACTACGCAGCCTTTGGGCATTTTCCATGGTTTTAATACGGCGACTGTGGTGTGTTACTTTGTTAAAAAGTTCTCGTTCAGTTAAATAAACCAGATTATTATTAGGTAAAGTAAAACCACTGGCAAAACCGCCAACCACAATTTGCGTTTGCTTCTCAACTAAATCATTTGACTTAACAATTGGCACATCCATGCCAAATTCAGCCATAGTCTGACTAATTTGTTTTGCCCTTTTATTGTTATCCGCTTGCAAAATTACCGTTTGCTGTTTTTTCTGGTATGATTCTATTTCAGACTTGATAAGAGGCATCTGACTGAAAAACTGTTCAGGTTCTCTTGTCTGCCAGTCAAATAATTGCCCCAGTTTAATGCGACCAATACTCCGTTGAAATAATGAAAAATAAAGGTGATTATGTTTATCTTGCGCCCAATTTCTATGAAAGTCACTGTAGAGCTGTTGGCCTGGTATCATAGCACCAGTTTTTAGTTCATCAGCAATAAAACCAGCATTTTGTTCATCTACTGTTTTAACAGCCTGCTCAATTAACGGCCAGTCATCAAGCAGAACCAAGCCAGAACTTGCTAAATAATCAAGTAGATTATCAGGATTATCAATCAGAAAATCTGTTAAAAAAGTGTAGTTTTGAGGTAATGAACCATTATTTAGTTCGTCCAATGACTCTGCAAAATGTTCCTTAACTTCCTTTTCAACAGCAGGGGAATCTGCCATAGCTTTTGCTATCTTCTGTGCAGCAAGTTTAAAATTATCAGCGTCAAAAACGCGATCTTGAGCTGCAGTAATGACTATTTTATCAATCTGCTTTTGACTGCGTTGACTGGCTAAATCAAATTCTTTAATAGTATCAATTTCGTCACCAAAAAATTCGATTCTGATTGGATTTTCGCGGTCAAGCGGGTAAACGTCTAGAATATCTCCCCGTAATGCAAATTCGCCAGGTTTAGCTACCAGGTTTTCGCGGCGAAAGCCTACCTGCACCAGCCAGTTAGTCAGTTCAGCTAAATCAAATTCTTTTTCGGGCTCAAACTCTTGTCTTGCTGCTTGGTATTCTTGCGGTTTAGACAATTTATACTGTAAGCCCTGCGGAGTAGTAATCACGATGCCCTTGTTCTGACTCAGTAAAAAATTAAGCGCCTGAATACGACTACTCAATTCGTCAGGTGAAGTAACTGCTGTTTGAGTAGCTATCGATGCATCTACTGGAAAAATTTGCACACTGCCTTCTGGCATAATTGCATTGAGTTCACTATAAAGTTTTTGAGCCTTGTTTTCATTTTCTTCCAAAACCACTAACGGCTTTTTCAAAGTTTTAACTATTTGGCACAAAAGTAAATCAAAAGCACCGGCATTAGCTCCGGTGATCAAAGAATTTTTTGTATTGCTAGTATTAGCAATAAAATTTATCAAATCATGATCTTTTTCAATAATGTTTGTTAAACGCATTTTAATTATATTTATTCATTAAATACTGTGTGCTTTTGCCAGCAATAAAGTCAGTTATGACCTCACTGGCTGTAACAAAAGCTTCATCCATCAGTTGTTTTTGTTCGGTATTAAACGGTGATAAAACCCAGGAAACTACACTTGCTTCCGTTACATTTGCAGGATGGCGGATGCCAATTTTCAGTCGATTAAAATTATTGGTGCCCAGATCACGAATAATACTCTTAATACCATTATGACCCCCGGATTTACCATTTGCACGAATACGGATTTTACCTAGTGGCATGTCCATATCATCATGAACGATCAAAATGTCCTGGGGCTCTACCTTAAAGAAACGGGCAAATTGAGCTACAGATCTACCTGAATCATTCATAAAAGTTTGTGGTTCAAGTAAAATCACGTCAATTCCTGCTATTTTTTGTTTAGTATATTTGCCTTCAAACTTTTCTCTTTCTAAATTTAAAGCATTTTTTTGTAAAAAGTAATCTAAAGCCATAAAGCCAGTATTATGTTTTGTTCCATCATATTTTTTGCCTGGATTACCCAGACCTGCTATAATTTTCATTTAACTTCCCCTTATTTATAGTCTTATTAATGATAGCACAATCAATCGCTCTGATTTCCTTAAAGACTATTACACTTTGATTTCATTGATTAATTAGGCTTTTTAATTTGTACGGCAAGTGCTAAAATCAATCTGAATAATGTTTTTCTTTTAATTTTCATTTAATCTAATTTTTTCATTTATATGATATAATCGTTTAGATTATTTTTACAACGGAGGCAGTTTAATGCTAATCAAATCTTTGGTTATTAAAAAAGATTATTTAACCACAGTCAACGAACACGCTACGCTTGAAGAAGCTTTAAAAACTTTGGAAGATTCTGGATTCCGATGTGTGCCAATTCTAGATGACACTGGCACAATTTTCCGTGGTAATATTTATAAAATGCATATCTACCGCCATAAATCTCAAGGTAAGGATATGAATTTGCCAGTTACCTACTTATTAAAAAATGCCACTAAAACTATTAAGGTTAATTCGCCGTTCTTTAAAGTTTTCTTCACAATTAAGGACTTGCCTTACATTTCAGTGTTAGACGAAGAGAACAAATTCTATGGTATTTTGACGCACTCAAGATTGCTTGATATGTTGTCAGATGCCTGGAATATTAAAAATGGGTCATATGTCCTCACTGTTTTAACTGATAATTCAAGGGGTAATTTAGCAAAAATGAGTAAAATTATCAGTAAATATTGTGCAATTGCAGGTGTAATGAGCCTGGACGCACCTACTGCTGGTAAAACAGATAATGCTGTAAGGCGTATTTTATTTACATTACCTGCTGGACTCACTGAGGACGTTTTAAAAGAAATCGTTAAACGTCTTGAGAAAAAAGGTTATGTTGTCGCTGAAATTGAAGACTTGCAGGCCGGTATGACACTTATGAGTGATGAAAATCCTGGTGTTTACATTAATCAGGATGAAAATAATTAATTATTGCCACTATAAAAGCACATCAAGATGATGTGCTTTTATTTATTACTTTTAATTATAATATTTTCTTGGCAAGCGATCATCCAATAAGCAGGCAACTTCATAATGAATACTGTCAACATAGTCGGCTGCCTCTTTGATGGAATTTGGCGCTTCCGGATCATTTGAAATCAAAACTACTTTTGTTCCTGCTGCCATTTCATATGGCAATTGCACCATTAACTGATCCATGCATATCCGACCAACAATAGGACAGTATTCGGAACCAACTTTAATTTTAAAACCCTGAAATTTACGAATAAAGCCATCGGCATAGCCTACTGGAACTGTACCGATAATTTGATCTTGGTCAGCAATGTAAGTTGAGCCATAGCCCACTCCCTGACCCTGGTGAATAGTATGAACTTGTACCAGTTCACTGACAAAAGACATAGCCGGCTTTAATTTAATTGCTGTTTTTAAGTCAGGGCTTGCAGGATTCGAAGACGGATTCAGACCATATATGCCAATACCAAAACGAACTAAATCACTATGAACTTTCTTATCAAAAACACTAGCCGCAGTATTGTCCACATGAATCCATTGGGGTTTTATTTTCAACAATTTTTTAAAGTGGTTAAACCGCGTGACTTGCCCTTGAAAATATGAATCATCGCTACTGTCTGCGGAGGCAAAGTGGGTAAACAGCCCTTCAACAGCAAAGCTGGGATTATTTAACAGAAAATCGTTAGCTGCAATAAATTCATCATCTTCACTAAAACCAATGCGTCCCATTCCAGAATCTACTGCCAAATGAATTTTTAGTTGCAGTTGATCTTGAATTAAGTTAGACTCGGCTTCTTTTAACCATTTTAAGTTGGGTACAGATAGTGAGACACCATTCACAGCTGCAAGTGAGGCATACTTTGCGGGCGTAACGCCCAGTACCAAAATTGGCTGGACAATTCCGGCTTGCCTTAATTCCAGAGCTTCATCTAAAATAGCAACGCAAAAGCCGCTGGCACCTGCCTTGACAGCTTCTTGAGCTACTCTTACTGCACCATGGCCATATGCATTTGCTTTAACAACGGCAAACAATTTTTGTCCCGGTGCCAAATGTTTAATTTCTTCTTGAATATTTTGTCTTATTGCAGCTAAATCGACACACACAGCTGCAGGTCTATGAATTCCAGGTACCATTTCTTATTTCTCCAAAACGATTAGTGTAACTATCTCATGCCGATCATGAGTAATACTAGGAAAAATCTTGCCGGCAAATTTAGGTGAGGTTGTGACCGGATGTCCTACTTTATCCCATAAAGTTTCTATATCTTGCAGACCAACTTCTTTGCTAAAACCAGTTCCCAGTGCTTTAACAAAAGATTCCTTAATAGAAAAGCGGCCGCCTAAATATTCTACTTTGCGTCTGCCTGACAGTTTTTGGTATTGTGCAAATTCTTTTGGGGTCAAAACTTTGCGGGCAAAGTTATCCCCTTTGGCAACTATTTTTTTAACTCGTTCAATTTCAACAGCATCAATGCCAACTCCAACAATCATTTTCTTATCCTCATAATAAAAGTATATTAGCAAAAAAGAGTTGTAAACCGTCACAACTCTTTTTTAGTAAAAACATTAACCTTTTTTATTTTTAATAATAAAATTTCTGCCATTACCTGAGCGGTGAGAATGGCTTCCACGATAATTGCCTCGGCTGCGGTTACGATCACCACGATAGCCACCACGACTATTTCTGCTATGACTATAGCGACCACGGCTACCCCGACCATTACCCTTATATGGTAGTGGCTTTTCAGAACTAATTTTGACCTCTACATTTGAAGAATCTTTTGACAAATTCTTCAGAAAAGCTGATACCAAGTCAACCGCCGAATAATTTTCTAATAATTCGTTGGCATCATCAGTATATTTAGATAGGTCCTCTTTCATTATATCTTCAATCTTAGATTTAGCCACTTTAAGTTGGCCCCTTAAAGCCTGATCATCAGATGGTGGACGCAAAGGGGTCATCTTTTTCTTGGTTAATTGCTCTATTGTACGCATATAACCAATTTCATTTGGAGTAACAAAAGTGATTGAACTACCATTTTGTCCAGCACGGCCGGTACGACCGATACGGTGAACATAAGAGTCTGGGTCTTGGGGGATATCGTAATTATAGACGTGAGTAACGCCTGAAATATCCAATCCACGTGCAGCCACATCTGTAGCAACTAAAATATCTAGTTTACCAGCACGGAACCTTTTTAAGACAGTAATTCTGCGGGCCTGGGTTAAATCACCGTGAATTCCCGCTGCATTGTACCCACGGGCCTGAAGTCCCCGGGTAACTTCGTCAACTCGCCGTTTAGTTCTAACAAAGACTACAGCCAGGTCTGGGTTTTCAACATCAATCAAACGGCACATGATGTCAAATTTTTCTGAATCTTTTGCCCGAACAAAGTACTGATCAATTAAATCGGCAGTTAGCTCTTTAGTTTTAATCCGGACAATTTCCGGATTATGCATGAACTTTTCACTAATGTTCAAAATTGGTTTAGGCATCGTCGCACTGAACAATAGAGTCTGTTTCCGATTTTTAACATAGCCTAAAATACTTTCAATGTCTTGGATAAAACCCATGTCCAGCATTTCATCAGCTTCATCTAAAACAATGGTATTAACATTTTCTAAGTCAATCGTCTTGCGCTTTAAATGATCAAGTAATCTTCCAGGTGTTCCTACTAAAATCGCAGGCACATGGTTTTTAAGTGAACGAATTTGCCGTCCAATATCAGCGCCGCCGTAAACAACTTGCACGCGAGCATTCTCATCGCGTCCCAATCTGAACAGTTCTTCCTGAGTTTGAATGGCCAATTCACGAGTCGGTTCAATAATTAAAGCCTGAATTACCTTATTATGCTTATCTAAATTCTGCAAGATAGGCAGCGCAAAGGCCGCCGTTTTACCAGTACCTGTTTGAGCTTGACCAATTACATCCCTGCCTGCTAAAGCCAGAGGAATTGTTTGCTCCTGTATTGGTGTCGCTTCTTCAAAGCCTGAGCGCTTAATTGCTTTTAAAAGCTCATCTTTTAATCCTAATTCTGAAAATTTCACTAAATTCTCCTTATCTAAGCCGTTTTACTACTTTTTCCAGGTGCATTCCATGCGAACCCTTTAAAACAACAATGTCATTCGGCTTAATATCATTTCTTAAATCTGAAACCATGTGTTGCATTTGCTCTTGAGTATAATAATGCAAATTCGCTGGTTCATACTTCTCTTTAAGTGCATCGGCCAGATTTTTCATTTCTGTACCATACAAATAAACTTCATTAATTACCTGTGGGTCAAGACAATCTGCTAGCCCAGCGTGAAGCTTGGCAGATCTTTGGCCCAATTCTAACATGTCACCCAAAACAGCGATCCTGCGACTTCCAGCTGGAACCTGGATCTGACCAAAACTGGTTATTACAGCACGCACAGCAGTAGGATTGGAATTATAAACATCGCTCATAATATCTTCTCCCACATCGCCTTTTTCCCATTCCATTCTATCCGCTGTCGGAGTGAACTTTTCTAAGGCTGTGGCAATTTCCTCATCACTTTCACCAAAATACCTGCCAACACATAGAGCCGAAAGGGCGTTAGAGACATTATGTTTGCCAATCATAGGAATGGTAAATTTGTGAGTAGAATTATTAATCGTAAAAGTAGCATGGTGCTTGTAGCTGCGATAACCTGTTGCATAAACTGTATCATTTTTTGCAAAACCAAAGGTAACTTTTGCTTGTGGTATTTTAGCAGCTCGTTCACGTAAAAGCGGTTCATCCCCGTTATATATTAACTCACCGTCTTCTCGTAAAAAATCGGTAATTTCCATCTTGGCATCAGCAATTCCGGCGCGAGAACCTAAAAATTCAATGTGAGCCTCACCAATCATTGTAATGACTGTGACATCTGGGCGGGTCAATTTACTTAGTTGATGAAGTTGCCCTGCATGATCCATACCCATTTCCAAAACCAAAATTTCAGTATTTGGTTTCATATCTAAAATTGTCATGGGTACGCCAATTTCATTGTTAAAGTTGGCATCAGTTTTATGCACATTAAACCTTTTTGCTAAAACTGCTGCCGTCATATCTTTGGTGGTAGTTTTACCGTTTGAACCCGTAATGCCAACAACTGTAGGATTGACTTTATTTAAATAATATTGGGCCAGTTGCTGCATACTTCTTAATGGGTCATCCACTTCTAAAACCGCAATATTGTCGGGTTTATTAGGATGACCTTTCTGCCATAATGTGGCACTTGCACCATTACTAATTGCGCTGCTTATAAAGTCATGACCGTCTCTTTCGCCCTTTAGTGGGACAAATAATCCACCAGCGGCGATTTTTCTAGAATCAAAGGCAACAGAAGTGATAACGGTCTGATCATTGCCTTCACACTTTGAATTTATTGCTTTGGCTATTTCTGCCAGTTGCATTTTCATCTTTTTATCTCCTAGCCGAAAAGAGTTTTTGCTGAAGTAGTAATTATACTCCTTATTTATGTAGTATAACAATTAGGCTTTACATAAAAAAGCAGCCCCAATGGGACTGCCTTCCACCAGATTGAAGATATTACTTGTTGTTCATACCATACTTCTTGTTGAACTTTTCGATTCGACCATCGGCCTGAGCAAACTTTTGCTTGCCAGTGTAGAATGGGTGAGAATCTGATGTAATTTCAACACGAATTAAGGGGTAAGTTTTACCTTCATAATCCACTGTTTCTTTGGACTTTAATGTTGAACCAGCAACAAATTTAGCACCTGTTGCTGAATCCATAAAGACTACTTGTTGGTAATCTGGATGAATACCTTGTTTCATATTTATTACTCCTTTGCCATGACTCCTATTTCAAGTCATAGATTAATCGATTAACGTTTAATACCTTAACATTTTTAATAGTAAAATTCAAGACTTATTTATTATAGCAGCAGAGTTAATTTAAAACAATGTCGCTTGGTCTAACTTCCTTGCCAAAATATGGTTTTAGTTCTTTATTATAGTCGTCTGTGAAAAACTTTCTGTTTGCTAATCTAGTAATTTCTTTATTAGTCCAGTTTAAAAGAGACTTATTTCCCTGCTTAACTGCGGGGGCAATAAATTGATTAGGACCAATATTTTTAATTCCGACCGTATAATTAGGATTCTTTTTGACCCAAGCATAGAGATATGAATTGTCATCTGCTAAAGCGGCAGCACGCTTATTTTTAAAAGCATTAAACTGCTGCGTTTTAGAATCAAATTTCAGCAAGTCAACTCCACCCTTTTTAGTGAAGTAATTTTCTGCCGTTGTGCCCTTGTTAACAATTAAATTTTTGCCCTTTAATTGTTGGGCACTAGTAATCGGAGCACTCTTAGGTGAAATAACTCCAACCGATACTTTCATGTAAGGTTTTGCAAAATCAACGACTTGTTTACGTTCCGGTGTTTCAGTAAAATTGGCTAAAACTATATCTGCCTTATTCGAATTTAGAGTATCAACACGATTATTGGCATTAACCTGGGTAAGCTTCACTTTAACGCCCATATCTTTAGCCATTTGGCGAGCAAGACGAACGTCGTAGCCCACGCGATTACCGTGATCATCAACCCAACCATATGGCGGTAAGTCACCAAATACGGCAACTCGCAAAGTGCCTCGTTTCTTAATCGCGCTCACACTGTTTTCATTAGCGTTTTTACTACTATTATTTTTTGACTTAATGCCAAAAAAAGCTGCCACTGCAATTATCAAGACAATTAAAACGGTAATGATAATATTTCTATTTTTATTTTTCTGCATTATTTTCTCCTTAGAAATCCATACTAGTTAAGAAACCACGTGCCCTATTTGTTTTGGGATGTTTAAAAAATTCTTCTCCTGGAGTGTTTTCTAAAATTTTGCCATTTTCAAGAAATAAAACCTGATCTGCTATTTGACGCGCAAAATTCATTTCGTGGGTCACAATAATCATCGTCATATGATCGACTTGGGATAAGTCAGATACAATTTGTAAAACTCCTCGAACCATTTCGGGATCAAGAGATGCTGTAACCTCATCAAACAGCATTATTTCGGGATGCATGGCTAAAGCTCTGACAATAGCAATTCTTTGCTTTTGTCCACCTGACAGTTCACGAGGATAAGAATTAACGTACTTTTCTAGTCCAACACGTTTTAATAGCCGCAAAGCTTCAGTTTTAACCTCTTCTTCAGGTCTTTTTTGTACCTTTACCGGTGCCAACAAGATATTTTCAAGAACTGTAAAATTGGGAAATAAATCATAGCTTTGAAAAACCATCCCAATTTTTTGACGTAACTCTTGCCAATTCTTAGAGGTCGTCTCAACCTTTTGACCCTTAAAATAAATTGCGCCACTCTTGAAATCTTCTAAACCATTTAGGCATCTGATCAAAGTACTTTTACCAGAGCCGGAAGGTCCCAATAATGTCAAAACTTCGCCTTGATGGAGGGTAAAACTAATATCATGCAAAGCCTGCCAATCGCCATAAAACTTATTTAAATGTTCAACTCGTAAAACTTCTTTTGTCATTTACCTCACCTATTCTGTTTTGCCGCTAACTGTTTAGACCATTTTGACAACGGATAATCTATTATGAAATATAGGAAGAAAATCAAACCATAAATCCAAAAAACGGCTGTCGGGTATTTTTGGTTATTAGCTTCAATAATCTGTTGGCCAATAGCAATGACGTCCATGATGCTGATCATCATTAATAATGAGGTCGTTTTAATTACTCTTGTTGCCAGATTAATAGTTGCTGGTAATTCCAATTGCACAGCTTGGGGTAACAAAACATAGCGCAAAAGTTGTACTCTGCTTAAGCCCAGGGCCAAGCCCGATTCTTTTTGCACCAGTGGGACTGATTCAAGTGCCCCACGAACAATGTCGCTAAATTCGGCTGCAACCCATAAAGAAAAAGCTAAAACTGCCATCCAACTGGCTGGCCAGTTGATATGAAAGGTACGTGGCAAAATATAATAGAACAAGAAGAGTAATACGATTGTTGGAACTATTCTAAAGAATTCCAAATACAGCCGTAAAATGAAGCGAATTATTTTATTAGGTAATGTCCGTAATATTCCTAAAAGCGTGCCTAAAATTAAGCCAATTATTAAACTGGCCCCAGCAATCCAAACTGATGTCCACAGGCCTTGCAAAATTCTACTGAAGTTATTACCGGCAAAGAAAACATTAATCGCCGAATGTGCCATAGCGAACCTTCCTTTCTAAATAGTTTAAAAGTAAAATAACCGGAATCAGAATAATGGCATAGGCTATGACCAACACCAGTAGATATTCATTGGAGCGGTAATACATCCCGATTAAGTCCAAAGCAGTATTGGTCAGCTCGGGGATCGCAATGACTGAAAAAATTGATGTCTCTTTGATTAAAAAAATCACGTTAGCCGTTAAGGCTGGCATACTCAAAGCAAAACCTTGTGGAAAGACAACATAACGCGCTAATTGGAGGTTATTCATCCCCAACGCTTTGCCATCATCAATTTGACTTGAATTAACCCCGGCAAAACCACCAGTGAAACCTTCAGCCATATATGCTCCACCCAAGAATACCAAACCGATAATACCGCAAACTTGGGCTGACATTTTTAAGCCAATGACTGGAAAAGCATAATATAGAAAAAATAATTGAATTAACAAAGGTGTGTTTCGTGCCAATTCCACATAGGCCGTAATTATTTGATGCAAAACAGGCACTTTAAAATACTGCACTAAACTGCATAAAATACCCACAATAATTGAGCAAATGATACCTACGGCAGATAGCCAAAGGGTCAATTCAAAGGCTTTTAAAAAAATAGGCAAACTTTGTGTAATTATCTGCCAACTCATTTTTTACCTCCCACTTTTAAACAACCGACTTGACCTCATGGTCAGAGCATCAAGTACAGTCAGAAAAATAAAAAATCTACGAATCAAGCTTATTCGTAGATTTAAATGTCATAATTGCTAACACCCAATGCAATAAGTAAAAGACTAGGCCCAGCTAGTTTTATCAGGAATTGCCATTACTGTTCCCCTTTTTATTAGCTGATCTTGTCTGTGTCTTATTTTCACTTCCTTTTTGTTAGCAACTATAAGTGTCTTTAATGCTATGCGTTTACTTACTTTTTGTCAATTAATTGAATTGGCTACTTATCAACAATATTCCGGTCTGCATTAAAAAAGCGTCAAGCATTCTCAATTAATCTTGAGTTATGCTTAACACTTTAGCAACATTAATATTTATTGGTCCTTTTGCAAATGATTGAAAGTTTTTACATACACTTACAAATTTTCATTATTTAGCAAAACATCAATATAATTACATAAAATATCGTTAAAAATGTAGAACAAGGTATGGTTGCTGAATAAAAAAGAGTTATTAACACTAACATTAGGCAATACGAAAAGTGCCTTCAAAGGTACTTCAATGTTTTCATTTGTCGTAACCGTGTAGACATTAGCTTTTTTCTCTATTGCACCCTTCATAACAGCATTGGTTAGAATACTGTGTCCAGACACAGTATAAACTAAAACTACATCATTTTTATTAAACAAATAGCTAAAATCATTAGAATAGTAGATTGAATCCATTATTTGAGCATAAATACCCAGAGTTTGTAAACTATATTTCATTTGCTGAGCTACCGGACTTGATTTACCTGTGCCAATAATTTTTAGTGACTTGTATTGAACAATATCTTTTGCTAACTGCTTAATATCTTTATTTTCAAGTTTTCCTTTAGTTTCGATTTCACCAATTTTGTCCTTATATGTAGTGATAATCTCATGGATAAAGTTATTACTAGGAGAGGTCTTATTTCGTATGTTGCGATTGATACATTTAATATATTCATATTTAAATTCCGCGTAACCACTAAAACCAAGTGCTTTGCAAAACCTTGTAATGGTATTACGCGAAACATTTATGCTCAGAGCTAAATTTGAAATATTTTTTTCGAGGGCAAATCTGGGATATTTGATTAAATTATCAGCTACTTTTCGTTCTTGCCGCGTCATTTTTTGATAATTTAATTTAATAAGTGTGTCTATATCAAGCATATTATTCTCCTAATTGATCTTTTGCACAATATATTTTTATATATTGTGCCATTGCACATAGTTGAATTTAATGATAAAGTTTAGCCATAATGTTAGCGTTAACATATATTAAAAAGTATAGAGGTTTCTGTATGAAAAGGACAAAGTTATTTCCTAAAAATTTTTTATGGGGCGGTGCCATTTCAGCTAACCAATCTGAGGGTGCTTGGAATGAAGACGGAAAAGGCCCCTCAACTGCTGATATTATGCAATGTAATGCTACTGATCAAAATCATCTTTCGATTGAACAAATCAATTCGCTTTTAAAAGATCATAATGACCAATATTACCCTAAAAGAACGGGGATCGATTTTTATCATAATTATCAGGATGACATTGCCTTACTATCTCAGATGCATATTAATGCCTTTCGAACGTCGATTGCCTGGACAAGATTATTTCCTACGGGAAGTGAATCTGAACCTAATAAAAAAGCTGTTACCTATTACCGTAATTTATTTAAAAGCTTACGAGATCATAATATTGAACCTATTGTCACATTATCACACTATGAAATGCCGATTGAATTAGTAGTCGAAAATAAAGGCTGGACTAATCGAGAAGTTATGGCAAGTTTTATCCATTTTGCTACAACAGCAATTGATTTATTTCACGACTTAGTGAAATATTGGATACCATTTAATGAAATAGACAGCGTGCTAAGGCATCCTTTTGTTAGTGCAGGATTAACATCTAGCTTGATTACCAAAAAGAATGAGTACCAAGCAATGCATTATCAGTATGTTGCTAGTGCAAAGATTGTTGAATATGGAAGAAAAATTGATCCTCAAGCACACTTTGGTTGTATGATTACAGGTTTGACCGCTTACCCTTATTCTTGTAAACCACAAGATAACATGCTGGCGCAACAATTAAGGCATTACACTTACCTGTCTGGTGACGTTCAAATAAAAGGACGCTACCCCAAATCAACCTATAAGATGTTAACAGAAGATCTAAATTTAGATATCACTAATCAGGACTTAAAAACAATTTCTGGAGGTACTTGTGATTATTTAGCCTTTAGCTATTACATGTCAGTAACAGTTGGAACAGAAAACGATGTAGCCCAAGTGGAAGGTAACACAATTAAGAGCAAAAGCAATCCATATTTGAAACAAAGCGATTGGGGTTGGCAAATTGACCCTTTAGGATTAAGAATTCTCTGTCAAGACTTATATAATCGCTTTCAGGTTCCTCTGTTTATTGTTGAAAATGGCCTAGGGGCAAGAGATATTGTAAATAATGATAAAAGAATTATTGACGATTATCGAATCAGCTATCATCAGCAACATCTTGTACAGCTAGAAAAAGCAATTAATGTAGATCACATTGAAGTAATAGGCTATTTAGTTTGGGGATTGATAGATATTGTCAGCTCCTCCACAGCAGAAATGGATAAAAGATATGGTTTTATTTATGTTGATCGTAATAATAAAGGCCAGGGATCACAACAACGCTGGCCTAAGAAAAGCTTTTATTGGTATCGTAAAGTAATTGATTCTCAAGGGAAAAATTTGTTTGAGAAAGAAGGAACTAATAATGAATAGTAAAGAAATTGCTCAAGCTATATTGCCACTGGTTGGCGGAAAACAGAATATAGAAAAAACTTGGCATTGCGCTACACGTTTACGAATAATCCCTAAAAATTCAGAATTAATAAATATTGAAAAAATCAAATTAATTTCTGGAGTAATAGGTGTTGTTAAGCAGGGAGACCAAATTCAAATAGTCATTGGTAATCGTGTTGATGATGTCTATAACGATTTTCAAGAATTAATAGCAAGCGAAAATGGCAACAATTCTGAAACCCAAGAAGTACCTAAAACCAAAAGTAAAGAACATACAAACATAATTTCTAAGATTTTAAGTGCGATTGTTGGATGTATCACTCCTCTAATACCAGTATTAGTAGCAGGTGGTATGGGAAAATGTTTAATTTTAATTGCTAAAATGGTGCATCTCGTATCCGAAAAGGAAATGACTTATCAAATTTTGTTGTTAATATTTGATTCTGCCTTTTATTTCTTACCAGTTTTTGTCGCCTTAGCAGCAGCAAAACAATTCAAAGCCAACTCTTATCTGGCAGCGCTAGTTGGATGTGCATTATTAAATCCAAATTTTATCAAATTGGTAGCTAGCGGTAAGCCGTTATCTATCTTTGGACTACCAGTAATGTCTATTAGTTATGGCAGCACTATTATTCCAGCAATCATGGCAATTTGGATAATGTCATATATCCAGCATTTCTTAGATAAGCATTTGTGGAATTCCATTAAACCCTTTATGTCACCATTATTAACCATTCTAATTATTGTTCCGTTAACATTGGTAGCCATAGGTCCTGCAATGACAGCAGTATCTTTTGTCTTATCTAAAATTGTCTTTTTCTTGAGTGGCAAATTGGGACCTTTGTCATTGGCCTTGTTAGCGCTAGTTTATCCTTGGATAGTCACAACCGGTATGCACTCAGCACTCGCAATTGCTGGCCTTGAAGCAATCAATAAAAATGGTGTAGACCCATTAACTAGAGCTTTAACGCTTATGCATAATATTACCCAAGCATCTTCAACTTTAGCGATTGCGTTCAAAACCAAGAATTCAGAACTTAGAGGTACTGCGATTTCAGCAGGTTTAACAGCACTTTTTGCCGGTATAACTGAACCATGTTTATATGGTGTCACATTACGTTTACGCAAACCAATGTATGCATGTATGATTGGCGGATTTTGTGGCGGATTATATGCTGGCTTTATGGGACTAAACGCATATGTTTTTATGACACCAGGATTAATTACCCTGCCAATGTGGATTAATCCAGCAAATCCTAATAATTTAAATAATTTATGGACAGCTATCATTTCAATGATTATTGCCGCAGTTGTCTCTTTTGTTATGACTTTAGTTTTAGGCTTTGAAGATGTACCAAATAAAAAGAATCAGGCTACTCAGGCATTAGCTTAAAAGTATAACAACATTTATAGAGTAGCAATCAATTGAAAAGAATAGTAACAATTTTTATTTGACACTATTTTACTGTGTCAATAGCTAATTTAACCACAATAATACCCCCAAATTTGTTCACAATTTGGGGGTATTATCATATAAAATGACTTTTTCTAGATTTTTAAGCTTGTGATTTTTCTTTAATTGCGTCAGCAGATTTTTGCAATAATTCTTCTTCTGCAGCAGTTAATTGTAAATCAACTTTGTGGACAATTCCTTCACGGCCAACAATTGCAGGGTAAGACATATATGTACCGTATTTTTCTTGGTAACTCGAAACAGGCAATTCTGTCCGAGAATCTGTTAAAACGGCCCGTACAATTCTAACGCCGGCTGCAGAGACCCCATAATTAGTGTAGTGCTTGCCCATAAATACATTTTGTCCACCGAATCTGATTTCATCTTCAAGATCACTTGGTTGCCATGACTCATTCTTAGCCAGCTCAGTCAAAGGTTTTTCAAATACTTTTACCGTTGACCATGCAGTAAACTGCGAATTACCGTGTTCACCTAATGCAAAGCCACTTACAGAACGAGGATCAACGTTAAACTTTTTAGCAACAACTTTCTTCATCCTAGCTGTATCAAGCAAAGTTCCAGTTCCTATTACGTGCTCTTTTGGTAAGCCTGTTAGTTGCTGATAAAGACTGGTAATTGCATCTACCGGGTTGGAAATGACAATCAAAATTCCGTTGAAGCCGCTATTTTTAATAGACTCTGTAATCGGACTCAACTGCTTTTTATTGTATTCCAGCTCTTGAAAACGATCGCCTTTTGTTTCCAAAGATATTTTACCTAAAGTACTAATGACAATGTCAGCATCTTTCAATGCGTCATAGTCATTAACAATGATATTGGCATGATTAGGCAAATTAGCCATGGCATCTTCAAAATCAATTGCGTCGGCTTTAACTTTACCTTCATTAACGTCGATCATTACCAAATCATCGACCAAACCCGAAATTATTAACTCGTGAGCAACAGTGCAACCAACGTGACCGTCACCAATAATACCTATTTTTGTTGTCATAATTAAGTACCTTTCCCTTAAAACATCTGACACATTGTCAGTAAAACTCAATTACTACTATATTATACAAAGATAGGGCTTTCAAAGTCACAATTTAAGGAAAAAAAGTTAAATCTTAATTTTTAAAAGGTAGATACTTTTGATTTTTTATTTAATATCTTTCTTATAAGGAATTGAGGGTTGGGCACCGTACTTTTGAACAGTAAGTGACGAGGCTTTATTGGCAAAAAGAATGGCATCTTTTAAATTGGATAAATCTGTCTGTAATACGCTAGCCATTGCTCCAATAAATGTGTCACCAGCAGCTGTAGTATCGACAGCTGTAACTTTAAAAGCAGGAATGAGCTCATTTTTACTTTGATAAGAATAAAATGCACCTTTATCGCCAATGGTAATGATAACTGTTCTCACACCTTGCTCGTGCAAATTAACAGCAGCCTTTTGTGCGGCTTTTTCATCAATTACTTTAACGCCTGTAATGGTTTCAGCTTCTGTTTCGTTTGGCGTAATGATGTCAGTCAGTTTTAATAATTCTACTGGAATTTGGTCCATCCCAGGAGCCGGATTTAAAATTGTTCTGACACCTGCCTCATGAGCAATTTCAAAGCCCTTAATTGTGGCGGCAAGCGGTGTTTCAAATTGTGCAATGAGAAAATCTGCATTTTTAATTAATCCCTGATTTTGCAAAACTTCATCTGATCCAAAAGCATAATTAGCTCCAGCATAAATGGTAATTGAATTTTGACCACTATCATCAACCGTGATGAATGCTTGACCAGTGGATTCTTTAGTGGCTGTAATTATGCCACTGGTATTGATATTTTCGCTTTTAAGCAAGTTCAGCATTTCTTTTCCAGCTGCATCATCACCAACTCCGCCAATAAAACTTACATCAGATCCTGCTCTAGCTGCAGCCACTGCTTGATTAGCACCTTTTCCTCCCGCAGCTGAATAGTGATCTGTGGCATGAACCGTTTCACCGGGTCTGGGCATTTTCTTTACACGCAAGTTGGTATCTAAATTAATACTGCCAATAACTGTAACTTTATTCATTTCTGCTCCTTAAGAAAAAATTTTTGCCTGATTCAATTCAAATCATATCATACCAAAATCTGTTTTCAACAAAATCTAAATTTTGTAATTTTTTCATTTGATTTTTATTTATTTTTGTTAAAGTGGTGTTAACAGTTCTTTTTATTTTCGCAGAGAAAGAATATAATACAGTTTAACTTAAAATAAGCAAGGTAAAAATATGAAAAGACAACTTAACTTTTTCGCCGCACTAGCAACTGTCATGGGTACCATGATTGGTGGCGGTGCTTTTTTTAAAATTGCAAACGTCTCGGCATTGACTCATAATGCATGGCTTAGTATCATCGTTTGGCCTTTTGCCGGTTTTATTACACTAATGGCAGGACTGAGCATAGCTGAATTAGCGTCGATCTATCCTAAAGACGGTGGACCTGTCAGGTATCTTGAAGAAATCTATGGACCTAAAATAGCCTTTCTTTTTGGCTGGTCTCTGATAATTGTCTATTATCCAGCAAATATTGCCGCGCTTTCGATCGTGTTTGCCACCCAGTTAAAAGAGATACCACACTTTAAAAGTCTGTCTACTACTGTTATTGCTCTGATTGTTATGCTGACAATCTTATTAATAAATTGGATCGGTTCTAAATTGAGCGGTCAAGTGCAAAAAATAACCTTAGTTATTAAATTGCTCCCAATTGTAGCAATTATCATTTTTGCTTTGTTTTACAGAGGACCTAATCAATTAGCTGAGGCTCCTGCACCACACATTTCATCTGCATCAGGTGCAATGGCTTTTGGACAAGCTCTCTTGGCCGTGCTTTTTGCCTATGACGGCTGGCTAAGTATCGGTAATTTGGCCAGTGAAATTAAGAATCCGGCAAAAACTTTGGCCAAAGCAATCATCTGGGGACTTTTCGGAGTAACAATCTTTTACACTCTTCTTAATTGGAGCTATGTCAGAGTTATCCCGTGGTCTAAAGTTGTAGGTAACCAAACAACAGCTCTGCTTACTGCCCAAAAATTGTTTGGCAGTGTAGGTGGCACTTTGGTCGCTACAGGAATATTGGTATCCGTATTTGGCGCTATTAATGGACACCTTCTTTTGGGATCAAGAATGCCTTATGTTTTGGGCAAAGAAAAGAAATTACCAGCTGCAAGTTTTTTCAGCAAACTAAATTCTAAAACTATCGTGCCTACAAACAGTATGATTTTTGAATGCGTAATTGCCACCATAATGATTTTTTCAGGAACCTTCGACTCATTAACGAACATGTTAGTCTATGTTTCGTGGATTTTTTCAATTTTATTATTTGTTGGTGTTCTAGTCTTACGCAAAAGAGAACCCGAGCTTTTGCGCCCATATAAGATTCCATGGTATCCTCTTCCACCCATATTAGCCATTTGTGGTGCTTTATTCATTGTAATTACCACTACGTTAACCCAACCGCTTTTGGCAATTATAGGTATTTTACTAACCCTCTCTGGCTGGCCAGTTTATGTTTATGTACAAAAGAAAAATCGTACCTAAAAACTCAGCAAATGTAATACTTACTATCAGGTAAAGCATTTTTATATCCGTCCTACTAAATTAAAAAGCAAATCACAATGAAGTAATTTGCCTTTTTATTTGGTCCAAAAAATAGTCTTTTCAATATCTTTAGATTTTTAAATATTAATACAGTGCAGCTAAAAAGCTTTTAAGTTTATTATCAAAATTATTTGTTTATTATTAACCGATTCTATCTTTTAGAATTCCTTTTTTTAATTTTAGAATTGATTTTATTCACCGTATGTACTTGTGATAAAATCACAATCAACCAAATAACGATATAGACTAGCAAAAACTCGCCCAATATCCACCAAAAAGTAACAGACCACTTGTTTATCCAGTACATTAACAAAACTAGCAAGAATGTTCCTATTATGTGAACACTAAAAGCAATAGCTGGTGAAACATCCGCGGCAAAAATCATTGATAAAATCCCAATTAACCCAGAAATAATAAAAACTGAAATAACTCCTAAGGGAGTAGCAGGCTCACCAGGAAATGCAAAAGTCAGAATGAGCAAATAAGTAGCTGCACCAAAGCCAACACCAGTAAAGAAATAGTTAATGAAATTACTTAATTTCCACATTTTAAAGCCCCAACTCTCTTTTTAATGCTGGCAGATATAGTCTGGAAACATCAGCTTTCAGATTATTTTTTAAAATAGCAATCATATTTCCCGCAAAGCCAACTTCAATGGATTCTAAAAAATTAATATTAATAACGCCATGTTTTGAAACCTGAATAAAGCCATCTCCCAGTTTTTCCAGCACTTGGTATAACCGGCCAGTCGTTTTTACCACTTCTGTAGTAGTATAAAATGTAATGTCTGTTGCTTGGATTTCCACTTTTATGATTTCAGTGCGTTTAATCGTAACAATCCGGTCATCAGTTTTAATGGGTAAAAGATGATATTTCTTTTCACCAAATTTGTGTATATAATCAATTAAATCATTTACCGTTTCATTTTTTGGTGCTGCTTTAATTTCAACTTCAATTTCTTCATTTAAAGTAGGATCTGACTTAAATTTAATTTTCACTTTATCTATTGCGCCTTCTATCAGTGATAAGCGAAAGCATAATAATCACTAAAATTAGTATTACAATCATTAATAGCAAAACAAGCATATTATTTAGTCTGTTACTATTGATTTTGAACTGTATTCCTAAATAATTAATTAAATGCCGTTTTACATTATTTGGAAGAGTACCTAATGTCTGTTTAAGTAAAAAGCCTCTTAAAGCAGCTGCTTCATAACTACTTGGTACTAATTTTACCAAATTTTGTGCTCCAGAAACCAATATACCATATGGTAAATAAGTCGCAACGGCGAAGCCCGCAGCAGCTCCTAAAACAGCAGAAAATCGACTAAAAGTGGTGCTGGAATGCATGAACAATACAATTATCTCATCAAGTAAAGTTGCTGCAATTCCACCCACGAAAATAAATACAAGCCCAGGTAGGTATGCTTCTCGAGGAATTCTTACTTTATCTACTAGAGCAAAATAAGCTGCCATCACAATAAACGTAATTATTTGCATAAAGAAGCTAACTACTATCCCTGTTAAAACATAAGCAAGATTTTGTTTGAATTGTGATAAACCCGTTAGTTGAAAATCGGCAACAGCATGACTTTCTTGATCAGTAACTTGCTGGCCGAGAGCTTGAAAAGCTGTAGTAATACCAGAAACTGCAACAATACCGGCTATCATCCACAAATCTAATATTTTAGTAACATGTGGTAAATTTTGCCAACTTTTTTCTAGATTGTTTTGCAAAAAGCCAATATAAATAAAGAAAGATATCAATGCACCGAGGCATGACATAATTACACCAGTAATATTAGAAAAATAGATTTTTAAATTTCTGCGAAATAAAGCAACCATTTATTGTATCTCCTTTCCTGTAATCTGCAAAAATGCATCATTGATAGTTCCTTTAGAATAAGTAAAGTCAGCGATATTTGCTTGATTGATTTTTAATAATTCAACAGTTTCTTGCGCCGATAAAGCGTCAATTTCAACTTGCTTATGATTAAGCCGAATAACTTTTTGGTTAGTGTCTAAAGCCTGAATATCATCAACAGTTAGTATTAATTTATTAGGAGCATATTGGTTCTTAATTTCTGCAGCAGAGCCACTAGCTAGTATTTGACCATTTTCCAAAATATACATTTGATCGGCATTTTCAGCTTCTTCTAAATAATGCGTTGTTAAAAAAATAGTGAGTCCTTGTTGCTGTTGCAGATTAGTCAATAATTCCCAGATAGCATTTCTGGTTTGAATATCAAGGCCTGTAGTTGGCTCGTCCAGAAACAGTAAATTTGGTTTGCAAATAAGAGCTCTGGCTATATCTACCCTTCTCTTTTGGCCGCCTGATAAAGTGCCAAATTTTTGCTTTAAAAAGTTTTTGATGCCAATTAAGTCAATTAATTGTTCAAGCCACTCCTGAGAAAAGTTGCGGTACATCCTTGCTCTTAAATAAAGATTGTCTTTAACTGTTAACTCATTATCTAAAATGCTATTCTGAAAAACTAAACCTATTTTCAAACCTGCTGCATATGAAATGACACCTGAAGTTGGCTTTAACAATCCGGTTAGCATATTAATAGTGGTAGACTTACCCGCACCGTTTGTTCCTAAATAAGCAACAAGCTGGCCCTCTTTAATTTGAATATCAGCTTTGCTGACAGCAACCTTATTACCAAATTTTTTTGTTAATTCTTTTGTTTCAATCAGCATAATTGGCATCTCCTTTTCTAATTAGAGCCATCATACTAATAAAATAAAAATTTGTAACAAACTTATAGATAAGCAACCAAATATTTAACACAAAAGGACAAAATTAAATCATGAAATATAAAAAAGGCTACAATCAGTAGCCTTCTAAATAAGATTTATTAAAAACTTAATTCTGCTTAAAAGCAAAAACGATTTGATGTTCCTTGGTAGTATTAGCAGGTAAAACAATTTCTCCAAAATCTTGGTGATTGATTGCATCCGGCAATACTTGCGCTTCTAAAGCAACAGCTTCACTTGGCTGTGCGGTAGAACCGTTGTCCCGCTTAAATTTTACTCCAGTTTGCTCCTGCGTCATGGTATACATTACTAAACAATTACTTTCACTTGAAATAGTAATTTGACGGCCACTTCCTTTTTCTCTCAAAGTAGCCACAGGTTTCATTTGATTTTCTTTACCATTAATAACAAACGCGTCATCGAAACCTTTATTGGCTTCTAATGCAGCAGCTAAATTGCTAAAATCATGAAAATCATACGGAGTATTGGCATTTGCCAGCATTTTTCCAGTCGGAATTAACTCAGAGTCAAGTTGTAAATGTTCCTCACTATTTATCTTAATTTCGTGCGTACTTAAATTAGGCTGGGCACTTAAATTAAAGTAAGCATGACAGGTGGGATTAAACAGTGTTGTTTTCGTACCATTTTCAGCTTTATAAGAGATTGTTAATTTATCTTCATTATCTAAAGTATAAGTAATGGTAACCAGCATATCGCCAGGAAATCCGTCATGGTCTTCTTTAATCAGGTTTTTAAATATTGCACTCGCACTGTTAGCAGTTTTAGCAGTTTGTGTTTGCCAGTTTAAAAAGCGAAAGCCTTTATTACCACCATGCAGAGTGTTGCCATTTTCATTCGTGGGAACTTGCACATTAGACCCATCTAAAGTGAACTGGCCTTTTTTAATTCTGCCAGCTACACGTCCAATTGATTGACAACAACATAAACCGTTAGAATAATAATCTGCACAATGATCAAAGTTCATCAACAAATTCTTTTGTTGTTTATTTTTATCAGGTACCAAAAATTCGTACCAGGTAGCTCCCAGCGATAAACATGAAATTGTTATACCATGATCATTTTTTAACGTAACTTTTTTAACATCGTTACCTTGATAATTTTCAAATGTTTCCTCAATGTCTTCCATTTTTTCTCCAATTAACTTAATAGTATTAGTAAAATACACTACTTCAATTATACTATTGAAATAGTGTATTTTTTCTAAGAAATCTTAATCATAAGTGTTTGGGATTTATTAGTTAGCGATTTGATTTTATTTGATACTGCACAGATCAATTCCGTACATAGTTGCAAGGTCAGTAACTTGGTCTTCTGTTGCTGCAAATGAGAAGACAGTATGGTGGCCACCACCAGCCTTGATCCACTCAGTAGCACCTTTTTCTAAACCAACTTTTGGAGTCCATAATTGTTTAGCTACAGGCAAGTGCGGTGTTTCTTTTTCAGCCTTATGAGCATCAACTGCATAAGTAACAAGCTTAAAGTTATTTCTAAAGTCAGCTAAAGTAACATCAATAGCGTCTCCTTCAGAACCAGAAAAAACTAATCTTGCTGGATCAGCCTTACCGCCAATATCTAAAGGATGAACTTCAACCCGTGGTTTTTCTGAAGCAATTGATGGATCAACTTCCAACATGTGGGAACCCAAAATTGCTTCATGACCTGGACGCAAATCAAGAGTGTAATCTTCCATAAAGGCAGTCTTTTGATTATGAGTCATGATCTTGAAAGTTCTCAGTAAGGCTGCAGTCTTCCAGTCACCTTCACCTGCGAAGCCATAGCCATCACGCATTAACAGTTGAGCTGATAAACCTTGGAGTTGCTCTAGCCCATGCAAATCCTCAAAATTGCTGGTAACAGCGGTATAGCCACCACGCTCTAAGAAGTGTTTCATTGCAATATACTGTTTTAACTGGTAGCGAACCGTTTGATTATAAGCATCTGGGTCCATAGCCCCTTGGACTAAAATATATTTTGCTTTTAAATCAGCATATTCATCATCAATGTCAGACTCTTTGACCTTTTCCATTTCAGCAACTAAGTCGCCAACGCCGTAGTAGTCAACAGTCCAGCCTAATTGAATTTGAGCTTGAACTTTATCGCCTTCAGTAACGGCTACATTACGCATTGTGTCACCAAAACGGCAAACTTTTAACTTGAATGATTCATCATAAGCTACAGCAACGTTTTCCCAGTCAGCAATTTGCTTCATGATCTTTGGATCCTGCCAATAGCCATAGATAATCTTATTATGCTTTTGCAGGCGAGCATTAATATAGCCATATTCACGGTCACCATGAGCACTTTGATTCAAGTTCATATAGTCAAAATCAATTGTGTCATAAGGAATATAATTTAAAAATTGGGTTGCAAAGTGTAACAACGGCTTTTGTAATAGTTTTGTACCGCGAATCCAGTTTTTAGCGGGTGAAAATGTATGCATCCATGTGATTACACCGGCAACTTCATCCCTGTAATTGACTTCTTTCATAAACTGGGTAATTTCATCAGCTGTAGTTAAAACCTTCTTAAACACAACTTTGTAAGGTAAATTGCCTTTTTCATTTAAGCCATCAGCAATTTTTTGCGCATCATCAGCTACACTGCGTAAGGTTTCTTCACCATAAAGGTGTTGACTACCAACTGCAAACCAAAATTCATATTTTGGTACATTTAACATTATTTGTCCTCCTTTTATTTTAAAAAAATGTCTAAACTAAGCTTTAACAATAATTAATTAAAGACTTAAACGAATCATATTCCATGAATATGCGTCGAGTTTTCCTTTCACAGTATTATTGTCGATAGCAACATCTTTTAATTCTGAAATATGCATTAATTGATTTTCATTTGTTGCGTCAAGATCATACCCTGCAAATTGAGTTGCTTCTTTTAAGCCGACACTTGGAAAATTGCCGAGTTGATATTCAAACTGTGCCGGTTCATCAGCCTTATTTTCAATAAATAAGACTATTTCATTTGTTGCTTTGTTGACTGCTGCAGCTGAACTGAGATATGGTACGTCTCTGTTTACTACAGTATAGTTTTCTACTTTACTATCAACCTTAAGCGATTCGCCTTGTGCAAAGTTTGAAATTTGCATAAATGGGTAAAAGATTGATTGATACCAAACTGAAGGATTTCCTTCATTATTAGTCATAATTGGGGCAATAACATTTACCAGTTGTGCCAAACAGCCAATCTTAATCCTGTCGGCGTGCTTTAATAAAGTTAGAGCCAGTGAACCTACAACAAGCGCGTCAGCAAACGTATAGTGATCTTCTAACAAATGTGGTGCTACTTGCCATGGTTTTTGTTTATCATCATTTTCCTTTGAATGATACCAAACGTTCCACTCATCCATAGCCAAATACATGGTCTTATCTATGTGCTTGCGCGCTTTAACAGCATCACAAATTGAAACCACTTCACTAATAAAACTATCCAAATCAACCGAGGATGAAAGGAATTTTTTAATATCGTGATCATTATCATCATAATACTGATGAAGTGATAAGTAGTCTACGTCTTCGTAGACGTTATCTAAAATAGTTTCTTCCCATGAGCCAAAAGTATCTATAGTATGTAGCGAACTTCCACAAGCTATTAATTCAATAGAAGGATCAACTATTTTCATTGCCTTAGCGGTTTCATGAGCCAATCTGCCATATTCATGGGCATTTTTATGACCTATTTGCCAGTCTCCATCCATTTCATTGCCGAGACTCCATAATTTAACATTGAATGGTTCTTTTTGTCCGTTCTTAATGCGTAAATCACTCCAATAAGTACCACCTGGGAAGTTGCAGTATTCGATCAAATTGCGAGCGGCATCTATTCCGCGGGTGCCAAGATTAATAGCCATATCAGCTTCAGCACCAATACATTTACACCAATTTAAAAATTCGTGTAAACCAAATTGGTTGGTTTCAATACTTTTCCATGCCAAATCTAGTCTGACAGGTCTTGTATCTTTAGGACCTATGCCATCTTCCCAATTATAGCCTGAAACAAAGTTTCCTCCTGGATACCTAATTAGGGGAACTCTTAATTTCTTGATAGCTTCAATCACATCAGTGCGAAACCCATCTTTATTAGCTAAAGGATGATCCGGTTGATAAATACCGTTATAAACACAACGGCCTAGCTGTTCAGTTAAAGAGCCCCACATACGTGGGTCAATTTTACCAATTATATTGTCTGAATTAATTTTAAAAGAGGCTTTTACCATTATTTATTCTCCACAGAACTTGATTGGGTATTACTTGAAGCATTACTTTCTTCAACTTCACCAGCCTGTACTGGGTCTTCTTTCTTTAAAGCAAACGCTGAAAAGAGAGTAATAACAAAGACGAAGATACCCATCATGACATATGTATGTTGATAACCAAAGCCATCATACATATGACCAGCTACTGATGAAAAGATAAAGACAGATATTTGCTTGGCAAAGTTTGAAGCTAATGCATAAACAGTAGCATATAATCTAATATCAAACGCACCGGCGATGTATTTCATGATTGATGTTAAAAGCAACGGCATTTCCAGGCCAGCCAGCAGTCTAAATACAACTATCCAACCCCAAGTTGGAGATAAAGCAGAACCTAAAATACGAATACAAGTTAAAAAGCCATAAGCAATTAAGCCCTTTTTAGCTCCAATCTTATTGATAATCCAAGGCATTGGAAACATTAAGATAAATTCGATTAAAGTTTGAGCAGATGACATATAGCTGTATACTAAAGTACCTTGAGCTGCAGTAGCAAAGAATGTCTTGAAAAAGATAATGAATTGCTGATCAAAAACATCAAAAATAGCTGATGCACCAACATAAAAGATACATAAATACCAGAAGTTTTTATTCTTAAATACAGAACCAACAATCTGCATATTCAATGAATTAGATGTATCACCGGCAGCTGATGCATTATCCATATTAATTTTATCGCTAAACAACAACAAGCAAACAAAAATTATAGCAGCAATAGAACACATCCAGAAAATTGAATCTGGTTTCCATAGAAACAGACGACCTGCTACTAATGAAGCCACAATTCCGGCTAAAGAACCACCTAAACGTGAGTGGGAATATTCAAAGCCGTTGGCCAAACTAGCACGCTGAACGTATTGTTCAACTACACTAACACCGCCATTTAAAACAAAGCTGAGGAAAACACCGGTAACAAAGGCAACCAAAAATGAATTAATTTTCATTAATGGTATGAAAGCCCATTGGAAGTAAGGCCCAATGAAAATTCCTACTACACCAATAATTAGTATCAAATCTTTCCTGAAAAGTAATTTGTCAGAGATTACTCCAAAGAAAGGCTGAAAGATTAGTGAAATTCCTGCCATCATTGAGAATACTAGCCCTGATTGTGCGCCATTTAGATGACCTACTTGCTCCATCCATAGAGTCAAGTAACCATTTACAGTTGCCCAAATAAAGAAGTAACTAAAATGGGTAAACGGGAAACCCCAAAAATGTTTATTTTCTTTTTTTACTTCACTATTCATTTTTTCTCCTCTATTTATTACTGATAGTTATATGGAACTGGTTTACCAAAAACAGGCATGCCATTTTCGTCCCAAGTGAAAGCCTGAATCTTAGTATGACGGTTTGGATCGTACAAAGGATCTCCTTTAATATCGGTATAATCTCTGCAGTGGTAAACTAAAATATCAGTCTTATCATCTTCTGCCTTGGTAAATGAATTGTGACCAGGTCCATATTGATGATGTGCTAAATCGCTTTGAAATACTGGCTTTGAACTCTTTTTCCAGCTGTTAGGGTCTAACAAATCTGCTGTGTCTGAAGCCACAAGCATACCCATACAATAGTTTTCATCAGTTGCGCTTGCTGAATAAGTAAGGAAGAACTTATCACCATGATGAATTACAGCTGGACCTTCATTTACCCAGAAAATCTTTGTCTCCCAGTCATACTCAGGTTTGGTTAACATGACAGGCTTAGTCTTTAATGTCCACGGATTTTCCATTTCAGCTATATAAATATTTGAATTCCCTTTAATATTTGGATCCTTTTGAGCCCAAACATAATACAAAATATTCTTGTATTCAAAACTGGTTGCGTCTAATGAAAAGCTGTCCATACCAGTCTTTATTTGTCCATGCTCAATCCAATTTTCTTCCTTGGTAATTGGGTTAGCCTCATCGCATTCGATGCAAAACATTCTGTGTTGAAACATACCGTTTTTGTCTAATTCTTTTGTTTCTGCTGCAGCAAAGTAAATGAACCACTTGCCATCAATATAGTGAAGTTCCGGTGCCCATATTAACTGGCTCATTTCTCCACTATCATGTTTGCGCCAAATAGTTCTGGGAGCTGCGTGTGCCAGTCCCTCAAGGGTTCTTGCTCTTCTTAATTCAATGCGATTATAAGACGGTACAGAAGCTGTAAAATAATAGTAACCGTCTGTATGCTTATAAATATACGGATCCGCTCTTTGGATTATTAAGGGATTAGTATAAGTATTAGTTTCCATAATTATTTCCTCCTAATTTCACTTATTTTCTTTTAGCGTGCGTCTGTGATTGCGCGTTATTTTGACCATAATATGCACTCTTACCATGTTTACGGTAATAATGCTTGTCTAACAAATATTGTGGTAGCCTGCTGTTTGCTCTAGTCAATTGCAGCGTATGATAGTCTTCTTCGGCTACAACTTCTAATACCTTTGCATTATAAACAGCCTGGGCTGGTGTTTGTCCCCAGCAAAACGGACCATGTTGACTAACTAGGGCTCCTGGAGTAGCTTCATAATCTAGGTGGCGCTCATTAAATGTATGGACTATAGTTTTGCCAGTATTGCCTTCGTAATCTTCTTCGATTTCTTCTTTAGTCAACGCATCAGCTGCTGGAACATCAGTGTAAAAAGTATCGGCGTGTGTGGTGTTAAGTGCCGGAATATCCATCTTAGCAGCCGCAAAAGCTACTGCCCAAGGTGAATGAGTATGAACAATGCCACCAATCTTTGGAAAATGATTGTATAAATATGTGTGCGTAGGAGTATCACTTGATGGATTCAATTTTCCTTCGACTACTTTGCCTGACAAATCAACTACCACCATGTCCTCAGGTTTTAGTTTATCGTATTCAACTCCTGAAGGCTTAATTACAAATAATCCTTGATCACGATCAATTCCGGAAACGTTACCCCAAGTAAAAGTAACTAATCCTAATCGAGGCAACTGCATATTAGCCTTGTAAACTTCTTCTTTTAATTGCTCCAGCATTTAACGTTCCTCATCTTTCAAAATAGACGCTGAATTTTCCAAAGATAGAGCCGAACGGTAACGCTCAATGTACTTGCCCGCACCTGCAACTCCTTTTTGTTCAGGACTCAGTGTCATTATCTCCGAGTCAACAAAAACCTTCTCATCTAAGTAGTCCTCCAGCTTTTCTTGAGCACCGGATGATACATATTGGGCTAAAATTGCCATACCCCAAGGACCACCAGCACTAGCATTAGTCATAACGGAAATTGGCATATTCAAAACATTAGATAAAACTTGTTGAGCTACAACAGGCGTCTTAAATAGTCCGCCTTGGGCAATCATGACATCCGTTGTCACTTTCTCCTCATTAGTTAAAATATCCATTCCAATCTTGAGTGGTGCAAAAGCTGAATAAAGCTGTGCCAACATAAAATTAGCTAAAGTAAATTTACTGTTAGGTGTTCTAATTAGCAAAGGTCTTCCTTCTTGGGTTTTGGTTACTGGTTCACCTGAAAAGTAGCTATAGTTAACTATGCCACCGGCATCTGGATCTGACTTTGTAGTATCTAAAAACAAAGTGCTAAATAGTTCGTCTGCACTAATATTTTTACCTAATCTGCCTGCAAACTCGCGAAAGACCTGCGACCAAGCATTAATATCTGAAGAACAGTTATTTATGTGAACCATTGCCACCGGTAGTCCTGTAGGAGTCGTAACAATATCAATGTCCCTATGAACTTTTTGCAAAGGCTTATCTAAAACAACCATCGAAAATTCTGATGTACCCACAGAGATATTTCCTGTACGCCGTCTAACGCTATTGGTACTAATCATGCCGGTTCCAGCATCTCCTTCAGGTGGTGCCATAACACTACCAGCTTTTAAAGTACCAGTTGGATCAAGTAAAGCAGCACCTTTTTCAGTTAAATAGCCTGCAACTTCACCAGCTTTTAAAACTTGAGGTAAAATATCTTCGATTTGCCACGGATACTGTTTCACCTTTTCTAAACTGGAAAATTTGCGAAGACATGTTTGGTCAAACTGACCATCACTATCAATTGGAAACATTCCTGAAGCGTCCCCAACTCCAATATTTTTTTCACCAGATAATTTCCAGTGAACATAACCAGCTAAAGTTGTGATGTAAGCAATATCTTTAACATGATGCTCGTTTTGCAGTATCGCATGATATAAATGAGCGATACTCCAACGTAAAGGAATATTAAAGTTAAATAGCTTGGTTAGTTCTTCTGCTGCATCTTCCGTAATGGTGTTACGCCATGTTCTGAATGGGACTAGCAGTTTGCCATTAGTATCAAAGGCCAAATAGCCGTGCATCATTGCACTAACACCTATGGCTCCTATTCTTTCAATTTTGACATGATATTTACTGCTGACCATAGCAGCTAACTGGGCATAACTTTGCCTTAAGCCAGTAAAAATATCTCCTTCAGAATAGGTCCAAATACCATCTTGCAATCTGTTTTCCCATGAAAAGCTGCCAGAAGCCAGCGGCTGAAAATCAGGGCTGATTAAAACTGCCTTAATTTGTGTAGAACCGAATTCAATCCCTAATGCTGTTTGCCCCCTTTGAATGAGTTGAACAATTTTAGTAATGTTCATTTAAACGCCTCTTTCCTCACGGTAGAATTCTATCCTTAGCTTTCTTCGGAAAGCACTTTCATGATATATTTTTTATTTGAACAATTCAATAGGTTTAAAAATTCATTCGAATGTTTTTGAAAATTTTTAAGGTTTATAAACTCTTAATTTCACGGCATTTTAGCTATTTTAGAAATTTTATTTGTTTTTATTGGGCTTTTTTAGCATAAATTTATTGTTTACGTTTATACCTTTGCTCTTTATAAAAATACCAATATTTCAGCAAAAAATAAATATAAGTTACCTTTTAAAATTGAACTATGTTATGATTTTAATCAAAAGAATAAGGATTTTAACAATATTAGTTAAAATTTATTCAAATGAATTTTAGGAGGTTACACAATGAAAAGCGATTATATAAACGTTGTGGAAACACTTAAAAATGAAATAACTTTTGGTAATTACGAAGTTAACCAAAAATTACCCACAGAAGACGAGTTAATGCGCCGCTTCAAGGTCACTCGTTATGCTGTTAGAAAAGCCTTAACTGAATTGCAAAATGAGCATTTAATCTACAAAGTCCAAGGAAGCGGAATGTACATCCAGGATTGGAATAAAAAATGGCAAGCCAATCCACAAAGCAAAACCATCGGATTAATTTGTACTCACATTGCTGATTACATTTTTCCCAAGATTATTGCTCAAATTGATTCTGAAATTGAACCACAGGGCTATTCTTTGCTTTTAGCTAATACTCATAACTATCCTCAAACTGAACGATCAAGTTTGATTAAAATGCTTGATTCACAAGTGGCCGGTTTAATCGTTGAACCCAGTGAAAGTGCCAAGCCTTGCCAAAATTCAGATATTTACCGTCGAATTGCAAAAAGCAAAATACCCTTATTATTCATTAATGCGGAATACTCTGAATTTAATTTTCCTGCTATTGTGAATTCGGATAGAGAGTCAGAAAATGAATTGACAACTTATTTATTGCAGCAAAATCATCGCCGAATTTTAGGTATCTTTCAAACAGACGATCTTCAAGGGGTCGAACGGATGAAGGGCTTTATCGCTGCTTATCAGGAAAATAATGTTAATTTAGCAAGTAGTAATTTAATTATGTACAGCTCACATGATCCTTTCTCTGTTATTAGTAAAAAAATTGATTTGTATTTAAATGGTCCCGAACCGCCAACGGCAATAGCATGTTATCATGATGAATTGGCTGTTTTAGTCATTGACAAGTTGAAAAAGCTAAAAATCAAAATTCCCCAGGATATTTCTGTGGTTGGTTTCGATAACTACGATTCATCTGCTTACTTAAACCCTAGCCTGACGACTATGAATTATCAGAGAACTTCCGTTGGTCAAGAGGCAGGCAAAGGAATTTTAGCTTTAATAAATGGTAAGAAATTTACTTCAGTGGTACATCACCCTGAGATGATGATTCGCGATTCAGTTGCTACACTGAAGCAATAAAAAAGGTGTTAATCAAAAACTTGATTAACGCCTTTTTACTGTTGCTATTTACTTAGATGAATCTCGCGGTCAAACAGCAGTTGCAGGTTTTTATCAAAATTATGGGCGATAAAAATGACAGTGCCTGGCATTTTAAGGAGTTCTTGCAGGATTTCTCTGGTTCCTGCCTGATCAATTGCACTTGTGCCTTCATCAATCAGTAAGATTTTACTGTCATGTATTTGCGAACGCGCAAGAATTATTTTTTGCCTTTGACCGCCAGAAACATTTAGTTTTTGCAAGTTTATTTCTGTATTCATGCCATGAGAAAATTTGGCAATATCTGCGCCCAAACCTACTGCTAGAGCTGCAGGTTCGGCCAGCAAGTCTAATTTGGGATTGAACATTGTAATATTGTTTTTGATGGTGCTGGGAAATAAAACAGGATCTTGTGCAATGTAGCCGATTTTAGCTAAATCCGGTTCGATCACCTTTCCCTCTTGATTCTTAAATGCTATTTTCCCCGAACTCGGTGACAAAATCCCTAAAATTAGTTTAAACAAAGTTGACTTGCCTGTTCCGCTATCACCTGTTAACAAAATTTTTTCGCCACAATTGACAGTGATATCAGGGAAATTCAAAGTTTCACCATTAGGAAAACTAATTGCCAAATCTTTTGTACTAAAAGCAACAGGTGTTCCTAACTTTTGCTCATCAGTTTTTACTGGTACAGTTGCTGCGGTAACTTTGTATCTCAAAGTTCTGGTGCCCTTAATTAAGCCAAAATAGAATGGCAAGTATTCGATTGCTAGTGAAATATAATGACTAAAATTACCGATAACTGCAATTGCACCAAACGTAACCAGACCGCCTTTAATTAAAATACCAGTCCAGACGAACAAAATCAGGATCATAACTTGCGCAACACCATTAGTAATAATGGATAGAATTTGTTGTTCCTGTGTCTGTTTGAGATTGGCTTTTTCTAAATCTTGCGCTCCCTTGTGCATTACGCTAGTTAATTTATCACCGGCAAGATACCGCTCTAATTCAGCAATACCGCTTAGCCATTTTTCAATCAGATCCAAATATTGTCTATTTTGATGAGATACTTTTTCCGTAGCTTTTTGCAATGGCTTTTCAATTATTTTAGGCAAAACAATGGAAACGGCTACCGAAATTAAGATAAGTAGCAACAAACTCCAGTGCATTGTCAGCAGGGCAATTACGGAGAAAAGAATATAGCCTAGAAAATTACAAATGACAGGAATTAAGTTAAAGGACTGATTGTTAACCGTATTAAGATCATTGGTCAGGCGATTTTTAACTTGCGAAGTTTGATAATTTTTACGGTCATGATAGACGTGGCTTACTATTTTGCTTCTTAAAGTGCGATTAAATTCTTGAACTTGTCGTACCAGTAAATATTCAGAACCCCAGTCAAAAGCATACGACGAAAGATAAGCTAATGTTGTAAAAGTAATGATTAACAACCAGGCTTGGCCGTCATGCTGGCGCAAAGCGGTAAATTCCCACATATTTAAGTATGATGCACCGATTAAAACAAAAGGTTGTAAGAAACTAAAAAGTACAATGAATATGAAACGAATTTGATTGGTATGAAAGAAGTTTTTAAAAGTCACGGTTGTTCTCCTTCTGGCTTGCTAACCGAATCGTTTTATCAAACATATTTTTAACTTCAAAATTAAGATTATGGGCAATCATGATCACGGTCTTATCAGTGTTAATCAGCTCGGCAATAATTTGCTTAGTAGCCTGACTATCAATGGCGCTTGTCGCTTCGTCCAGCAAAATAATTTCGTCAGCGAAAACTTCTGATCTGGCAAGGATAATCTTTTGCCTTTGGCCGCCTGATAAATTATTTTTATCCAAATCAACCTGTGTGTTGGTTCCTTGGGGAAATCTCGCAATGTCGCTCTGCAGTTGCACTTTATTAATTAAATTAGGTACTTGATCCAACAACTGTTGGTGAAACATCACGATATTTTCCGCAATCGTTCCTGGAAACAATTGCGGATCTTGAGCAATGTAACTGATCCGGTTTAAATTTGGTTGAAAAATCTGCCCCGCATTATTTTTAAAAATAATTTGACCTTGATAAGGCCTGATCTTACCCAAAATAGCGTAGAACAGTGTTGATTTACCAGTTCCGCTATCGCCTGTAAGCAAAACTTTTTCACCCTTATTAATCACAAAATCGGGATATTTAATTATTGGACCATTAGGATATTTTAGCGCCAAATTTTTAATTTCAATTTGAGCAATTTGAGCAGATGATCCGTTCGGCTTGGATTTAGTGTTAGAAATCAAACTAGCCGTAGTTTGATTGATATTTTTAGTAGATTTAATCTTGACCGCAGCACTTGTAATGGAGGATACAGCTGAAAAAATACCAAAAGCAAAAGAAGTCGAAGCTAATGCCGCTCCAATTTTTATTTGACCAGTTAAAAACAGGGTGCCAGCTAAAAAGGCAATCGACATTTGCCCTAAGGTATTGCCAATTCCATTAATTGTATTGGAAGCACAGTTTTTATTGGTTTGATTGACTTTAGACTTTTCTAACTTCTCGGCGTAGCTGCTCATTTCTTTATTTAGGATCGTCCATGCATGGTACCGCCGTAGTTCATTTAAACCACTGATCCACTCGCCAATTCCTGTTAAAAAGGCACTGGTATTTTGCATCACTTTTCTACTTGCATCTGAGGTCATACGCGCCATTATTTTGGGCAAGCTTAAATCTATTAGAACAAAAATTGCAGTTAGTAGAACAAAAGACCAATTTAGGCTAAAAAGGACTCCAACAGAAAGCAAGATAATGAATAAATTGCTAAGAACATTAATCCACGGCAGAGCAAAATCCCTAGTTAAGGTATCCAGATTGCTTTGCAGATAATTCTGCATTTGTGCCACTGTCGCATCGTTTTCAGTATAAAAATGGTCTACCATTTGCCCTCTTAATTGATCAAGATATTCCTGAATCTGTGCGTTAAAAAGGTAAGTCGCTAAAGGCAGAATAAATACACCACAAACTACCGGAATAAATTCAATTAATTGCCAGCGAATGTAAACCGGTAAATTACCAACACTTAGTCCGTTAACTGCAAATTGAAAAAAATATTGGTCAAGTGAGCCGGTAACAGCGAAAATAAAATAAAGTAAAATAATAAAAATTGCTCGTTGTTTATTAGAGCCAATCAGTCCCTTTAATGTCATGTTCTTGCGTCTTTCACTTTATGCTAAATCAATTTTATTAAATTTATCTAATAATAAAATGAATGAGCAAGGGTGTCAAATTAGCAGGTAAAATATAATCGCCGGTTATAAATAAAAACTAATTCCAATGAAAAATTAGTTTGAAAGTGTTTAATTTTTGATTTGTTGGTTTACAGTAATGACGGTAATTAAAAGGTTTTTTTACTTCTTTGGTAAATTCTTACTTTCTGAAGTGTATTGCCAAAATTATTAGCTATTCTATTTTTAAAAAATTTGAGTCATTAAAAAATGCTCAATTATAGTTTTAACTATAATTGAACACTCTTTATTTTATTTGCAAATAAATGTTATTCCGACTTCGAAATAACATTGTCCAACTTGCTGGTGTCACTTAAATTGGCATTTAAAAATTCTTGATTATCTATCGGTAAATGCAATTCAAAGTTTTCAATTGGTTGGATGCTAACTGTTACATCCTTCATCATTGCTGCCAAAACATGACCGCCAAAGCTTAAATCGTCTGCCAAAAAATGATTGTGAAATCCTGATACCCCAACACCTTGAAAAACAGGCGGCGTGTAATAACTAATCATTGTTCCAGTGATATTTTCAGCTTCAAACTCGACTTGATTTTCCGCAATTTTTCCTAGAGACGGATATGGCTTACATGACTTTTTGGAAGACCTTGTACGAATTTTTTGGAAAACACCTTTAGTCAATATTGCGAAAAATTGATTTTGAGCGTTATTTTTTGTTAAAACATCTTTTAGTATTTCTGTCAATTCAACATTTTGATAGCTTTTGAATTTGTGATAATCCGCAAAACTAACGTCAGCATAAGTCACTTTAAAGTCATCTGGCAGTTTCACAGCTGGACCACTAATATCTATTTTGTAACCGACACCATCCAATATTACTAATTCACCATCAACGCCATCACCCGTTCCAATACCAATATTGCCGTGTCTTAACAATTCTGATAGCGGTATAGTGCCTTCCAATAGGCCTTCAACCAGCATTTGCATAGTCCCATGTTGAAATAATGTATTTTTTGTCATATTTCTGTCCCATTAATTTATATAATTAGTTGGAATTTTAAAAATTCCAACTAATCCAGAATTTTTAAATTGTATAATTCCTTTTCCACACCACGGGTATCTCCATGCGTGTAAAATTTAACACCATACAATCTAATGTCGCTGTTTTCACCAATAATATTAATATTTTTTGGACGGATACTTTCTAACAATCTTTCCTTCCATTCATCTTTTTCTAGTAAATGTTCCCCTTTAGGTTCGATATAAATTTGATAAATAATATTACCATTATCTAAAACTAGAATAAAGTCAGGCATATAACCCTCATAATGCTTAATATCTTCATTTTTAAACTCGTGCAAACTCCAATTAGCAATAGTTTCCTCATTTCGAATTAAATAGACATTGTCATATTTTTTCTTAAAATCTTTAATCAAACTACCAATCATATTAATCAAAGAAGATTCTAGCTGATCTGTAATTGCATAATCATAAGGGAACCATTCATTATCCTTCATTTTTTTCGGACGGATAAGTTCGTTAATAAACTTCTTATTAGAGGCTTGTGGTACTAGCTTGCTATAATCTTTAACCACATCCTTTACAGCAACAGGCATAAACTCCTCTGTTCCTCGTTCTTTACGATAATTTTTGATAATTTTTTCTTGGATTTTATGTAAAGCAATATCTAAAACATTTAACTTCTCTAACATAGATAATTGAGACTTATACTGATCAGGAACTTGAGCACTTACTTTTAATTGCCCCAACCAATTAGGTGATTTGCTAAACTCATCTACTGATTTTAGCATTGGCAAATACTTTCTCATTTTATCAAAACGATAGAATTTATTTCTCGCTATGGCTTTCCTAATCAGTCGATAGTCATTCTTATCAGAAAAATCAACCACTTTATCATACCTAGTATTTGATTCTCGGACGTAAGAATACTCACCACGCAGTTCATTCTCTGTAGTACTCATATTGTAATCAATAACCATGTTGAAGTTATCAATCCCATAATCACCAATATCTTTATATTCAGAATCAGGCACTGCTTCTGTTTTGTTATAAAACAGATTCCCGTATTTATAAAATGTCGTCTTTTTGAATGATGGTTTCACCTTAGCACTAAAAGTCTGATAATTACTGTCTTGATTAACAATTAAATCCATATTATCAAATGATTTGTTCAAATTATCAATATATTTTGAATTATTGATCGTATGGTAATATAGCGTTTCAAGTAATTTCTTTTCTTGAGATGATGTCTGATCGAATCTTCTTGTATATGACCTTTTGCCTTCATAGCTAAATGGATAGTACCTTGCACCTCGTCCTATTAATTGTGCTTCAGAATTGGTCTGTTTAAGTGAATTGGATTCTTTTTCCTCTGATACTCGTACAATATCAAAAAGATTAAGAACATCCCATCCCTCTGTCAGTTTAGCAACTGCAAAAATAATTCTAAATGGATTGTTGATGTCTTCCAGAGTATTCAAGTTTTTAAAATCAGTGTTATTAGTTAGGATCCCTTTAGTACCACCCTCATTAACATTGATCGTAGTATTGATATTAAAATCTCTCTTAAGCTCTGATACTGCTTTATCAATATCTTTAGATAGCCAATACTCATAAGTCATCGATAAAGCGTTACTTTTTGCATTTAGCTTTTGATTAGTCACTAGAAAATCATGGAGTGATTCAGTAGATAGATTATCTATCATTGCTAAGAATTCATCTTTAACAGCATTAGAGGTCTTGATACGATTAGATTTAACTAACAGGATTGGTTTAAAGTTTGGAATATTTAGCTTCTCTGCTATTCTTTTACGATATTGACTTAACAAAACTGCATTAAGCAGTTTTGTTATATTATCATTATTGGCCTGTAATCTAAAAACATTTTTAGAATAACCTTCATCCATAAACTGACTAAGATCATATTTGTAAATAATCTTGTCTTTGTACTTTTCATAAACTTCCTTTTTGTCAACATCAATTGTAGCTGTGAATTCTAATTGGCGGTTATGCTTATTAGAATCCCTAATTCTATCTAGCAAATTTTCCCAAGAATTTTCTTCACGTTGCTTTTTCTTAGTATCAGCATTAAAATGGTGTGCTTCATCGGCTAAGATGATGATCTTATGCTTCTTTAAAGCGTCAAAGGTTAAAGCATTTTCTTGAGGATCATTTAATTCATTAGATAATGATTGAACCGTAGCAAGCTTGATATAAATGGTATTAGCTTCTTGATTTATTGGAAAAGATTCTACCGCCTTTAGATCAACTCTTTCACCATCAATATTTATTGGAGCTGAAAATAGATACTTAGATGAATTAGTATTCAAGAAATTATCTTTTGTCTTGTCAACTACAGCAGTTGTATTAGAAACAAAAAGAAAATTAGTGTAGTTAAATTCTTTATAATAATAAAGAATAATAGCAGCCATTATATCTGTCTTTCCAGACCCAGTGGCCATATTAAACATTAATTGATTATATTTTTCATCTGCATCTTTTTGTCTTTGTGACCAATCTAAAGAAAATAATGCAGTCTGTTGATATGGTCTCAGAGTATGTTTTAAATTTTCATCTATGTAATAAAAATCAGGAAGCTTAGTAAAATAACTACTAATAGCTTTTTTAGCTTTTTCAAGAGTGTTAAAAGGCTTTATATTCATCACTTTTTTCACTATTCTTTACCTTCTTCATTTGAAGAATAAAAACTCTTATTAAATTTATAATCTGAATCAGATATTAAATCTTTAACATCTGCATCATCAATATTACTGTAATTGTAGTAGAGCTGGTTCTTATCAATAATTTTAATAAGTTCCTTTTTACGGTCTGAAAAAGACGGTAGTTCACCAGCTTTGAGGGATGATTCAAATTTATCTAGATCTACTCTAAAATCAATATCACCATTTTGTTTTATACGAGTATAAACAGACATTAGATCATTTATATCTTTTGCATTTTGAATGTCTTTTAGATAGCCTTGATTTTTTTCCATAAGTTCAGCATAAATGAATGAACCTCCACCTTGCCAATTGACTGCTTTAGATATCCCACCTTGCTCCCCAGCGATAACCTTTTGTAAACGAGGCACTGAAATGGTATTAATATAATCCATCTGCTCAATGCCAATAAAACGACGATGCATTTTCATAGCAACAGCTTGTGTAGTGGCAGACCCCATAAAGAAATCTAAAACTAAATCATTTTCATCTGAACCGATATGTATAATTTGTTCTAATAGCTTTTCTGGTTTAGGTGTAGAAAATAACTTATCTTTGTCTTTTTCCTTAAACAATACTTTTTGTTCGTTTTTAGCTTGTCGATTGTGACCAGTGACCTCTAAATCAAACCACAAATTTGATGGTGGAAGTGGGGATTGTTCATATAAATATGTTTTCCTTTTAATATTTGTAAAATCTTTATTAAAATATATTTCCCCCGTTTTCATTTTTTCTTTTAAAGTTTCTTCACTCCATCTCCATCCATTCTTTGGGGGATGAATAACATTTCCATTAGGAGCCTTTATATCATAAATTAAGTTTTCCCGATAATTTGGTGATCCTAGTGGATTACCATCAAACCAGGGACCTCTAGGATCATTATTTGGATTTGAATAATGTTTGCTTTGACTCAAATTCCTTTTAACTTTATTAGGTAACCATGAACTTCCAGCCAAAGAATATACTAGTATCTCATTAAAGTCATTAGAAAATTGTTTAGCATCATTATTTGAGTTGTCGCTAGAACGCCATGCAATAGTTGTAATAAAGTTCTCTCGACCCAAAATATTATCGGCTAATACCTTTAAGTAATTCAACTCTGTATTATCCAAGGTAATCCATATAGAACCATCTTTTGACAACAACCTCTTGGAAATTTCCAAACGATTTTTCATAAATGTAAGCCATGATGAATGATTAAAACTATCATTATAGCCAAATTTTCCTTTTGTATTATAAGGCGGATCTAAATATATTAATTTTACCTTACCGGCATACCTTTCTTCTAAACTATAAAGTGCTATTAAATTATTACCTTTAATAATTAAATTATCATCGTCTGAAATTGAACTAGCTTTGGTCTTGCCATTTTTATCATATTTAGTAGCATTAATAAAAATCTTAGGTTCAAAAAGTTCATCAATTTCAGGTTTAGCAAGTGTTTCATTTAGAAATGGTTCATCTACATCCCCAGAATGTTCAACATCTTCTTTTGTCATACCAGCTTTTAGGACACAATCCTTATAAGGAAAATCTAAAACAACATCAGAAGAATAATCAAGATATTTATCACCCGCTGCCAAACCTATCTTATTATCATATTTAGTAAAACTATCTTCCCAGTATTCCTTGTAACGTAACATATCAACAAATTTATTAATTTCAAATATCTCTACATCAGCAATCTTGGAAGTATATGTCTTATGCAATAAATCATCCTTTAAAATAGCTGTCATCAAATCTTTATCATAATTATCAAGATCTTCAATGACAGTGTTTCTCTTCAAAGCACAACTTTTAGTAAAATACTTATCGCCAAATTGTCCTAATACTTTACGTATATGTTCCATTGCTTTTGATTCTACAGCCATCTTTTACGTCTCCTAAAACTTCTATAAATAATTCTATTATATCAACAACTATTAATTGCTAATCTTACATAACAAAAATATTTTAGTTATAGCAACTATAAATCTTTCATCTCAAGCAATAATTAAGGTAATTTAGTATATATTTTTTCTGTCAATAAGCTATATGCCATTAAAAATTTTCTAGTATTAGTCTTCAACAAAAAAGAATCATCTTCTTTTCTCAATAATGACATGACAAGTTCTCTTAACTCATTTCTTTTAATTTTATCTATCTTCTTAGTCAAAAAAGCCACTCTTTACTCTTTTTCAGCATTACTTTTTCCTTTTAGAAAATCTATTGCTTTATCCGTATCCTTAAATTCTTTTTCTAATTGAATATTATTACTTCTTGAAATACTAATTCCATTTTTAAGCTTTTCTAAAGAATTAAATCTTTTTAATCTAGCATTTATCTTATCTTTTTCTTTTGAAGCTAGTTTCATCTTGAAATGGATATATTTTGAAATTGGCAATGTGCTGCGTACCGGCGATTTAAGAATAAATGGCAATGCAATTTCTTCTGGCATGTTTCCAGGATGTAAATAGTAATCCTTTACATAATCGACGTAGTTAGGTATTTTATAAATATACTTACTGTCTCCCATAGCAACAACAATATCTTGTCTTTTTAATTTTTCGGGTAAGTTATTTAGATCTCCGACAGATGTTAAAACATGCTTCAATTCTCCGCTTTTCCCCCTAGTAACTATTATCTGTTTGATCATATCTTGATACTTTGAAATTTCAATGGGAGAAACACCCTGATCGATTTTGGCTATTTTTTTATAAACTTCCGAATAATTATCAGTACTAATATTCGTATAATGAACATCATCAGTTTCCATTGCAGTTTCAACAATATCCTGATGCCCTTCATTATATTCAACTACTCCAATTCTTTCAGCAGCTTCCCTTATTGAAAAGGCATATTGTCTGATAAATCCTTTAATAATGATTTGACATTTTTATCGGTTAAAGAATAGCCCAAAAATAAAATTGGAGATACCGTTAATCTACTTAAAATCTTTGCATTGATAATTGCGGATATTCTTTTAATTTTTTGTAATCATCTTCAGTTATTACTATAGAGTTAGGATCACTTGTAGACCCATGAATTTTATATAATTCTCCAAACTCGGCTCCGGTAGAAAACAAACCTTTATTTCCGACTTTTATATTCACATTTCCATTTAATTCATTTTCCAAAAATTCATCATAATTAGTAGTTACAATAAACCTGGCTTTAACTAGCATCTTTTTCAGTAGATTTATTTCATTAACTTCATCCTTAGGTTGCAATTTTGAAAATATATCTGCAATTCTGGTTCTAAAAGGTGAAATGCCTTGTTTATGTGCCCGCTCTAATGTAAGATCAGGTAATTTTATTTTTCCGTCATAAAAAGCATCATCATATCTACTTTCTATCTTAGAAGCCATACTAGTATAGATATAAAAAGAATCTTCAGTTTTTTTCTCAGATTATGAAAAGCAGAGTAATAATTATCAGTTGGATTTGTTTCATTCCATAAAATATATAATAACTTATCCCATGTAGGAGCATCTTTAAAGTATCTTCTAGTAATACCTGAACCAATAAATATTATAGGAAATTCATTCTCTTTAATTAAATTATCTAAAAACGATTGCTTCATAACTTTCACCTCTTATACAATCTTAATTATATCAGAGCACTAATTTTATTGAAAAATATCTCCCGAAATAAAAAAGCCCTTATTTTAATAACTAAGAGCTTTAATTTGGTACACTACCATGTCAATTAATACCTAGTTTCAGTTAATGCATGTTTATCAGCATTCCACTCTAATCAATACTACATTCTTATTCCCACTCAATCGTTGACGGTGGCTTACTGGTGACATCATAGACTACGCGGTTAATGTTTGGTACTTCGTCAACAATGCGCGTTGAAATTTTTTGCAAAACATCCCACGGCAAGCGGGCAAAGTCAGCGGTCATCCCATCAATTGAGGTAACGGCACGAATACCAATGGTATAGTCGTAAGTGCGACCGTCACCCATCACGCCAACGGATTTGATACCAGGTAAAACGGTGAAGTATTGCCATACTTTTTCCTGTAAACCGGCTTTTTTAATTTCATCCCGCAAAATTGCATCACTGTCACGCACCAGTTTGAGTTTATCCTCCGTTACTTCGCCAATAACGCGAATGCCAAGACCAGGTCCCGGGAATGGCTGACGCCAAACCAAATCGTGCGGAATCCCTAATTTTTCACCCAGTTCACGTACTTCATCTTTAAATAACTTGCGCAAAGGTTCAATTAGTTTAAAGTGTAAATCCTTAGGTAACCCACCAACGTTATGATGCGACTTGATTGTCTGGGCGGTATTTGTGCCGCTCTCAATCACATCGGTGTACAGGGTGCCTTGGGCTAAAAAGTCCACATCTTTAATTTTTTTTGCTTCGTCCGCAAACACCTCAATAAACTCTTTACCAATGATTTTCCGCTTTTGCTCAGGGTCGGTGACACCTTTGAGTTTATTCAAAAAGCGCTCTTGAGCGTTTACCCGAATAATGTTAACGCCTAAATCACGATTCAAGGCAGCCATTACTTCATCGCCTTCGTTTTTGCGTAACATGCCGTGATCCACAAAAATTGCTGTCAACTGGTTGCCAATCGCTTTGTGTAAAAGTGTCGCGGTGACGCTGGAGTCTACCCCACCAGATAATCCCAGAATTACCTTCTTATCACCAACAGTTTTTCTAATTTCAGCAATTTGCAGGTCAATAAAATCGGTCATAGACCAATCAGCTTTAGCGCCGCAGACTTTAAAAGCAAAATTACGCAAAATATCAAGACCATACTGGGTATTCCGCACTTCAGCATGAAATTGAATACCATACATTTTTGCTTGATCGTTAGCAATAGCGGCAATCGGGCAATTTTTGCTTGAAGCCACTGTTTCAAAACCAGCAGGAGCCCCTGTGACCAAATCACCGTGACTCATCCAGACATATTCATCTTTAGGCAGGCCAGCAAATAAAACGGAGTTAGTATCTTCAACTTCGATATCGGCACGACCGTATTCAGAATTGGCAGCTTTTTCGACCTTACCGTCTAAATAAGAAGCCATCAGTTGCATTCCGTAACAAATACCCAGAATTGGGATACCCAATTTAAAAATTGCGGGATCTACTTTCAAAGCGTTTTGGTCATAAATACTGTTAGGACCTCCTGAAAAGATAATGCCCTTGGGGTTAATCTTTCTTATTTGGTCCATACTAATATCATGGGGCAACAACTCGGAATAAACCCCAAAATCCCGCAGCCTGCGTGTGATTAGTTGATTATATTGACTACCAAAATCCAGCACAATAATTTCATCAAAATCACTAATATTCTTTTTCACCGACATCCAAGCTCCTTTACTGATTAAATTCATACTATATCAACTTTACTAAGAAATGCAGCAGTGGTCAATAATTTTTTAGCTCTAATAAATGATTTTACGAATCATTTATGCCCTTTTGCTTAATATAATTCGTAATTTAATTTTAAAATTAATCTTGCACATATTATGTGACTCTGTTACAATGCTTGCAATAGCAAAATAAAAATCTATATATTGCCGTAATGTGGTCGGCAGTTTCTACTCAGAACCGTAAATTCTGAACTATGGATAATGTAGCATTTAAAGTAGTTAAAATACTAGTTTAAGGGGCTTTTTTTACCATAGTTTTGGTAGAAAAAGTCCTTTTTGTCTTAAAGGAGGAAAAAGTGAAATTATTAGAAGACCGGATTCGCAGTGACGGAGAAGTTTTACCTGGTAATGTTTTAAAAATTAACTCGTTTTTAAATCATCAAGTAGATCCCGAACTAATGAAGAAAGTCGGAGAAGAATTTAGTCAACTATTTAAGGATAGTGGCATCACAAAGGTGTTAACCTGCGAAGCTTCGGGAATTGCACCAGGAGTAATGACAGCCTTTGAATTACATGTGCCAATGGTTTTTGCCCGTAAGAAAAAGCCCGCTACACTTAATGATGCTGTCTATTGGGCCGATGTTTATTCTTACACTAAGAAAGTCACTAATCAAATTTGTGTTGAGCAAAAATTCTTGCACAAAGATGATCACTTGTTAATTATTGATGACTTTCTGGCAAATGGCGAAGCAGTTAAAGGCATGATTAATATTGCTAACCAAGCTGGTGCTGAGATAGCTGGTGTCGGCATCGTAGTCGCAAAAACTTTCCAAGGCGGCAGCGACTGGATTAAAGAACACGGCTATCGCCTCGAAGCCTTGGCAGAAATCGATAGTTTAGCCAATAATCAAGTACATTTCGTGGGAGAAAACTAATGGCAAAAAAAGAAGTTAGCCAACAAAAAGCAGCTGTTTTAGGTTTACAGCACCTCTTAGCAATGTATTCCGGTGCTGTTGCGGTACCTCTGCTAATTGGTAATGCATTAAAATTTTCTCCTGCACAAATGACTTACCTTGTTTCAATTGACATTTTCATGTGCGGCTTAGCTACGCTATTACAATTAATGCGCAACAAGTACTTCGGTATTGGTTTCCCAGTTATTTTAGGTTGCGCCATTCAGGCGGTTGCCCCCTTGCAAATGATTGGGCAGAAATTCTCAATCAACGACATGTATGGTGCCATTATAGTTGCCGGTATTTTCGTAGTTTTAATCTCGGGTGTTTTTGCCAAAATCAAAAAGTTCTTTCCTCCTGTAGTAACAGGTACGTTAATTACTACTATTGGATTAACCCTCGTTCCGGTCGCAATTCAAAACATGGGTGGTGGCAATTCAGCCGCTAAAAGTTTTGGCAGTGGTCAAAATCTCTTCCTAGCCTTTTGCACGATGTTTATCATCCTGGCATTAGAAATTTGGACTAAAGGATTCATTAGGTCAATTTCAGTTTTAATCGGTCTTGTTGCCGGAACTGTTATTGCCGCTTGCATGGGTCTTGTTTCATTCACTCCCGTAATGGAAGCATCTTGGTTCCACTTACCCCAACTTTTCTATTTTGGAGTACCGAAATTTGAATGGTCTTCCAGCCTGACAATGATCATCATTGCTTTAGTCTCAATGGTCGAATCAACCGGCGTATTCTTCGCCATCGGTGACCTTTTACATCATGACGTAACTGAAGAAGATTTGAAAAAAGGTTACCGCGCAGAAGGTATAGCTCAAATTTTTGGTGGTTTATTCAACGCTTTTCCTTATACCACTTTTTCTCAGAATGTCGGTCTTTTACAATTATCAGGCATTAAAACTAAGCGTCCGATTTACTGGGCCGGTGGTCTACTAATGGCTATGGGTTTGTTACCTAAAATTGGCGCAATGGTAACTATCATTCCTACCCCAGTGTTAGGTGGTGCAATGCTCGTAATGTTCACTATGATTGCAGTTCAAGGTATCAAAACACTGGCCAAAGTTGATCTTAGCGACAATAACAATGTCTTAATTATTGCCATCTCAATTGGACTTGGACTCGGTGTTACTATTTATCCCCAATTTTTCAAAAATCTACCGGCTACTGTGCAATTGTTTTTAAGCAACGGAATCGTGATTACTAGCTTATCCGCAACAATTCTAAACTTTTTACTTAAAGGAGGTGATAGAAAAGCAAAACAAAATACTCAAACTGCAAATATCACGTAAATGAAATTGTCTTTACCCTTGAGACAATTCTATTTACCCCAAAAAAGCATCTTCAGGCAAGAAGATGCTTTTTTATTTTTATAGGATAATAGCATTCATGTTAGTCAGGCTCTCATTCAAATTCCCTATATTTAGAAATGAACTGCAAGTTGCAAGCATTTGCTCTCCAATTTTCTCAAATGGCTTATCCACAATCTTTTCTGTATACTTCATAATTCCAATAGCAGTGATAAAAATGAGAAAGACCTGTGTCACTCGAGCAACTACAATTTTCTGCCCACACTTTTCATATCCTTTGACAAAAGAAACGATCAATTCTTTATTTAAACCAAAGTCCTGGTAAAAAAGCTTAATGAAGTCTTGATAATTTACTCCCATGCGCGCTCGTTCAAAGTCAATTAGGCTAAGATGACCGGCAACAATTTTATAATTGCGCAAGCCGACATCCCCGTGTAAAACAGTATTTGCATGAACTGCCAAATTTTTTTCTATACCTGCTCTTTTAGCTGTAAACAGCGCTAGCAATTTCATCAGCTTGTTTTTGATTTCGGGCTTATTTAAGTTATCAATGTCGCGTTTTGCCTTATTGAATAGTTGATTATTTTGGTATACGCCAGAAAATGGTTTGACTTTTTGATGGAAGTCAGACAATTCTATTCCCATGTTAAATGCCATATCAGGATTGATTTCTTCTTTAATTTCAGAAGGCGCCAAATCTTTCATGACCAAAACAAATTGTTGCCTTTGTTTGACAACAAAAGAGTCTAATACACGAGTATTTAGTTGCTCGTTAACAGCTTTTTCAGTTAAAAATTTTCCTTCTTGTGCAAAGACTTTGACAAAAATTTTTTGCTCAAATTTTGCACTATTACCAACAAAAGTGCTGTTTTGTGACTCGTGCGTGATCTTTGTTAAGTCAGCTTGCAATTTTTCTTGTAAAAATTTTTCTATAGTCATTAGTTTAGTTCTTTCATTTCACCGATGCGGGCAATGCCACAGCGATGTAACACAAAAGTAGTTTACCGATTTTCTTGCCAATCAAGGTAACAGTATGAAAATGCACCATAAACTATGTTTTTCTTAGTATTAATCATTTTAATCCTCACCTTCATATAAGAATAATCAGTCAACCGTTACCCCTAATATCTGCACCAATTGAAAAGCTAATTCTAATGATAGATCATACTTATCTTTTTCAATGGCGTTGATCGTTTGCCAAGTAACATGAGCAGTTTCGACTAATTGAGCCTGTGAGTACCTTTGCTTTTTACGCAATTGAGCAATTCTATTTTTCACTAGTTCACTCTCCTGTCAAACTTATTTGACTTTTTTAGTAAAGCTTCTTTTATATTTTGTATAAATCATAAATTAGAATTTAGTTAGAAGCAATAATTGATAAAAGTAATAATAATTTAGGTTTAAGTTTACTCATTTTTTTGCAAACAGTCCGCCTTTTTTAATACAATATAGATTAAGTAATTTGAAAGGACAGATAAGATGAAAAAAGCAGAATGTACGACTATTCTTGTCGGTAAAAATGCCACCATTGACGGTTCAGCTATGATTGCCAGAAGTGAAGACGGTGGCCGTGAAATAATTCCTGAAGGTTTTGAACTTATTACACCGGAAAAACAACCAAATCATTATGAAAGTGTTATTAGTCACCAAAAGATTGATGATGAAGATTTAGCGGAAAAGCCTTTGCGTTATACCAGTGCACCTGATGTCTCTGGCGAAAGCGGCATCTGGGGTGCAGCCGGAATTAACTCAGAAAACGTAGCAATGACTGCTACTGAAACTATTACCACAAATGCACGTATACAAGGTATTGACCCACTTCTTGCCCAGGGCGGCCTAGGAGAAGAAGACTTTGTTACTTTAACATTGCCTTATATCCACAGTGCTCTTGATGGCGTTAAGCGCATTGGTTATTTGCTGGAAAAATATGGTACTTATGAAATGAACGGTATGGCTTTTGCCGATCATGATGAAGTCTGGTACCTGGAAACAATTGGTGGCCACCACTGGATTGCACGCCGTATTCCTGATGACGCCTATGTTGTCGCTCCTAACCGTTTGAACATCGATGAATTCCACTTTGGTAAAGATGGCTTCTTAACTGATGATACCTTAGAAGACCTAATTAAGGAATACCACTTAAATCCTGACCGTGAAGGTTACAACATGCGACACATCTTTGGTAGTTCAACTATTAAGGATGCGCATTACAACAATCCTCGTGCCTGGTTTGTTCACAATTACTTTGATCCAGAATTCGGCGGCAAGCCAAGTGATCAAGATCAACCATTTATTTGCCATGCTAACCGCAAAATTAGTATTGAGGATATTTGCTTTATCGAGAGTTCTCACTATCAAGATACTCCATTTGATCCTTATGGTGATCAGGGTACCCCTGAACAAAAGAAAACTTACCGTCCAATTGCACTTAACCGCAACTTCGAAACTCATATTCTCCAAGTTAGAAATGATGTCCCTGAAGAAATTGCTGGCGTGCAATGGCTTTGCTTTGGTCCAAATACCTTTAACAGCTTTGTGCCATTCTATACCAATGTTAATGACACCCCGGCCAGTTTCCAAACCGGTCCAAAGTTCGATTTGAACAAGATTTTTTGGTTAAATAAATTAACAGCACAATTGGGTGACACTAACTTTAAAGTCTACGGTGAACTAGAAAATGACTTTGAGCAAAAATCATTGGCACAATGTCACCTCATTCAACACGAAACAGATAAAAAAGTTGCAGGTCTGTCAGGCAAAGAAGCTGAAGATTTATTAACTGAGGCCAACCAAAAGATGGCTGATCAAGTTTACAACAACACCATTGAACTACTGGGTAACATGGTAAATGAAGGCCATAATCTAGCAACACTTAAGTTTGACCTGTTAGATTAAAATAGTGAAATACAAAAAACGGTAGAGTATAAGCTCTGCCGTTTTTGTTTGTCACAATTTTATCAAAGATCTGTCCCATTCGATTCAATGATTTGTTTGTAATAGCTAAAACTAAATTTTTTGATTCTTCTTAAAGTACCACTACCATCATTGTTTCTATCAACGTAAACGAAACCATAGCGTTTTTTCATTTCTCCTGTACCAGCTGAAACAATGTCAATAGGCCCCCACCATAAGTAACCAATTACATTGCAACCATCTTGAATTGCCTTAGCAATTTGCTCAATATGCATCTTAAGATAGTCACATCGTTCTTTATCATAAATGCAACCTTTCTTATCTGGATGCTCATCCATACCTAGACCATTTTCTACAATAAAAAGGGGTAATTCGTAACGGTCGGTTAATATGTTTAAAACATAACGTAACCCTTCGGGATCAATCGGCCAGTTCCAAGGTTGTGGTGCTTTCACCTTTAAAAAGGGATTTTCAATACCAATAGGCCCTCCAGTATCTACTTTCATTTTTTTATCTACATCAAAGACACTACTTTTATAATAGCTAAATCCGATATAGTCACATGTAAAATTCTGAATTAGTTCTAAATCTCCTTGCTCAATTTCTGGAGCTAAATTATTTTCTTTCCAATAACGAATAATATACATAGGATAATGTCCCCGGCACATTACATCACTAAAGAAAAATGATTTTCTGGTAAAAAGATAAGCACCAAAAACATTTTTGGGATTTGGGGTATTAGGATATAGTGCAAGCTGAGAAAAGCTACACATTAGTCCCATCTTTGCTTTGTTGTCAATCTTTCTTAAAATCTGAATAGCTCGTGCATTAGCCACAAACATGTTATGACTAGCTTGAAAACAATCTTTTAAACTTATATCAGATAGAGGATCATCTAGATTTTTAGGTGGTATCGGTAATATACCACCCGCTACATAAGGATATTTCATCAAATTGTTAATTTCATTAAAAGTCATCCAATAGTGAACTTTGCCTTTATATCGTTCAAAAACAGTTTGACAATACTTAATAAAAAAATCGATCATTTTACGGTTAGTCCAACCGCCGTATTTAGCTACCAAATTAAATGGAGTTTCATAATGACTCAACGTTATTATTGGTTCCATTCCTTTACTAATAATGGTATCAATAAGCTGATCATAAAACTCTAATCCTTTGTCATTTGGTTTATCCTCATCACCCTTTGGATAAATTCTAGACCAAGCAATACTTGTTCGAAAAGCTTTCAAGCCAAGCTCATGCATTAGCTCTAAATCTTCGTCAAAATGATGGTAAAAATCGATCGCTTCATGGGTCAAATAAGTTTTTGTAGGATCTAGATTAAGTTCCCATATTTTCTTATTTTGATTCCATTTGATACTTGGTTTTCGAGAGTGAAGACCAACGACTGTATCAATTACACTTGGTAGTTTGCCATCTTCATCCCAGGCACCTTCTATCTGATTAGCGGCAACTGCTCCACCCCATAAAAAATTTTCTGGAAAAACTTTACTATTCATGATGCTCCTCAAACTATAAATATTTAGTCAACTTGTTGTTTTGCTATCTTTTCTGATACTTTCAAAAATGGTAGATATAATATAACGTGAACCGCTACTATGATAATTTGCACCAAAACTACTTTCCAATCTCCTCCACTGGCTAAAAAGCCGTTGACGAATGGAGGAATAGTCCATGGGACTAATACTGTTAGTGGCTTAATAAAACCTATAGCTGTCATTACGTAACCTATTGTTGTTCCAATAATTGGCCCCAAGACAAAGGGAATCATCAAGGAAACATTAAATACTACTGGAAGTCCGAACACAATTGGTTCATTAATATTAAAGATTGCAGGAGCAAGAGCTAATTTTGATACCTGTTTAAACGGCTTATATTTTGTAAATAATAAAATAGCGATTAAAAGACCAAGTGTAGCACCCGTTCCTCCCATTTGACCAAAAACAAGTCTAAATGAATAATTAATTATGTTAGGAGCCTGACGACCAGCTGCTGCTGCAGTCATATTCTCATTCATAGCAACCATAAGGGGCGCTTTCATAATTGAACTTGTAATGGTTGAAGGGTGGATACCAATTGAAAACACAAAATTCGCAAGCGCAAATAAAAATGTAAAACCAATAAAGCTATTACCAACTTTAGTTAAGGGCTTTTGAATAGCCATTGTAATAAAATCAATTACACTTGTATTCCATAAATCAACTAAGAGAGTTGATACTAAACAAATAATTAAAATGGTAATAAAAATTGGTATCATTAATTCAAAACTAGTAGCAACAGCAGGAGGAATTCCTTGTCCTAAATTAATTTTTAAGGCCTTTAATTTTGATAATTTAATAAATATTTCTGTCGCCACAAAGCCAATAATAATACCTGCAAACATTCCGTTAGTACCTATTTTGTCAAAAGTTACTACTCCAGTAACTTCTGCCATTTTCTCGGTTCCTTTTATCGTAGCTTGATTGACTATTGGCATAATGGCAAATAAACTACCAATTGTAACTATCACTGCAGACATTGGAGAATCAAATTTTCTAGCCTTTGCTAAATAATATGAAATCATTGGGGCAACTAGCATTGCTGAAATATTTAATGTTGCATTACTAACTAAATTTCCAAATACTTGCAATTTTGCTAACAGATCGCCATTCGTTAAAGCTGGAAAAATTACACTATTTAATAATGTTCCAATACCAGCTAAGATGAACATTGGCATAATAACTTGGAAAGCATCCCTTAAAATCTTAAGGTAAGTAATATTAGCAATTTTAGCTGCCACGGCAGTAAATCTGTCAGTTAATGTCGCTTTGTTTTCGTTCATTCTATTTTTCCTTTCTAAAAAAATTGTTTTGACAAAAAATAATTAAGCACTTAATCTAAATTTAGTTTATTAAAATAAAGCGCTACCAAAAACAAAATAATTAGTTTCTTTTGTGCAAACTTTTGCTACAACATAATTAAGTAAGGAAAACAAAAATGAGTTACATGCCGATGAACTATAAGGTTAAACAATTATATTCAACTAATATTATTTCAAATAAAAGCAATAATTTTTCACAATCAAGTCGGTGGCATAATTCTTTCGAACTATTACTTTGCTATTCAGGCAATGCAACAGTTAAAATTGGTTCTAAAAATCATAATTTGACAAAAAATAGGATACTTTTTATAAATAGTCTTAAAAGTCATTCAATAAAATCAAAAGTGCCATTTCAACTATTACGACTAACCATTGAAAAAGAGTGTTTGTGTGAATATAAAGATATTTTTAGTACTTATGAATTTGACACAAAACTATCTGATAAAAATTATATTTCCTTAGTAAAATTAAGAAATTATATGGAAGAATTAAATATTATTCAAGAACGAAATCAAGGGCTAGAGCTAAGTTTTAGGATAAAAGCTTGTATTAATGACATCATTTTTTTACTGTTGACCGAATTTAAAGTAGGAGATTTTGATACACAAATGATCAATACCTCACAAAAATACGAAGAAATCATGTCAAAAATAATGATTTATATCGAAGAAAATTATCATTATCCAATAACATTAGCGGAAACTGCCAAACTATTTTCATACTCTAGCACGTACTTCTCTAAATTTTTTAAAAAGCATTCAGGTATTTCTTTTTCAGAATACTTAACTAAGGTACGTTTAAAACATGCATACTTTGACTTAACGATGACAGACTTATCTATCAATAAAATTGCATTTAAAAATGGTTTTTCAAATTCTAGATCTTTTAGTTCCTATTTTAAAAAACAATACGGTTACAATCCAAAAAAGTACAGGCAAGAAATCCACTGAGTAAAAATTATGCTTCATAATAAAAACCTGAAATTAAATTTTTTAATTTCAGGCTTCGTTATTTTTTAAAATATTAAAAATTAAAACAAATTATTCTCTCAATAACCGTTTTGCCAAAGCAAAATCACCGACTGTGGCAGAACCATTATTACTGATTTCCGGCATAGTGATGTATTGCTCCAATGGTGGCACGTGGACATACTCATTCAATAATGTCGCAAAATCACGCCGTACTTTTTCTAGAAATTTTTCACTGGTAACGCCACCGCCAAAGACAATTTTGTCAGGTCGTAAAATTAAGGTGACTTGCAAGGCAGCCTGAGCTACATAGTAACTCATAATATCCCAAACAGGATCTGAAAGAGGCACATCTTTACCGGCTTTATTAAGGCGAGCTTCAAAAGTAGGACCTGAAACTAAGCCTTCCAGGCAATCTTTATGAAAAGGACAAACTCCTGCAAAATCCAAGTCATCTGGATGACGCTTAACTTTTACGTGACCCATTTCAGGGTGGCCTAAGGATCCGACCAGCTTACCATTAATAATAGCTCCGCCACCTACTCCAGTACCAATTGTATAGTAAACAAGAGAGTCAACATCTTCATTTGACAACTGTGACATTACATATTCGCCAAAAGCCGAACCATTAACATCAGTAGTAAAAAATATTGGAACTTTAATTGTTTTAGTTAAGAAGCCTACAAAGTCAGTATTGTTCCATCCCTTTTTAGGTGTATCAGTGATAAAGCCATAATTAGGTGCTGTTTTCCGCACCTCAATCGGTCCAAAAGACGCAATTCCAATGGCATCTACTGCAAATTGCTTAAAATAATCTACTGTCTTCTGTAAAGTTTCTTCCGGTGTCGTGGTAGGAAAAGTTGTTTGATCTTTAATTTGATAATTTTCATTGCCGACTGCACAAACAAACTTGGTACCGCCAGCTTCAATTGATCCTAATAGCATTTATAACTCCTTAATTGACCTTTCATTTTAATTACTTTTTTATTATAACTCTCAATCAGAATCTAAAAAATTTTTCTCAAATAAAAAGTGTGCTCTCTTGCAAGCCATATAAAACAGTCAGTTATTAAAAAAGCCCGAAGCAATCATACCTCAGGCTTTATATTTTACTTAAACTATATTATTTACCTTATCTATATTAAGTCTTGGAACAATTTTCAATCGGTAATAGCTGTATTACCACATAATTCTATACTTGATCTATTCCTTTAATTAATCAGGATACTTTCCAATTAATAGCACTGGTATTTCTCCCATAGTCCCATACTTAACGAATTCTTTTAGTTCTTTGATAGATGTCAGTGCGATTTTCTTTTCGTATCCTGTCAATTCATTGGCCAACGTTTCAGCTTTAGCTAATAGTTCTGCAGTTTGCTTATTATTATCTCTAGCCGTCGTAACATCCAGCTCTGCCTGCACCAAAGGTTTCAGCTTTTCATCTTCTGTATTTTTGTTATATATACCAGTTAGATATGTAGTAGAACCCTTATATTTACCATCTTTTGAAACTAAATCAACAAACATGCCATTATGAATTGACCAAACTTTTTTAACTTTAAAAAGTGTATTATTCTTGACGATCTTTTTAATGACTTTGGTACTATAGGGTTTACCAGTAGACTTATATAAGGCTCCCTTTGTGGCATCAGTTAGTTTAAAAACATAACCGGCCTGAGCAAACTTTTTGGACAAAGTCTTTTGAGAATAGTGAAAGACCGTTTCTGCGCTAGTAACAGTTTTTGCTTCAATATTGTTGACAGAAAAAACTGCTCCGACAGGAACGCTTAGCAAAGCAGCAGCTATGACAGTTTTAGAAAATTTATGAAAGTCCTTTTTCATTTTTATACCTCATTATTTCATCTTTTAGTAATAATAATGTAATTATATTACGTTATTATTACAAAAGAAACAATAAAGTACTTTTTATAATTTTAAAATATAAACAAACAGGCTAATCATTATGATTAGCCCACTCAACTATTATTCAGTTAATATTAAATTATTTATTAGGTGCATCCTGGATTTTTACATCCGCACCAAGTAGGCGGAGTTTTTCCTGCACGCGATCGTAACCACGGAGAATATTATCAGCATTGTCAATTATAGTCTCGCCATCTGCCATCAAACCAGCTATCATTAAGCAGGCTCCTGCACGAATTTCACCAGCTGAAACCTTCGTGCCATGAAGTTTAGCAGTTGGATGAATCAAAATAATATTATCTTCCACTTTAATGTCCGCACCCATTTTACGCAACTGCTCAATGTGACCGATTCTTTTAGGATAAATCTGGTCAATAATCACGCCTTCACCGGACTTGGCAGAAAGCAGAAGTGGAGTCACCGGCTGCTGCAAATCTGTCGCAAATCCTGGATAAGAAGACGTGCGAATTTGTGTCATTTTTAAATCGCCAGCAGGATAAACATAAAGGGAATCTTCAGTTGCATCAATTACTACACCCATTTCTTCTACCTTGGCTAAATAAGAATCAAGGTGCTCCTCAATAATATTATGAATACAGATGCCATTGCCAATGCAACCGGCAAGGGAAATATAAGTGCCAGCTTCAATTCGATCAGGAATTATTGTATGAGGGGTTTTAGCTTGCAGCTGCTTAACCCCTTCAATCCTAATCGAATCCGTTCCGGCACCCCTGATAATTGCTCCCATATTATTTAAAAACGTAGCCAAGTCAATTATTTCAGGTTCTTTAGCAGCATTATCAATAATAGTTTGTCCTTTAGCGGTTACTGATGCCATAATTATATTCATTGTTGCACCTACAGAAGGCATTGCTAAATGAATAGTAGCACCATGGAGCCCTTCTGCAGGAGAAGTAATTTTTATTTGATCATTCTCATTTTTTACACATGCGCCTAAGGCTTCAAACCCCTTAATATGTTGATCTATGGGGCGGGGACCAATATCATCTCCACCAGGGAAGCCCACAACAGCCTTACCAAAACGGCCAAGAAGAGCACCCATAAAATAATAAGATGCACGCAAACTCTTGATTTTACCACTTGGCAATGGGCTCATCTTAATGTGTTCTGGATTGATACGCAATGTTGTATTGTGAAAATCACTCACAACATCCATTTCACTGAGCAGATCCATTAAGTTGTCAACATCTGCAATCTTTGGAACACCTTCCAAAGTTACCGGTGTACGCGACAATATAGATGCTGGAATTAATGCAACCGTCGAATTCTTGGCACCACCAATCCAGACATCACCTTGCAGGGGCTTTCCACCATGAATTATCATTTGCTTCATTGGCGAAAAAATCCTTTTCTATTTCGTTTAGTCATAATAATGTTATAGGAATTTAACAGAAAAAACAAGAGAAGACCTTTGCCTTCCCTCACCCAAAAATCTGGTTTTTGTATTATTCAACTTTGCCAATTAAAGCTTTTCTTCAGGAAGACCACATGCAGCACCAATAAATGCTTTATACAGTCCTTCCGGCCTTTGCGGTCTACTCAAAAATTCAGGGTGATATTGTGCAGCAATGAAGAATTTGTTTTTAGTTAATTCAATAATTTCAACTAAGTGGTTATCTGGTGATACTCCGGCAAAAGTCATTCCTGCTTTTTCAAATGCTTCACGATATTCATTATTGAACTCGTAACGGTGACGGTGACGCTCCTGAATGACATCTTGATTATCATACGCAGCAGCTGTCTTTGTTCCCTTCTTCAAGGTTGCTGGGTAAAGACCTAAACGCAAAGTTCCGCCAATATTTTCTTCGTCACGCTTATCAGCCATAATGTCAATTACATTATGCTTAGTCTTAGGATCTGCTTCGGTGGTATTAGCATCCTTATATCCTAAAACGTCACGCGCAAATTCGACAGTCGCCATTTGCATCCCCAGGCAAACTCCTAAAAACGGAATATCATTTTCACGGGCATACTTAATTGCTGTAATCATTCCCTCAAAACCGCGTGAACCAAAGCCACCAGGAACGATTAAACCATCGGAACCTTCCATAAAGTCGGCAATATTATCTTCAGTCACATCTTCTGCCTGCACCTTATTAATTTTGACATCAGTATTGTAGGCGTAACCAGCATGTTTTAACGCATCAGTGACAGAAATGTATGCATCCTCAAGTTCAACATACTTACCAACAAGAGTAATTGTGGTAGTGTGTTGCAAATTTTTAACCCGTTCATCAAGCCTTTGCCATTCAGCCATATCAGCTTCATCCTTAGGACTCTTGATATGGAGAAAATCACAGACTTTTTGATCCATTCCCTGTTTTTGGAAAGCTAACGGCAAGTCAAAAAGCGATGGTGCGTTAATTGATTCAATAATACGGTCAACCGGCACATCAGTGAAGTTGGAAATTTTATCCTTATGCTCCTGATCAATTGGCATTTCAGCACGTAACACCAGCATATTAGGCTGAATACCAATACTGCGCAGTTCAGCGACAGAATGTTGGGTAGGCTTAGTTTTCATTTCTTGTGCCGCATGTAAATAAGGTACTAACGTACAATGAATGTACATTACATTTTCTTCACCCACTTCACGGCGCATCTGTCTGATAGCTTCCATAAAAGGAGTAGATTCAATATCACCAACCGTACCGCCAATTTCTGAAATAACAACGTCTGAATCAGTAGTAAGACCTGCACGCATAATTTTTTGCTTAATCATGTCTGTGATATGGGGGATGACTTGAACAGTGGCACCGTGATAGTCCCCGCGCCGCTCTTTTTCCAGTACTTCTTTATAAATTTTACCGGTAGTAACATTTGAATATTTGCTGGTACGTACGTCAACAATTCTTTCATAGTGTCCTAAATCAAGGTCCGCCTCAGTACCATCATCAGTGACAAACACTTCCCCATGTTGATAAGGATTCATTGTTCCGGGGTCAATGTTAATGTATGGATCAAACTTTTGCATTGTCACCTTTAAACCGCGGTTTTTTAATAATCGACCTAAGCTAGAAGCGGTAATTCCCTTACCCAGTGAAGAAACAACACCGCCAGTAACGAAGATATATTTTGTCATTAGCCCAAACTCCTTTGCAAAAAATAAGAATAATCAAAAAATAAAAAAGCTCCCTAACGGGAGCTTAAACGCACATAACGTGCCCAAATAAAATACTATCTATTTTAGGACGCAAAGTCAAGAAAATTATTCATCATCATCTTCGTCGTCATCATCGTTTAATTCTGATAATTGACCTTCAATACCATCCGGTAAGTCTTCATCATCGTCATCATCAGTATTGACATAATCATCGTCACCATCAAAGTCATCAGGCTCATCATCAGCAGTGGCATCCAGATCCTCATCTTCAGGATCATCATTGTCATAATCAATGATATCATCGCTGCCAGTAGCACTTGCCAAAAAGGCATTAACTTTCTTATGGTGAGTCCGAGTATCTTCTTCATCCTCATCTTCAGGATGGTTAACCTCTTCATCTACAGATTCATATGGGAACCATGAACGAAGAGCCCACACATTTTCACCCATTGAAATAAATTCACCATCGGTGTTCATGTCAGTATAGAATTGGGGCAAACGTTCCCTTATTTCTTCATCGCTCACACCTAAGTACTTTTGCACAGCGTTAACAATATCTGCAAAAGCCATTCTCTTATTGTTATCTTCTAAAATTGCGCGAGCAACTTCAATCATTGATAATTCATTGCGATTTTTGTCTTTAAAGTCGTTTAATCCCACAATTGTATTCCTCTCTTTAAAACAGTCTTTTTTATTTTACTAGGCGTTCATGTAAAAATCAATGTGACGGTATAATTACCTATTAAGTATAGACCACTGTAAAGGTTATATTCAATCTGAAGTTCACGGGAATTATTATTTTTAGAAAAAAATTTAATAAATTCAGTTGTACTTTGCAGATCCATTTGATAGCCTTGTGCCACATAGCGACAATCTTTACGTTCGCCAACTATAAAATGTAATTGCGAATAATTATTCCGGTCACTGCCACGCCTAATAATCACATTATTTTCTCTAATCAGTATTTTAACTGGTACCTGGTCATCTTCCAAGTATGAAACTCTGGTAGTTTCACCTGATTCAATTAGTTCTCCTTGGCATTTTTTAGTAAAAGTTTCGCTTTCTTTTCCTTGAGTTATTCTACTAGTAAAATCAATTTTTACTTTAGTCATCTATTTAATTCTTTGTAATAAAAAAGCCAACCATCACGATTAGCTAATATAATTTAACATCCTTCTTAATTTTAGCAGAAATTATTATAAAACAAATTATTTTTTAACACCACTAATTAGTTTTTTAGGTGCTGACAGCAAAATATTAATACCACCAATTATAATTAGGCTTGTACTAATAACAACAATAAATTTTTCACCAAGATGATCAAGAATTACTCCGGCAACAACTGACGAAATTGGTCCACCAATATTGGCAAATGTCCTGATGGTTGTCAAAACTCGTCCTAAGTAATTATCAGAGGTCGAAGTTTGAATAATAGATTCTTCAAGGACATTATGAATACTAGTTGCAGGGCCAAACAGGAAAAGCAGGATACAAAGCATAACCATATTCTTTAGGAAAAAGAGCATAATAATGATAGGTATAGCGCTGATAATCCAGGCCCAACCAATTGTTTTAATTTTAGCTTTCATTTTGCCACCGATGACAGCACCAAGAATTATTCCTACCAGTATACAAATGTAAAATGTGCTATAAAGTGCCGGTTGTCCTGCCTTTGCGGCTATACGAGGCAAGATCAAGATCAGTGCAGGTTGTGCAAATGAATATAGTACGCTGGACCAAAGATAGTGAAACAAAAAGCTGTTTCCCTTTATGTAACGGTATCCGTTGAGAATTTTTTGCCAATATTTTGTTAAGCCTTCATCTTTATTCTCTTTTTCTTTAACTACATTGTGAACAGGAATATTTCTTAGAGCTCTAATTAGTAATAAAAGTCCGAGCAAGCTTAAGCATGAACAAGCTAAAATAATATCTCCACTTGTCAAAAAGGCCAGTAATGCGCCAGAAAGTGCAGTACCACCAACATTGACTAGCTGATCAACAATATTAATCTGGGAAATGATACTGGTCATTTCGCTTTCGTCTAACACAGATTCTTTTAAAATAGCCCGATCAGCGGGACCAAAAAACTCATCACAAATGGACAGAAGTCCGGCAATAATAATGGCAAAAGCGTAATATTTACTAAAGTAAATCATTGCAGCTGTTAACATAAAAAGTAGGACTACTTGGATCACCATTGAATAGATACTGGTTTTCTTGAAAGAATGATTGTCAATGAATGGCCCATAAAAAATAGAAAGGGCTGCAGTTATTGTGAAAATGGCATTGGTAATACCAACAACAGATGAACTCTTAGATTGTATTTGGATCCACCAAATAAATACCATACCAAAAAGTGAGTTGCCTAAACCACTGACTAATCGGGAAAGTAAGTACGGTCTTTTTTCTAACATGATTTTTCCTCTAAAGCTCAGCTTGTTAATAATATAATTTTACATTAAGTACTTAAAATAAATAATCGCTTGTTTTTAAATGGTTCCGAGTCGTTTTATGTTAGATTTACAAAAGAGTTACTTTTAATAAGTTAAACAGTTATGATTTGGTCAAACTTATCTTTATTTTCTTCATGTAACTGATGACTAACAAACACAACAGTAATTTTAGGTTGATTTAAAAAGTCATTTTCAACTTTGATAGCTCCGGCTTTATCTAAACTGCTAGTCGATTCATCCAGTAAGAATAACTTACGGTTGCGTAACAATCCTCGAGCTAAAGCCAAACGTTGCTTTTGCCCACCAGATAAACTAGCGCCACCTTCGCCAACTGGGGTATCTAGTTTCTGAGGCAAAGTGCTGACAAAATCCCATAGATCAGCCTTTTCCAATGCAGATTCTATTTCTTCGTCAGTAAAATGCTGGCCAAGTTCCAGATTATAGCGCACTGTATCATTAAAAAGATATGCAGTTTGATCAATGTAAACTATGTTAGACCGTAATGCATTATTATCAATGTTTTTAATCTCAGTTTGGTCTAATTGAAGATCACCTGTGTAATCGGTCAACCTACCGGCTAGAATTTTTAATAATGTACTCTTACCGCTACCTGATTCACCATCAACAGCAATTTTTTGACCATCATGAATAGTAAAGTTGAGTGGCTTCTTAAATACTGGCTTGCCTGGATGATAAGCAATTTGTAAATTTTTAGCTGTAATATTAATGTCAGTAAGTTTACTGCCGCCTTGAGTATGAGCTTTAAGTGGCTTGTCTAATTGGTATTTACTAAAAATCGGATTGAGAGCTTGCAACTCAGTCAAAATCGGTGCAATAACCGCTAATGAATTAAAAACATTAAAGGCAAGCGAAGTAGATGAATTAATTACCCCAATAGTTACCTGCTTTTCTAAAATCAGAAAACCTGTCCAAGCTTGAATAGCTACTTGACTGATAACATTGCTGGCACCGGCTATACTGCCATTATATGAACTGTACTTTGCTTGTCGTACTTTCGCGCCAATTAATTTTTTTACAGCATCGGTGATACGCTTTTCTATTTGCTGTTCAGCAGTAAAAATATTATAAGTGGCAAATCCTTGTAAACAATCATTAATTACATTAACCACTTTTTCATTTTCCTTACTAGTAGTGAAGTTGCTGGTAGCGACTTTCTTTCGCACAAGTTGAGGTAATCCCAAAGTAAAAAGGGTCAAAATGGCTACTAGAGGCAGAAAAGTCCAATTAAATTTTATCAATGCAATTAGAGAAAAGATGGAATCACCAAAAATTTGTACCATTGAAAATAGATTAGTAAAACCATTTTCTTCAATTAAATTCATGTCATTAGTCAGCCATGATGTGTATACTCCAGTATCATGCTTTTCAAACTGTGAAACTGAATAATCTTCCAAGTGTTCAATAATATCCTGGCGTAGCCTTAAGCTAAGAAATTGCACCGTTTTTACGCTCAATACTTGTTCACTAATTAAGAATACGGTCATTACTAAAAATAATAAGATATTGAGCAAAATATATTTAAAAAAAGCCTGAAAATCAAGTTTAATCAAACTATCTAAAATGAAAACATTAATTAGTGAATTAAGAACCCGAAAAGCTGAGCAAATTAGTTGGAGAATTACTACTAAAGTTACCTTTGCCGGTTCTTGTTTAACGTATTTAAACAAATTTTTCATAAAACTTTTCTCCTGGCACAACGTCTTGTGTCTAAAATAAAAAATGAAATATTCCTATTAAGGACTACTTGTGCTTCATTTTACCATAATAATTTAATAATAAATTACTTTTGTAAAAAATTTCTAAGAAATTAAGAAGGGTTCCGAAAGCTTGAAAGCTTTTGAAACTCTTCTTAGGTTAAAAAATGGTTATTTTTTTGTTTGACCTGATATTATGGAAAGCTTTTTTATTGCCGCTCTTCAGAATGATTATATTGGTATAGCTATTTAAATATAAATGCTGCCGCAAACAGTATATTATAGCTATTACTATTAAAATTTAAACTTTAATTATCTTTTTTATTACAAAAAAGGCCAATCATTATTTACTTAATTAACCTGTATGGTTAAATTAAATAATATCATTGGCCTTTAATTTAATCGTTTTAGAAAAAGTAAATTAATTTTCTGAAGACGATCGATCTCTATTCAAATTGATAAAGTTCAGTTCTGAGTACTAAATTTACATATCAGCTATATAAATAATTACGTTTCTTAAAAGGTCCATAATATTTTCCTCCCTAGATTGTTTTTAAAATATAATAACTCTTATAATGGATATTGTAATTTGTTTTTTCATATTTGAAAAAATTATTTGACCATTTTTTTAACATTGGCCTCATATCCAGATTTAATGAGTATATCTCTAATATTATTTGCTTCTTCTCTTTTATTACTCATTAGGTCTTCATAATATCTACATAAAATTTTCCCAAAGGCTAATTCAATGTCATTAGGCAATCTTTTCAAAAAATTAATTGGTACAGTACATAGATTGTATTTTTTCTCCTTATAACACCAGTCTATATAGTTAATCATTAGCACACTTAATGCAATCATAATTTTTTTATCTAATTTATCAACATTATGATAATGTCTAGTTATACTATTTACTAAAAAAGAGGCCTCATCAAAACTATATATTTGAATAATATTTCCAATTAAAGAAATACGATGATACTCATTTTCATCCGTATCTTTCTGGAAAATTATTTTTTTAATTTTATTTTTTTGAGATTTATCTAGTTTTTTAAGTGCATCTACATCTTTAGTTTGTTCAATTAGCTTTGCTTGTAAAAGAGAAAATTTAATAAAAGCTGTCCTTGGCTTAATCAGTTGCAATTCCTTTATTATTTTTTTTATTACATTATTGTTATCTGAGTATGCAGCTTTAATAAATTTATTCATTAACGATAAAACTAATTTTCTGTTGTCTTTTTTGACTTTAAAATCATTAAAGAATTTCTGTGGTTCAACATTGTGCTTGTGTAAAATTTCCAGAAAATCATTTACACCAATGTCATTTAAGCCTCGCTCGACCTTTGAATAAAAGGAAACGGAAATTACACCAGCTGCCATTTCTGTTTGAGTTAAACCTAATTCTTGACGTAAGGCTTTTAACTTATTGCCTATATAGTTCATATGATCTCCTATCTATTTAATAATATTATTGCCTTTATAATTATGAACAGTTTTGCCACAACTGGCAAAATTTATTATTTAATTTTAATAAAAATAATATTAGCGGCAACTGTATTAAACTAAAAGGCTTAAGTTTGTTATAATTTAGGTATTAAATAACCTTTAAAGATTAATCTAGTAATTTTCGAGGATTTTATATGCCAAATTTCTACAGCAAAAAACTTAAAAAAGAAGTAGTTTTAAGAGATCCGGTTCATGAATACATCCATATTGAAGATCAGGTAATACTTGATATTTTAAAAGCCAAAGAATTTCAGCGTATGCGTAGAATAAAGCAACTTGGGCCAATCTCATATGTTTTCCCTGGTGCAACTCATACGCGCTTTGAACACAATTTAGGTGTCTATGAATTGACACGCAGAATTTGTAATATATTTGCCAAGAAATATCCTTCTCAACGCTCAGGTGATGGTCTTTGGGACGATAACAACAGACTCCTGGTTGAATGTGCCGGACTACTGCATGATATTGGTCATGGCCCCTATTCACATACTTTTGAACATCTTTTTGGTACAAATCACGAAAAAATCGGTCAAAAAATTATCACTGATCCAGATACCGAAATCAATCAGGTTTTGAGGTCTGTTTCACCCAATTTCCCATCCCTTGTAGCAAGCGTAATTGCCAAAACTTATCCTAATCCACAAGTGGTAAAAATGATATCCAGTCAGGCAGATGCTGACAGAATGGACTATTTGCAGCGTGATGCTTATTTTACTGGTGTGACCTATGGTAAATTCGACTTATCAAGAATTTTACAAGAAATTCGTCCATACAATGAGGGAATTTGCTTCACAATGGCTGGTATGCATGCAGTTGAAGATTATATTGTTTCTCGCTATCAAATGTATCAACAAGTTTACTTTCATAGAGTTGGTCGTTCAATGGAAGTAATTTTACAACATTTGCTTGAAAGAGCAAAAATTATTTACCAGCAGGGTAATTTACCAGTAACACCCAGTTTAGCCAAATTTTTAGCCAATGACTGGACGCTTGATGATTATTTGAAGCTAGATGATGGTGTCATGGAAACTAACTTTTCAATGTGGACTAAAGTTAGTGACCCAATTCTGGCTGATTTAACCAAACGTTACCTTTTTAGACAGCCCTTAGCCAGTATTTGTATTGATCAGGAAACCAAAAATTTACTACCTAAATTGAAAGAATTGATTAAACAAGCAGGTTTTGATCCAAACTATTATACAGATACCAATTCGGCTTTTGACGAGCCATACGATGCCTATAAGCCATCAGGCAAAAATGCCAACAGTCAAATTGAAATTATGCAGGATGACGGACAATTGATTGAATTGTCACAATTAAGCCCACTTGTAAGGTCCTTGAACGGCACGCTTCAAGGTGATGAACGTTTCTTTTTTCCAAAAATCATGATGTCAAATAGTGATGAACCACAGATTTTTGATCCTTTATACCAAAAATTCCAACGCTACGTTAAAAATGGTGCGTTAAGATATATAAGAAAACCTAAAAAATAAAAGTCTGCATGAATTATTCTTCCAATTTAACAAAAAGGTGAAAAAATTAATTATTTAAAAAGACTTAGAACAGATAATAACGAGCCTACAGCCATAAATGAATAAAATTTAAATTTTGACGTAATGCAAAATATTGATCTAGCTCTTTTGAACAAGTCTTTATACCAATATTTGAAAAAATGTAAGTTACCACTAATTGAGAATTACGCTGAAATTAACGCAGTTAGAGCAAAAAAAAGCAAAAAAGCTTATTACATTTGAGTGTTGACTTTCTTTTAAAAACTTTAGCTAACGTTGATACAGTTTCAATATCTGGTAAGCGGATTCCTCTAGGAGTATTTGTTTCATACTATAACCCCGATCTATATAAATATAGATTTAATAGCTCAAACAATTAAAAGCCTTATCTCGCTTTTTAAAACGAAATAAGGCTTTTTTAACAACACACAAGTTGTTCACCGTCTAACTTATTGACACACTAGTTTTTTCAATCATGATATAATAAATTTTGCATTATAAAGAAGTAATTTTTTCAATAATTTATCAACACACCACATCTGTATCAAAATAAATTTGATAAAATTACTTTAAATATAACTAAATGTTTTCAATTAATTCCGAATTAATCTATCTAAGGAGTGGCTATCTTGTCGGCTATAAGGAAAGAAGAATTGATAGCTAAAGATATTCAATACCAAATTGAACAAGGCTTCATTAAATATGAACAAAAATTGACTGAACGTACTACAGCCAAAAATTATTCAGTCTCTCGTGGAACTGCCAGAATGGCGCTAAAAAGACTGGAAAAGCAGGGGCTGATCTCTCGCAAACCGGCAGCAGGTTACTATGTTAACTACCGTAAACATGAGCCACTTTTAAATTTGATTAATTCTTTTTCAAATAAACTTGATTACCTTAATATTTCTCAACATGACACAAAATTTGAAATACTAAGGCATAAATTAATCGATACAGATAAGGAGCTTTCTGAAAAATTAAAAGTTTTATTGGGAACAAAGATCTTACTAGTAACTCTTAGAGCCGTTGAAAAAGAATCAAACGGTTATGTAGTTTATAGAATCTTTTTACCAATCGAGAACAGTTTTTCAATAAGTAGTGAAGAATTAATCTTCAATAAAATTAAGGAAAAACTGCAAATGGCGCAAGATGCAGATGTTACGTTAAACTTCTGTTTTGCTGATAAACTAATTGCTAAAGCTCTTAACGTTAAAGTGCAGGAACCTTTACTTTCTGTTGAAACAACATTTACCACTACAAGCAACCAAACTTGTTTGTTTGTAGAGCAATATAGTGACGCCAAAAATACGGTAAGTATTATGCCGTCTCAGATAATAAGTGAAAAACTTGGTACATTTAATGAATAAAATATCTTATAAAGCCCCTTTATACGAACAAATTGAACACCTCTTATACGAAAAAATTAGAACTCAAGAATATTTACCGGGTCAAAAGATACCTAGTGAGCGTGAACTGGCAGAACACTACAAAATCAGCAGAACAACTACAAAGCGTGCTATCAATTCTTTAGTTGAACACGGATTATTAGTGAGAAAACTGGGAAAAGGGACTTTCGTCGTTAGTGGTATTGATCAGCGCTTTAATATTTCATTTGATAGTTCCCGTTCTCTGACCAATTCAATGTCTCTTAAAGGAATTATTATTGCAAATAAACAGATTAAATTTTTTACTGATATTGATTCAAAATTTCTAAGGCAAAAATTAGCTCTTAATGAAACTGAACCGGTTTATGGCGTTCAACGTTTAAAGTTACATAGTGGTAAACCTTTTGCACTTGAGAACTCTTATGTTCCGGGAAAGTTTTTCCCTAACTTTTATCAAATTAATTTTAATAATATCGGTTTATACGATTATATTGAAAGTATGGGTCATTTTTTGAAGTCATATCAAACTTATCAACAACTCGAAACCTTGATGCCTGAAGAAGCAAAATTATTGCAAATCAGTTCCAACTCATTTGTTTTCAAATCTTGCTATTCAACCGCCGACCAAAATCAAAATATTATTGAATACACTGAAAGCTATGTCATAGCAAGCGAAGGTTCAATCCGTTATCACGTAAACCTCAGCAATTAAACTTTATATTTTTTTGAAATGGCAAATACTGGCCAGGAAAAAATAACTAAAGCAATTAATGCCATTAAAATACAGATTAAAAAGAGAAATTCATAATTGGTATTATCAATAATCAATGCACCAAATAAGGGACCTATTGCTTTACCTAGAGCGCTAAACATTTGGACTCTCCCCTGATAGTAACCAGTTAAATTTCTAGGCGACTCTTTGTCTACAAAGCTGGCAACTCCAGGAAAAAGCAATATCTCTCCCAAGGTCAATAGACACATTGAGGTCACATAGAGCCAATAGCCATCTTTAAACGGTAACAATAAAAATGCAAATGATGCCAGCAATAATAAAATACCCGTATTTAGTCTTCCTCTAATATGTTTTAATAATAACTCATCAAAATGAGTAACAACAGGTTGAAATAAAACAATCAAAATTGCATTAAATGTCCATAAAAAACTATAATTTTTTACTTTAAAACCTTTTTCAACCATAAAAGTTGAAAGATTGCTTTGCCATTGTTCATAAATAAGCCAGCAAATTAAAACCATTATGAGGGCTCCTAAAATTTTAGGGGTTAGTTTGCCTTTACTTTCTGTTTCGTTTTTTGAGATCGAAATCTGATTTATTTGAATATTATAATTGATAAAAGCAACCACTAAAAACAATACTTGAATTATAGTTGCAATTGCAAATACATAGCCAATTCCCAAAGGCATAATATATCCAACCGTAAGAGTTCCAAAAACTAAGCCAAAGTTTGACGCAAAGTATAAGAGATTAAATACATAGCTGGAACGATGATTGCCCACTCTAGTTGCCAGAGAATTTTCACAAGTTACCGAAATACCGTTTGCAAGACCAGATAAAATAAGTAACAAGGCATAAGAGGGCCAGGCGTGAAAAAAAATAAGTCCACCTAAAGCAAATATATTTAGAACTATTCCCAGTAAAATAGAGTAATAAGGGCTCCAGCTATCAAACAATTTACCACCAATCAAACTACCTAACATAGTTGCAAATTGATTTAAGAATAATACAGATGCTGCAATTACTAAGCTTTTATGTAAAGTTTCATGTATATAAATTGTATTTAGAGGCCAAATAAAACTCATTGCAGTATTAGTGATTAGTACACCAAGAAGTAGCCATTTTAAAGAAATGGTCCGTCTTTTTTTTAACATTTTTTCACCTTGTTTTTTACTTAAAAAACAAAAAGAAATGAGTTTTTTTAATCTCATTTCTTTTTGATGACTGTTAAATTAAGTAGCAGCTAAACTCCTAAAATGTTAAAGTAGGCTCCTGCTATACTTACGATTAAGACAATCAACATAATCAGTAATGGATTCATTTTCTTCTTAAGCATCCAGTACATGACGCCAAATAACGCTAAGACACCTAGTCCAGGTGCAATACCATCCAGTAGTCCTTGGATGGTTTGGGCGCCCTTTCCGGAACCTATTTTAGTAATAAAGTTAATTTTTGACATGCTCATCGTCATGCCACCAACAACCATGATTCCCATGATTGAAGCATATTCCATAACTTTATCCATAATACCAGACTTCTTTAGTTTATCAATCACGTTTGAACCAAGACCGTATCCTAAAAAAGTCATAACATATCTGATTATAAAATGTGGCACATCAAAAATTATCAAGAAAAGTAACGGCCCCAATATATTTCCCTGCATTGCCAAAGAAGTACCAACACCAGTAGCCAAAATTCTTAAAGTACCCCAGAAGAAGGCGTCGCCTACACCAGACAGAGGTCCCATCATAGCAAGCTTAACGGCCGAAATTGATTGCGTATCAAAATCCGGATCACTGGCATTTTGCTCTTCCATAGCTGTAGCAATACCTTCTGGTAAAGTAATAATATACGGTGTAACATTATAAACTTCTAGACTCCGCGTCAATGCAGCTGATAAATCTTCTTTTTTAGGATAAAGTTTCTTTAAGATTGGAATCATAGCAAAGGTATAGCCAACATTCATCATTCTTTCGTAATTCCACAAATGTTCTGTGGGAATACTGCGCCAAAATACTTTTTGTAGATCCTTTTTAGTTATTTTACCTTTATATTCAGGCTGTATTTTAAAACTCATCGAAACCATCTCCTTGTTCTTCTGTTGCTTGTCCCGCTGCAGTTTCCGTAGCTGTATCTTGACCTTTCTTATCATCTTTTCTCTCAACAAAGATGTACATCACAATGATGATTAAAGCAGCAAATAAAGCTACACCCGTTGTTGACAAGTTGCCGTAAGCAACCATGAAGAAACCAATGAAAAAGAACACAGCAACTTTCTTGTTCATTATCATTTGTGCCAGCATTGCAAATCCTAACGCTGGCAGTAAACCTGAAGCAATAGTCATTCCCGTAGAGATAAATTTAGGCATATTGCTGAGTAAAGTAGTGACCGCATGTTGTCCGAAGTAAAATGCTGTTGGCACAATAACTAAGCCTGGTAACTTACCAGCATAACCACCAATAATCATATTACGTGCAATTGCTTTAGTATCTCCATCCTGTGCGTTTTTATCAATTCTGTGAACAAAGATCAATTTAAGTGGCTGACCAATTGCAGTTTCTAAAGCCAATACTATAGTGGCAATTGGAATTCCCAGTGTTAAAGCGGCTGCTGAATCCGCATGTGCTTGAATAGCAAGTGCTGTACCCAAGATAGTTCCAGAAACCATGTCAGGCGGAATATAAGCACCAATTGAAACCGAGCCTACCATAGCCAGTTCCATGGCACCACCCATAATGATACCGTCTTTTAAATCTCCTAATACAAGTCCAGTTAACATCCCCATAACTAGTGGACGTTGAATTAAACTCGTACCAGTAAAAGCATCACTATAGCCAATTAAAGCTACAATGAAAATTAAAAATGTTTTTAAAATCATTTAGAACATCTCCTTTACCGCTCTAAATTACGTTTTTAGCCTCAATCTTATTTTCTGTAGGTACCATTTGTATAAAGACATCAACTCCCTCGTCAATTAATTCTTTAATTGTTCTTTTTTCGTCTTCATTAATATAAATACTCTTGCTAATCTTTTGTTTGCCTTCACCAAATGAGATATTGCCCAAATTAACTGATTTAATATTAAATTCACGAGCTAACTTGGCCGCTATTTCAACAGTTTCACAAATAATGAATAAACTGTAGCGATCAGTTTTGCCACTCTTGATAACATCAATTGCACCTTGTGTGTCTTTTACTACTACCTTGACACCACTGGGCTTAGCCAAAGCAAGCATTTGCAATCTTAACTTGTCATTTTTTAAAGTGTCACTAACTAGCAAAAGTGCATCAGCTCCAAGAGTTCCTGTCCATGACACAGCGACTTGTCCATGGAGTAAACGATAATCAACCCTGATCATTTTAATCATTTAAAACATCCCCTTAGAAATCATCACTTAAACTACTCGTCTGTTTAGTGAGTGTTTGATTTACATACTGAATTCCATTTTTTGCTTCTGCAATTGTCTTTTGGATTGTTTCATCCAAAGTTTTTTCATTTGACAACAATAGTTGCACTATCATTGGTAAATTAACTCCTGAGATGATATGCAGATTTTGGTATTGATCTAGCATTTTCCCTAATGCTGTATTAACGCTGCCGCCAAGAATATCTGTTAGCACAACTACCGGCTCAGAAGAATGCTTTTCTAAAAACTCAGCAATCATTTTTTGATAATCTAAATGTTCATCAGTATAAGCTGCTATAGCATGTAAATTTTTTTGCGGACCCATAATAAATTCCGCTGTCTTTTTCACGCCAACAGCCATTTCTTCATGCGTACATATCAATACTTGAACCATTTTTACTCCTTGTTATTTTGACTATAATTTTTAGTAGTAATTGCGTGCATAAATCTATCTGCCAATGGATGAGATTTTTCCGTACTCAGTGCAGGCATCATAGAGGCAACAATAACTTGGAAAAATGGTATTACAGCCAGAGAGCACAGATCTGTAATCAACGGCTTGGTAATATTAATAATGTTTTCCTCTTTTAGTTCACTGCCAAACGTGATCAAGTATCTTCTTGAAGTTACTACAGCTAGTTTTTCATAAATACTAGAAATTCGTGAGCTATGTTGCAGATTATCAATTAAAAATACCGTATATCTTGGGCTTAACTGAATATCTGGGCCATGCATAAATTCTTCAACTTCATAGTGCATCGTTGGAATTTTCAAAGTTTCTTGGAACTTAAGAGCAGCTTCCCTGGCGACACCCAAGTTCATATTATTACCGCAAATGAAAGTTGGACCCATTTCAGCAAGCTCCAGGAAGTGCTCACTGACAAAATCGACTCCTTTATCTATTGTGCTAGACATAACATTGGCTAATTGCATAAATTCATCATCAGAGTTATATTCACGATCACCTTTAATAGCAACTTCATTTGCAAAAAGAGCTAAATAAAGAATTAATGTAGACAAACCTATAGTCACATAGCCAACTGTTTCAATACCTACACCATAATCAATTACGTAATCGGCATTACCAGCAGCCTGACTATGAACATTACCTGTTAATAAAATAGTTTGGTGACTTAATTCTTTCATATAAGTCATCGCATGCAGAATATTGGTAGAAGCCCCACTTTGAGATACAAAGAATACGAATGTTTTGTTAAAATCAATTGGTTCCGTCAGTTCAAACAGTTCAGGAGTTATTACCGATACAGGGCATCCTAAACGTTTAACCATATATGGTTGTGCCATTTTTGCAGCATTCATAGATGATCCAGATGCGACTATGATAACGCTTACAAAACTTTGATCACAAAAAAGCTTTACTAATGGTGTGACTAAACTTTCTTTATCATTAATGTTTTCTTTAACTTTTTGCGGTGACGCTTTAACATAATCAAGCATTTCCATCATATTCACTTCCAAACTAAAAATTTGAATAAAAAGCGGGATACACAAGTATCCCGTCTTTTTATCATACTAATATTCGAATTGACGATAATATCTTCTGTAGTTTTTATTATGCTTTGTATAAACTTGGTAGTGATTTGTTAATCTGTCTGTTAACAGAGAGTTAACAATCCACGGAATAACCAAATGTCTAAACTTATCATCAACACTTAAACTATATTCTTTTGTATCAATTACGTAATGCTCAGCGCCAATTTTTTCGCAGAAGCGTTGTACACGAACGTCTTGCTTTCTGAATTCGTCTTCACCTTCGACAATGAAAACTGGTACACCCTTTTCAACCAATTCAAGAGTACCATGGAAGAATTTTGCACTGGTAATTGGGCGTGTTCTTACCCATTGCATTTCTTCAAGCAGACATTCAGCGAATAATTCGGTTTCACCCCACAGAGCTCCTGAACCGGTAAAAATAGTGTAAGGAGCCTTGTAACATTTATGAGCAATCTCATCAGCTTTTGGTTCGAATTTCTTTCTGATGTCCAGCAAGTCCTTAAAGACATTTTTCAGTTGATCAGCAAACTGAGGGTAGTCTGGAAAATCACCATGTTTATAAAGCAAGCTGTAAATTAACATAGCTTCTGCCATATAGTAGTTTTGTCCAGAACCTGTTGAGCCATTTACTTCGATCACAGTTGGTGCCATTCCACCTAATTCGCCGCTCTTTTTAGTAAATGCAATTAGTCTAATATTATCTTTTATTAACCACTGTGCAGCTTCGATAATCTCTGGAGTATTACCACTGTCACTTGCAGTAATAACAATTGTATCTTTGGTCAAATCACGTGGATGGACTGCATTTAAGTCGGCAGCATTAATCACTTTAACTGGTAAGTCTGACATTCTATTAGCTGCATATGCAAACTGGTACAATTCAAACTCGGTTCCACCTATTCCCATCAGATAGATATTTTTATATCCTTCTTGGGTTAGCTTGTCAGCCAGCTCTTCAATTTCTGACCTCTTGGAATAGACCATTTCACCATCTTTTAGATAGCCTTCTGGGTTAAAATTAATTAGTTCTACTTTTTCTGTTTCCATTTTTTACCTCCCAAGTAAAAAAACAAGATAAACAAAATTGGATATTTAATAAGTCCGATTTCACTTTTAAGTGTACCAGTTTTTAGAAATAAATCAACACTTTTTTAAAATCGCTTTCATTTATTTTTGTAGAAATAAAAAACTAATTCAAAATTAGCTTTGAATTAGTCTTCTACTTATTAATTTCTTCTCTTAATCTTTAACTTTCACTTTTTGCTTTAACATTTTTAGCTAAGTGAATTTCTCTGTCAAATAGGCTTTTCATTTTGTCACTAAAGTTGTGTGCAATGAAGATTACCGTAGCGGGAGTTGAAGTAACCTCGCGCAAAATTTGCATTGTTGCTTCTTGGTCAATGGCACTAGTCCCTTCATCTATTAAAATGATCTCGCTCTGGTGAACTAATGCTCGCACCAGAACTATTTTTTGTCTTTGCCCTCCCGAAATATTTAGCTTATTGAGGTCAATTTTTTGATTTAGTCCATTATCAAATTTAGCAATGTCACCAGCAAGCTCAACTTTATTTACAAGTTGTGGTAAAGCACTCTTAAGTTTATCGGCAAACATTGTCATATTATCAGCTATGCTGACGGGAAAAAGAACTGGATCTTGTGGAATATAACCAATTTTACTCATATCGGGATGTATTACTGCTTCATTTTTATCTTTAAAAATAATTTGCCCTGAGTTTGGCTTGATTTCTCCCAAGATGAGCTTAAACAGAGTTGACTTGCCAGCTCCAGAATCGCCTGTTAACAGTATTTTTTCTCCAGGTTTCAGGTCTATATCGGGGAACGCCAAACTTTCACCATTAGGAAATTGCAAACTAAGATCATGCGTACTAAGTGATGCTGGAGTTGCTACTTCTTCAGTTTGTTCTTTTTTAACTGGCGCAGCCGTTTTGGCAATCTCCTGATTTAAAGTTTTGGAGCCCTTTATTTGTCCATAGCGACTAACTATGATTTGAATACTTTGCCTTAAGTAGAAATTACAATTGCCTACTCCAGTGATTGCACCAAATGCCACTATTTTAGCTTGGAACAAATAACCCGCTAGTAAGAACAAAATTAATGAAAAAGAAACTGATACCAATCCATTAATTATACTTAGTAATTGTGTAACCCCATTTTGCTTGACATAAGCATCTTCTAGCTCTTTAGCTGCATCATTAGTTACTTTAAATAGTTTTCCTCCGGCAAAATAACGTTGTAGTTCTTCAAGGCCATTAAGCCACTTTTCTAAGCAATCGAGATATTGATTATTACTCTTTGAAATCCTGGTCATTGAATTTTGTAGTGGCTTTTCTAATAATTTTGGTAACACTAACGAAATAGCCACCATCAAAATAATTGTGAGAAGTAAACTCCAGTGTAATGAAATAAGCAGAACAACTACAGATACTAAATTAATAACACCACCAATTAGACTAAAAAATGGTGTAAAATAATTTTCTTGGCTCTGATTCAGGTCATTTGTTAATCGATTTTGAATCTGGGCAACAGAATGCTCTTTTTGATCCGCATAAAAGTGAGATACAGATCTTTTTCTGATATGAAAATTAAATTCCTCTTGTTGTTTTGATAGAAGGAACGCATCCAGTCCTTGTATTATATATTGAAATAGGAAAGGCATAAATGAAATGACATTTATAATTAAAAACTGTTGGAATTTCTGTTGCTGAACTGCTGTGGTTAAAAGCATAATTAATTGTGTAGTTACAATTGGTAAAGTCCACTCTAAAACGGTAATCAAAATTAGTATCATGAAGCGTAAAGGGTTTTGCTTATAAAAGTCCTTAATTGTCATAATATCTTACCTCCTTTTTATTGCTTTATGTTTTCGTTAAGTGAATTTCTCTGTCAAACATTTCTTTCATTTGATCATTAAAGCTGTGTGCAATAAAGATTACTGTAGCAGAACTCGATGTGATTTCCCGCAAAATTTGCATTGTCGCTTGCTGGTCAATAGCACTGGTTCCTTCATCAATCAAAAAAATTTCACTTTGATGGACTAAAGCTCGTACTAGAACAATCTTTTGTCTTTGACCACCAGAAATATTCAATTTGTTTAAATCGATTTTTTGTTCTAAACCATCATCAAACTTGGCAATATCGCCAGAAAGTTGAACTTTTTCAACTAATTGTGGCAGTGCACTTTTTAATTTATCGGAAAACATAGTCATGTTATCAGCAATAGTTACCGGAAAAAGCACAGGGTCTTGCGGAATATAGCCAATTTTACTCATATCTGGATTAATCCTTGAACCATCTTTATCTTTAAATATGATTTGTCCAGAACTTGGCTTGATTTGTCCTAAAATAAGTTTAAACAATGTTGATTTGCCAGCTCCTGAATCTCCAGTCAACAGTATTTTTTCACCTTGTTCAATATTAATATCAGGAAACTGCAACCTTTCACCATTGGGAAATTGTAAATTCAGATTGTGAGTGCTAATCGCAACTGGTCTTACCTTTTTTGCAGTTTGCACCTTTTTTACTGGTGTCGCTGTTTTAGCAATTTCTTTATTTAGAGTTTCGGACCCCTTCATTTTCCCATAAGAGGTTACTATAATCTGAATTCCCTGTCTCAAATATGATTGGCAGTTGCCCACTCCGGTAATGGCACCAAAAACAACTAATTTTTGTTGAAACAAATAACCAACTAATGAAAATAAAATCAAAGAGAAAATAGCCGATACTAGGCCATTTATTACGGTTAGTAGTTGCATAACACCATTCTGTTTAACATTAGCATCTTCTAAATTTTTAGCAGCTGTACTCGTTACCTTAAATAATTTTGCACCACTAAAATAGCGTTGTATTTCTGCAAGTCCATTAAGCCATTTCTCCAGGCAATCTAGATATTTTTGGTTGGTCTTAGAAACTTGAATCATTGAATTTTGCAAGGGCTTCTCCAACAGCTTTGGCAAAATTAAGGAGATTAGTACCATTATTGATATGGTAACAAGCAAACTCCAATGTAATGAAACCAATAATATAATGGTAGAAACTATAATGACTACTCCCCCAATTAAGCTAAAAAAAGGAGTAATATAATTTTGCTGACTTTGAACTATATCATTCGTTAACCGGTTTTGAACTTGTGCTACTGCATGGTCTTTTTGATCTGCATAAAAATGTTTAGTGGTTTTATCCCTGATTGCAACATTATATTGCTCTTCCTGCTGAGACAAAATGTATTGTGACAGCCCTTGCAGTAGATAATCTGCCATTACACATATAAAAGCACATACATTAACAATTAAAAATATTTTAAAATTGCCTTTTTGAATTGCCGTAGTTTCTATAATACTGAGTGCAGTACCAAGAATTAGCAGTGCATATAAACCAATATTGATTAAAAGTAAAACAATAAAGCGTAAAGGATTTATCCTATAAAATTCTTTAATTGTCATTTTGATTACCTGATTTTTTATTTGATTTTAAATTGATTTGATAATCAAACTTGTCTTTTAGTTCAGGACTGAAGTTATGTGCAATCATTAAAAGTGTTTTATCGGTATCGAGCAAATTGCCAATAATTTCACTGGTAGACTTACTATCAACTGCACTAGTCGCTTCATCAAGTAACAAAAATGGTTCATCATGAATTTCAGCCCTGGCTAAAACTACTTTTTGTCTTTGTCCACCTGATAAATTGCCTTGATCTAAATCAACCGTTGTATTAATTTGATTTGGAAACTTGGCTAAATCTGGCACTAATTGAACTTTTTTGACAGCTTCTTTTAGTTTGCTAACCAGTTTACTGTTAAACATCGTAATATTATTTGCAATAGTATCAGGAAAGAGCGTAGCATCTTGTGCTATGTAACCTAGTCGAGCTTGCTGAGGCGAAATTTTAGTCCCGTCTTGAGCAGTAAAGTAGACCTCACCAGTTTTGGGCTTAAGTTGTCCCAGCAGGACTTTGAATAGAGTAGACTTACCTGTGCCTGAATCTCCTGAAAGTAAGACCTTATCGCCTTTATTAATAGTAAAATCAGGATAAGATATACTTTCTCCATTTTGATATTGCACTTTCAAATTGTGACATTCAACACCATAAACAACCGTTCCAGGCTTTTTTTCAGGTATTGGTTTTGTTAAATCAGCAATTTCCTGACGTAACTTTTTGGTTGATCTCATTTGCGTCATTGCGTTAATAACTTCCCAGAGACCATTAAAAATGGTCGAAGCAAAGCTACCTGTTATAAACCAATCACCCAAAGTGATTATATGATTAAAAAATAGTAGTCCACTGAATAAACTTGACCCAATTTGACCAATAGCATTACCTAAGCCGTTAATACTAATCGAGATCCCTTGTACTTTTTTTCTATAAACATTGGCTTCTGCCAGTTTCCGACTATCTTGACCAAGTGCTCTATCTAGTCGGCCACTTGCACTGTATCTGCGCAATTCACTTAAACCAGAAAACCAATTTTCAATTGTATTCAAAAGCTGCGCGTTTTTCTTGGCTGCTGCGGCTGTGGAATTAGATAACTTTTTTGTCATAATTTTAGGTAGAGTCAACACAATAATTGCCGCTACAGCAACAAATAAAATTAATGACCAGTGAAGAGTTATCAATGTACCAATTGCGAAGATAAGACTTAACAAGTTGGTCCAAATTTGAATCCAAGGCGTAGCATAATCGTCTGTTAAAATCTTGAGATTATTACCTAACTCATTTTGTATTTCTGATACCTTATAACCGCCAGAATTGTAATACCGCCGCATTATTTGGGAACGAATATTATGTAAGCATTCTTGAACTTGCTTATTAAACAAAAATGTTCCCAATGGTAAGGACAAAACAGTAAAGATTGAGACAATAAAATCAATGACTAACCAAAATACAAATCTGTCCCAGTTGCCTCTTGTTAAATCATTGATTGCATATTTAAAAAGGTACGTTGCCAATGTTCCACAAATGGCATAACATAAGAAAATAATTAGAATGAAAATTCCTCGAAAAATATTGGTTTTAAAAAGATCTTTAAGTGACATTGCTCTTTTATCCTTTCATCTTTGGTATGTTTTTATTAAACTTTAATTTTATTTTAAATGCAATAGAATTTCACTAAGGGGTCAATAAAGCTGACTAAGTGGTAATTCTGCCAAACTAAAAGATCTGCTTAACTTAAGCAGATCTTAGTAAATTTTATAATTTATTAATGTTTATCTTTTTCGTATCTAGTGTTAAATAAAGGACTGAGTGGTTCATGTTTTTGAATGCATTTGATTGCATCCCCAATAAGCGGACCTACTGAAACCATAAGAGTTTTTTCCAGCTTCTTTTCTACTGGCTGATTAATAGAATCTGTCAATACCAAATTTTTAATCGGAGAATCATTCAATCTTTGGATAGCTGGACCTGATAAAACAGCGTGAGTAGCACTGGCATAAACTTCAGTAGCCCCAGCATCTATTAATGCTTGAGCAGCTAGAGTAATCGTACCTGCTGTATCAATCATGTCATCAATAATGATTGCACGTTTACCCTTGACATTGCCAATGATATTCATTACTTCAGAAACATTTGCGCGTGGACGACGCTTATCTACAATCGCAATAGGTGTCTTCAAAAACTCAGCCAGTTTGCGAGCGCGCGTTACGCCACCATGATCAGGCGAAACGACAACAGCATCTTCTTGCAATTTGTTTCTCAAAAAGTAATCAGCAAGTAATGGTGCGCCCATTAAATTATCAACCGGAATATCAAAAAATCCTTGAATTTGTGGTGCATGCAAATCCAGTGACAAGACTCTGGTTGCTCCAGCTTCTTGCAACATGTCAGCTACTAACTTAGCAGTAATTGGTTCACGTGGTCTAGTCTTACGATCTTGCCGAGCATAACCATAGTAAGGAATCACAATATTAATTGTTTGTGCACTTGCACGGCGCACAGCGTCAATCATGATCAACAATTCCATTAGGTTATCATTAACCGGTACACTGGTTGACTGAATCAAATATACATCCTTACCCCGAACAGATTCATCAATGTTAATTTGAATTTCACCATCGCTAAAGCGTTGCACACTGGACTTACTCAGTGGCACTCCCACCCGCTGTGCAATTTTTTCCGCCAGCGGAACATTGGAATTGAGGGCAAACAACATCATATTGTCTTTATAAGACATAATTTCCTCCGTATTAAAATTGTTAACAACTTATTATTTTACCAAAAGTTGTCCGAAAAAGTTACTTCCTATATTATTATTCAACTTTAGTTGGTGACATTCAAGCCCTGAATACTAGATTAATGAGCAAAATAACTAATTTTTACCACAAAAAAGCAGTATATAATCCATTTCATTTTTTCGTTTTTAGAAAATCATTCACAGTAAAACCCTCAAGTTGACTTTTTCAACATTGAAGTGCAACTAAAAAGTTAGACATTTTATTATTAAGCAAGACCTAACGCACGATTCCGATATTTAATCGGAGTCGTGTATTTTAGTTTGTTTGATCTTCTGATATGGTTGAACCAGTAAACATAATCGCGCAGTACTGCCTGCATTTCTGCTAGTGAACTGATCTTAATGCGGTTGAGCTTCTCCCGTTTCATTAGGTTGAAGATGGTTTCGCCCGGTGCATTATCGTGGCAGTTACCCTTGCGCGACATGCTCTGCTTAATCTTCATTTGCCTTAATTTAGCTTGATAGCCGCTGTGGCGGTATTGAAAGCCCTGGTCTGAATGCAAAATAGGCTGAGCTGTTTCAGGCAGTTTTTGCTTGAGCTCTGCCAGCATGTCATAAACCAGCCTCATGTTAGGCGAATAGCTGACTTGACAAGCCAGTATTTTCAGTGAGGCCTCATCAATGACCGGCGAAATATAAACCTTTTTGCCTGTGGTCAGCTTGTATTCGGTAATATCCGTGTGCAAGACGTGGTAGGGTCTGGTTTCATTAAACCGCTGCTTTAAAATGTTTTCCTTGATTACGCCTGCAGGGCCCGCATAAGAACTGTAGCGTGCAGTGCGCCTGCTGTAGACTCTGGTCTTTAGTCCCAGCTGCCGCATCAGCTTGCGCACGGTATTGGGCGCATAGCTAAAGCCTTGATCTAAGAGTGCACCATGCATACGTCGATAACCGTAAGTCTCATCACTTTCTTGGTAGAAGATAGACTTGATTACGCCTTTAACAGCAGCGTATTTATCTGATCGGTTCAATCGGTGACTGCGGTTGTCGTAATAAGTTTTGCGGTTAAGGTGCAGCTTGGCAAGCAAAAGCTTTAACGACACCTCAGGTCGCTCAGCCCGAATCTCCACGGCTATTCTGGTTTTTTGCCGGTTGGTGAGCGTGGATATCGGGCAGCCACTTTTTTAGGATTAAGTTATCCAATTCTAAGTCGGCTTTTTGTGCCTCTAGCTCAGCGACCTGACGACGCAATTGTTCTACTTCGGTTAGCTTCTTAGTGGGCTTAAGCTTCTTCTGACGCTTCTTTTTAGTCATGGTTGGTGGTCTCCCCTTGGATTTTGGGAGCAGCCCAGAGTAGCCTGCAGCCTGATAAGCCGCCAGCCATTGTCTTACTACTGACCGCGAAAGATTAAAAACTGCGGCTACCCTGAGTACTCCCATGTGATGTTCATGATAGAAGCGTACCACATTTAGCTTGAATTCAGGCAAATAAGTTTGCCGGGTGTGAGTAACCTTTAAAGCGGCTAAGCCATGTTTGCGGGCACGTTCTGCCCAGGCCCTAATCTCGGTATGATCAATGCCGTATTCGCGTTCTAGTTTAGCTAAAGAGGATTGGTGGGATAAGTATTTACTGCAAATTTCCATTTTCAAAGCAGTTGAATATTTAGTCATGAAAAAAGTGCTCCTAATAGTCAGATTAATGTCTAACTATTATGGAGCACTTCACATAGAGGGTTCTATTTAAGATTAATTATTTTTTAGCACAGCACTTACATTGCAATTATACTTGGTTAATAACTGTGTTGCTTCTATTTTGTTTTTTCCTGTTTTGGCCATTACTATTGCTACTGCAACATTATTACCTGCGAGTCTTAAATAGGTCTGAGCTTCTTTAAGAGATATTACTGCCGTTTCACTAATAATCCGAGATGCACGATCGATTAATTTATCATTTGTTGGCTGTACATCAATCATCACGTTTTGATAAACTTTACCTTGCTTAATCATTACACCTGTTGATATCATATTTAAAATCATTTTCTGAGCAGTACCAGCCTTCATTCGGGTCGAACCAGTAATTACTTCGGGACCGACTATAGCTTCAATTGCAATATCAGCATTTTGACCAATAACTGATTTTGATACACAGGCAATGGCTATAGTTAGAGCATGGCTTCTTCTTGCATATTTTAAGCCGCCAACAACATAGGGTGTTCGACCACTAGCAGCTACACCAATTACAATATCATCTGCAGTCAATTTAATTTTTTGGAGATCGTTAATTCCGAGAGTCATAGAATCTTCTGCACCCTCAACAGCAGTAAACAATGCTTCTTTTCCACCAGCAATAAGACCTACTGCTCTTTTTGGCTCAATGCCATATGTTGGAACTAACTCAGTCGCATCTAAGACTCCTAACCGACCACTAGTGCCAGCACCTATGTATATTAATCTCCCACCATCCGCGAATTTTTCAGCAGCCTGATCAATCGCGAGTGCAATTGTCTCATTTTGTTCTGCTACAGCTTGCGCTACTTTCTGATCTTCGGCATTGATAGTTTTTACCATATTGATAGTAGACATAGTATCAATATGAGTTGAAGCAGGATTGCGTGCTTCTGTTATTAATTGTTTTAATTTCATTCTTTTCCCGTTAGTTATCTTATAAATAGTTTTTAAGTTCTAATAAATCAGATGAGTTATATTATTTAAATTTCTTAACAGCATTTTTTGAAGCAGTTATTGCCTTATAGCTTTTTTCAAAACTATGGCTAAAGTACAAATAGAAAATTACATCAATTACATAAAACTGACCAATAATAGAATTGGTTGCTCCAACTCTAACATCAGGCTCTAGGGGTTTACATGTCGTCAAATTTAACTTGGTGTTTTTAACTAAAGAATTTTGGCCAAATTTGGTAAGAGAAATCGTAAAAATATTATTTTGCTTTGCAAAATTCGCCAACTTCAATACTTCTTTCGTTTCGCCTGAATTAGAAATTAACCACAAGGTATCTTGAGATTTAGCTCCACAAAGATTCGTTAAAAAGACTTCAAAATCTTGATTTTTAACTACATGGCAACCGATTCTTGACCATTTTTGATAAATATTAGTTGAAGCGAGTGACGAAGCGCCAACGCCATAAACATATAAATTTTTGGTTTTTAGTAAGCGATTTACTACGGATTGACAAATCTCTTCTTTCAGTAGTTCTTTGGTAGCCATAATATTTTTACTATAATTTTCCTGTAACTTATCAGAAATGGAAATGAAAGATTCATTTTTTCTTACATCCAATTGATAGTTACTATCTTCTTTTTGGCCTCCCAAATCTTTAGAAATCATTACTTTCATGGCTGTGAAAGAATCAATGCCAAGCTTTTTTACTAGTCTTGTAACCGTTGCTGAACTTGACTGCGCACAACTAGCCAATTCGTTAATACTAAGTTTAAGAGATTTATCTGGATGATTTTCTATAAATTTGACAATTTTGACTTCTGATTTTGTTAAATTATCACGAACTGCTTCAACTCTATTTTGAAAATTCATAAAACACCTAACAAGGATAAAAATTGATTATTTAATATTTTTACTTATTGATTGTAATCGTCTTATACGCTTTGCCAACCAACTATTTCCTTTACCTTTTATTATAAGCTTAAAGTTCAAATTAAAAGACATAAAGAAGATGATGCCACCAAATAAGTATAATGCTTGAATGATAGCTGATATTATAGTATTTTTGACAAAAAGCGAATCATATATTAATAACAAACAACTGATAAAGCCAACCAGCATACTATAAATTTTGTGACCACTCTTATAAACTTTCTCAACTAGACTATATGCTAATATGAACAGAAAAAGTAATATAACAACTAAAAAAGTAATGCTTAATCCAATAGACATTTTCCTATTCCCTAATAAAAATAATAATTACGTGCTATTTTATAAAAAGGTTCGTCATCCTTTTCAAAAATTGCTAGTAAACGGTCTGTATCATCTAAGTTGCGAAACTCACAACCCATTAAATATTCAATAAAATTATGTTTTGTTCCTATAGCAGGTGAAACTAAATCCATCTTAAATTTATTTGGATATAAAACTAATAGAACTCGTATAATTTTAATTGCTACTATTAATGGATTAAAGCTATGATTTACAATATGTATTTGTACTCCTTTACAAATCTTATTACAAAACTTAGAGCTACTTGGTTTGAACCACACCGTTTGAAACAAGACGCCACTATTTTGAAAAGAATCTCGCAAAGTTTTAGTAAATTCTTTTTCATTAATCCATGGAGCACCTAGTTGTTCAAACGGTTTAACCGTTCCTCTTCCTTCAGAAATATTAGTTCCTTCTAACAAACAAAGACCTGGATATAATCTAAGGGCATCCATTGAGGGTAAATTTGGTGACGGAGCTACAAACGGTAATCCATTTTCTTCAATATTTAATTCAGGTTTCCAACCAATTAAATGACTAACAAATAAATTCAAATTAGGTAATTGAGTAGCTTTTATCCAACTTGCTAATTCACCAATTGTTAAACCATAATAATTTGGCAATGGCAACATTCCAACAAAGGAATAAAAGTCAGGCTTTATTATTTGTCCTAATGGCTTTTTACGACCTAAAAGTAAGGGGCGATCCATGACTAAGAAGGGTAAATTTAGTTTATTTGCGACTTGCATTAATTTAAACATGTTGCTTATATATGTAAAGTAACGGACACCAATATCCTGAACATCAAAGATCAAGATATCAATATCTTTTAATTCGTCAGCAGTAGGAGCAAGCTGACTGCCATAAAGACTATGAATCGTTATTTTTAAAGTTTGATCAAAATAATTTGCCACTTTTTGTCCAGGATCAGCAATACCATGTAACCCATGTTCTAGCGTAAATACTTTCTTTACTGAGGAGTATTTGTTCAAAACATCAATTGTCGAATTAAAATCAGAAGTTAAACCCGTAAAGTTTGTAATTAAGCCAATATTTTTATTAATTATTAAAGGTTTAAACTCATTAATATTTTCAATACCTAATTTCATGACTGCTTTAACCAATATGAAAGATTTTTTCGGGTATCTCTGGAATTACACTTTCATCGACTTTTTGAACACTAAAGAACTGATTACCCTGTTTGATCTTTTCTATAAATTTATTTATTGTTTGCTCTCCACCTTGAACTTCAATTTCAATTGTTCCTTCAGGACCACGAGCAGAAATACCTGTTAAATGTAGTTCCATTGCATATCGCTGTGCGACATACTTTACACCACCGTCAGTTAAGTTTCCATGTAATATCAACTTTTTTCTCATATCTATTACTTCGCCTCAGCCTGTTCTTTTTTAAGTAATTGTTTATCATACATCTTAGTAAAAGGGTAATAGACAATTAAATAAATCACAAAATTAAGAAGCATCCAGAAAATAGCTCTTACATCTCCTAAAGTTGTCATATAACCCATAAGCGGAAATGGTACAGTAAATGGTGCATTAACTGAAGTTTTGTTTAACAAATTAAAATACATAGCAAAATATGTAACAGTAGTAGTAATAAATGGCCCAACAATGAATGGAATTGCAAGTATTGGGTTCAATACAATAGGTGCACCGAAAATGATAGGTTCATTAATATTAAATATACCTGGTAGTAATGCTAATCGACCAACTTCTTTCAAATAAGCTGATTTGCAACAAAAGGCTGCAATTACACATAAAGCAAGGGTACCACCGGCGCCACCAATCCAGGCGAAATTATAAAAACCAGTAGCTCCGATATTAGTAGCTGCATGTCCAGCAGCCACTGCATCAACATTTTGTTGCCAAAGGATTAACCAGAAAGGTTCGAGGATATGACCAATTATTGCATATCCATGAATTCCCATACACCATAATATGGTGATAAGCAAAGTTGGGATAATAATTCCTAAGTATGAATTCAAACCTATATTTATAATCGGCTTAAAAATTGTCATTAAAAACTCACTAATGTTAAACTTCAAAATACCAGTAACAATCCAGACTAGTATGATTACAACTGCAGCTGGAATAATTGCTGTAAATGAGCGAGAAACAGATTTAGGAACAGCATCAGGCATTTTTATTGTAATATTTTTCTTCACGCAAAAGTTTACAATTTCTACAGAGAGTATAGCTACTACCATTGCTGTAAACATACCTGATCCACCTAAATAGGTCATTGGTAATACCATTCCTAGTGACAATTTTGGATTTGCAGCATCATTAGCTATTACAGGAATGGTAGTCATCATAAATGCTACCATTGCTATTAATCCACTAGACAAGGCATCTATTTTATACTGCTTTGCCAAATAATAACCTATACAAAATGCAGCATAAACCGCCATTAAACCAACTGTTGCTCTATATGGCAGCATAATTGTTGTAACATAAGGCTTTACCCAATTTTGATAAGCCGTAATTGGTAATTGTGCGAATAGAACGAAAAAACTTCCAAGCATTGTTAAAGGCATAGTAGCAATAATACCATCACGAATCGAAACCAAGTATCGATTTTGAGATATTTTTGTTGCTACTGGCATTACCTTTTGTTCAAGGCTTTTACTAAAATTTTTCATTATATACTCCTTTCATAAAATTAATACGTAATATCTTTAAATTTAAATTTTGTCCATGGCTTTAAATACTTTAATAAAGGGATATCTACTTTATCAATTTCTGCCACTTTATTTTTACGAGTATCATAATGAGACTTTAAAACGACTTGCAATTCATTTTTATAAATACCAAAATTGTCATTGCCAACAACAATATCACCAACATGAAATTTTTTATCATTATCATGACAAGGATTATTTATATCTCTATATTTAACTCTAGACATTGTTGACCTTGCAACTAATGCATTGCTGTCTCCTCGACGATAATGTTTTTCATTTAATAATATCTTCTTTTCAACAGCGCTTATATTATTGGAAATGTTGACATTAAAACTCAATTCATATCTATCTATACAACTTAGTCTTTTCATTTCGACTTCACTCGCATAAGCATTACCAATAATTACATCGTCAATTAAGTTCGTCATAAACAGCGACTTAGCTTGCGCTTCAATCGGTAAATTTCGGTCACATTCTCTTGTTGGCAACCCATCATTAACATTCCAAGGGCCAAAGTTTCCACAATGACTTGAAATAAAGGCAGCTGTATGTATTCCTCTTTTTTTAAACCTTTTACTTGTACGTATAAAAAATTCTTCTTCCAGTCCAGTTCCAATTTGGGGATAGAAATTGTGACATCCATATATGAATGGCTCATTGGCTTGATAACTAAGGATATTATCTAAATATCCTGTATCATTACTCATATTAAGTTCAATAATTAAGTGCTCTGGATTAAAAGACAACTCGGCCTCCGTAATGCCATCAAACCCCTGATCTAAGCGTATTCCTGTTACACCTAGTTCTTTAAAAAAGGTTAGGTCAGTATATGAAGCTCCAATTGTTTTAAAAATATTTGGAGAAACATCCAAAGTGGTAGTAAAGCCATGTAAATTACCGAAATTAATTATGTGTTTATACTTCTTTTTTGTAGCTAAAACATCTTTGACTTCAAGCATACTCATAAATATTCTGGTAAAGCCATATTTTTCACCCTGCAGTATGTATGATTCGTCCTTATCCTGATCACTGTGATCGGGATAAATTGACAAACCCAATTGGCGCATTGTCATGATTCAATATTTTCCTTATTATATTTATACCAAAAATAACTACCATACGAATTATTCTTAGAAGAAATAACAAATTTCATTTTTGGAGAGAACGATTTTATTACTATTTCAAATTTCTTTCTGTATATAGTATTCGTAGTTAATACACCACCTGATTCACCAATCAACAAATTCTTGGGGTTCCGTTTCAGCAATATAATTACCTGTTTAGCCAAGTCATTAGCAGCATTACTAATAATAGTAAGAGCTTGCGAATTAGTAGGAGCAATTTCGGCGGTAACTTTAGCTAGTGTAGCAATTTGATCTCTATCATTAGAATATATCCAGGAAATTAAATCTGAAACTCCGTCAAATCCTGATTTTTGCAAAAATAAATCGGTAAAGTCATCTTTCAAGTGATGGTCAACGGAACTCGTTATAAACTTTACTGTTCTTCGAGCAATGTCATATCCACTGCCCTCATCTCCTATAAGATATCCCCATCCCCCAACACGATCGATTTTGTTTTTGGATTTGGCAAAAACAGCTGAACCAGTTCCAGCTATTGCCAAAGTTCCATCTTCACCACTCAATACGTTCCACATACCTAGGCTGACATCTGTCATCAAAACTACTGGTAAGTGAAAGCAATTAAAAATTTCTTCTTTAAATTTAGAAGCACATTTACTATTACTTAAACCAGCTATTCCAATTACTATTACTTTGCAAAAACTTAAAGAAAGATTGCCATCAACTTTAAAAATTAATTTTTTTATTTGTTCAAGTGTTGCTGAATAATCAATCAGTATATTTCCACAACTCACACTAGTGAATTCAAACAATTCTTTTCCTTTTAAATTAATTGCCTGAATTACAATGTGTGACCCACCACTATCTATCCCAATTACATATTCCAATTAATCACCTTCTAAAAAAGCATTTGTTATTTGTTTACGCTTACATTATAATATAAAGAAAAATATTTTCAATATTTTTATAAAAATTGTGTAAAAAAATTTCAAAGAGGAGAACAATATGGCTCTTGTAAAAATTCAATTTTCATCAAAGTTATTAGAAAATCAGACTACCGTGAGACTTTTACTTCCTGATCGAAAAATAGTAAAACCATTACCAGTAATATGGTGGTTACATGGACTAGGAGACAATGGTAATACTTGGCTGAGAAAAACTAGAATCGAATTAGTCGCAGAAAAATACAATACTGCTATAATTTTTCCCGACATGCAGAGATCATTTTATTTAAATATACAAGATGGTTTGCCATTTTATACATATCTAACAGATGAGTTATATCATTATTTATATTCTGTTTTTCCTTTTAGTACTAATCAGAACAAAAACTTTTTAGTCGGTAATTCAATGGGAGGATTTGGAGCATATAAGTGGTCATTTACGGATCCACATAAATTCAGCTATATCGCAACTATGTCTCCTGTAACCAACTTATCTGTATTACCAAAAATAATGCCAGATTATCAAATAATAGAGAGTAAAAAAACTCCTTCATTGTATAATTTGGCATTATCAAATAAAAATATTTTATCTATGGCAAATTGGTTGAATTTAATTGGTGATTCAGATCCTCTTTTGAATGATGACCAAAAGTTTGTAAACAGAATTAAAAAACTAGGGATTAATTTAAACATGCAAATTAGCAGTGGCAAACATGACTGGACTTTTTGGGATAAACAAATTGAGAAAATTTTTGACTGGTTACCATTGGAGAAATTTTAATCAGGTAAACATTGGTTCCAAATATCTAGCAAATAATTTTAACTTCATTAGGTTATTATAAACTTGTTGATTTCTTAGCAATGGGTACAAAGCTAATCTTCTGGCCTGCACCGATTAGATCTAAAAGCGGTAAGTCTTGAGGCACCACTTGTCCTAAGACATTAACTTTCTTATCTGCTGGTAAATCACACTTAGTTATTTGTAATTCACCCTGGTAACGCAGATATAATTTATTATCACAAGTAATGGTTCCCCTAGGACGTGAACTTACTTTTTTCTGTGGTTCTGTGTTAAAAAGTTGGCGGCTACGCCCCTCCGTCAACCTAATCACATCTCGCGCAACATCTGGACGATTGCTCCATTCATAATTGAATAATTCAGGCAGGTTCTCATCAACATGAAGTGTAATAGTCTGCTGTTTGATGTAATTTTTAAAACAGTCAATCATATTCGTTGTTAAAGAGCCATCACCAATGAAGACATGATCGCAACCAAGCTGTTTCAATTCCAATGTGGCAGCTAAAGGATTCTCACCCCTATGTTTTTCAAGAGTTGGCAGTCCAGCATGAATAGGTCCACGCAGAACATCATCGCCCGCAACAAACGCCATCGTTTTCAAATTCATTTGGTGTAACCACTTATTTTTTTGTTCCAACCAATTTTCATCTAAGCCAGTTTCCGGGCGAGGATAAAAGTTATGCCAAGCTTGCAAATTTTCAAAGTTGGCACCGTGTTCTCGTAAAGCTGTGATGTCATCTTTATTTATAGTACTGGCATTCAAAGTAATTGGCATTTTCTGCGAAAGTTTAGCTATAGTAGCTGCGGATACACCGTCATCTATTCTTAGTCCAGTTAACCCCAGACTTTTAACCTGCTTTTCATTATCTAGTGCAATGCCTAATTTCTCTAGTCCCTCTTTTGAAACATCAGCAATGATATCTGTTTCTAAATTTTGACACCACTTGGTTAATTCAGCTAATCTTTTCAAAACAACTTTTTGATCATCTTCTGGTATATGCAATGAAGTAAAAACAGTAGTCAATCCCGCATTACGCATTGCCAGCAGATAATTATAGTCATCAGCCGTAAAATCGCGGTTGAGATACATTGAAAAACCTAGCATAGTAATTTAATTCTCTTCCTTTATATGAAATCACTTACATGTACAATTATACTATTTTTTATTTAAAAAAATGCATATTAAAAAGCCATGAGCAATTGCTCATGGCTTTAATAATTAAATTAACTTAGTTAGATTCTCGTAATATAAATGTACTCCAAGGCTCAATGTCTTTCAACAGATCCAAATCATCTGGACTGATGTGACCAACAAGATTACGTCTACCATCATTTGAAAATGGAGTTAAAACAATTTGTAATTCTCCCTTGTAGCGTGGATATTTATCATTGACAACAACTATATCTCCTCTTTCAAAAGAGGCTTTATCGTTATTATGTGCAGGAATATCTTCTTTAGCATAAACGACACGGGGTTGTGTATCACGCAACAAAAATTCCGAAGCATCACCGCGATACAAATGCGGCTTTTTAAGACAAATTGTCTTCTCAATTGGCAAAATATCTTGTTCAAATTCAATTCCTAAAGCAGGAAATGAACTGTTAAAAGCTTTTGCAGCAGCAGCTAGTTCATCTTCACTAGCAAATGCGTTGCCAAAAATAATATCATCAATTTTTTTACTCAAGCGCAAATGTGTTACTTGACTAAAAATGTCTCTTTGACGATCGCTTTCCATTGTTGGTAAACCTTCATGAACAGGCCACGGACCGAATTGAGCATTTTTAGATGAAATAAACGCAGCAGTATGTAAACCATAGTCACGATACTTTTGTGAATATTCATTAAAAATCTTTTCACTTAATCCCGTGTATTCTTGAGGATAAAAGTTATGACAACCAATCAAATTATCAACTTCAGGGTCATAAGCCATAATACTATCCAAATAATTAGTACCCCGACTCATATTAAGTTCTATTTTTAACCCATATTGATTATGAGTCATAGCGGCTTCTTCCATACCGCTGAAGCCCTCATCTAACCTTAAGCCCCAAACGCCTAAGTCATGGAAAAAGACTAAATCATTATAGTCAATTTTTAATTCTTTAAATAAAACGGGATTAATATCAACTACGGTTTTAAACCCTAAATCATTTGCATAAGCAACGTCTTTTTTTAACTTGGCAAGTAAATCTTCACCGCTGGCACTCTTTAATTGCAAGAGTGAAGAAAAAATTCTGCTGTAGCCATACTTGTGAGCTAAATCCATATATTCTTTATCCTGCTCAAATGTACTTTGTTCGGGATAAAGGGAAATACCTAACTGTTTCATAAAATTATTGCTCCTTAAACTTTATTAACTTTTTCAGGATCCATGTTATTAGATGCAATAACGAATGGTACATAGATTAGGAAGCCAACAACCATATTAACAATTTGTAAGATAACTGAACGCCAGTCAATCGTAGCGATTATTGCGTTAAGGAATGGCGGCATTGCCCAAGTAGTCTGTACTGCAACCGGACTTACCCAGCCGAGACTCAGAACACCGTAAGCAATTGATACCATAACTAATGGAGCAAGAATGAATGGAATAATGTAAATTGGGTTCAAAACAATTGGCATACCAAACATCATAGGCTCGTTAATGTTAAAGATTCCAGGTACAAGAGAAATTTTGGCAACGGCACGTTCATCTTCACGCTTTGAAAAGGCAAGAACAGCTAGGATAAGTAATAGTGTTGAACCTGCACCACCAATCCAAACATAAAGGTCGAAGTCGCTTCTAGTCCACATATATGGTAAAGCTTTTTGCATCTTGTGGGCATTAACATTAGCAATTAATGCTGTTGTCCAAATACTTTCAGTAACTGGAGCCAGAACATTGGTACCATGAATACCAAAGAACCAGAACAGTTGTACTAAGAACACAATTAATAGCAATGACCCATATCCTTGACCCATCTTCATTAATGGCTCTTGAATCGTTTGAGCAATCAAGTCAATAACTGTAGTGTTCTTCAAACTAAATAGATAATCAATAATACCGACAACGAACAAACCAGCAGTTGCTGGAATAATACCAGTAAAAGCGTTAGAAACTGCAGGTGGAACACTTGCTGGCATCTTAATAGTAATATGTCTCTTAACTAAAGCAATATAAACTGAAACTGAAATGGCACCCATGATCATTATGGTAAAGAAGCCGTAAGCACCAAAGTACTTATTAAAGTTAAACCAGCCCCAGGCACTGACATTTTTACCGACAACAGCTGTACCGGCATCAGTTAAAGTCTTTATATCACCTTTAGTAAGAGCATTTTTCAAATCAATTGAAAAGCTCTGAGGCAAACTCATAATAAATGTGCCTAGTGTAAGAAGACCACCCGCAATTGGTTCAACTTTATATTGCACACACATCTGATAACCAAAGGTAAAGGCAAACAGCAAACCCAAAATAGCAGTTGATCCTGTCCAGACCATTGCGTCGATACTGATCAGCCATTGCATTGAGTTAACAACACCCATCCAGCCTAGGTTGGTGGGAACGTCTCTAAAAATGGCATTCAATACACTAGCAACAGAACCAGCTAACATTATTGGCATTATCGAAATAAAGGCATCACGTAAAGCCACAAGCCAACGAATTGAACCAATCTTGGCTGCAACAGGTACTAGATGCTTGTTTAGCCAATTAATTATAGCATTCATAATATTTCCTCCTACTAATATTTCACTACAATTGTATTATAGCACATTAAATGGAAACGTTTTACTATAAATCGGTGAAAAATGTTGTGGCAGTAGGATTTTCAGCTTTGGTCTAAACCAAATCAGTCTTCAATTTCAATATATTTATAGCTTTTGAATATAAATGGTATATACCATATTTTTCTAAAAAATTTTTTAACCTTTTTGTTTATGAAATAAAAAAAGGAATTATTAAATTTAAATTATTACCACCAATGAGTTAAATATATGATGTTTACAAAATCATGGTTACACTTTGTCCTTGTATGGTCGGTATGTCTCATGCTTGGTTGAATATTCCACTATGCTTTTTATCTTGCTATCAGAAAAAGCTATTAGAGAAACACCGTCAAAACAATATTCCTGCTTTTCTTTAGCATCAAAAAACCAAGTAACTACAAATTTACCAGTATTAGTTTGTTCGATTTGAGAAATATCCCATTTTAAAACTGTCTGCTCTTTAGACTTTGAATTGATATAGGCTTTTAACTCATTTAATCCCTTATAAGTAGCACCATAGCATTCACGGTAATAGACATCTTGGCTAAACCAGTTATCAAGTCTACTAAAATCTCTTTCTAGCCATGAATTAAAATATTCTCTAATAATCTTTTCCTCAGCGAAAAGTTGCTCAGTTGTGTGCATCATTTTACCTCCTGCCAGTTTTCATTTTGGCTTTTAGAATCTATCAATATTATAAGCTTAAAGTTAAAAAGCTATATATAAAATTCAAAAAAGAACACAATTCACTTTTTCAGTAAATTGCGTTCTTTTTAGTTTAACTGATTTTTTATTTACAACTTATTTATTTGTCGTAACGTAATCAGTGATAGTTACAGGCTTTTGGAAACCATTAGCACTAATAATCGTCAGGATCGTATTATTGTTGCTAAATTGTACAGCACTCTTGTCTACACCATTTACGCTGGCAACTAAATCAACAATTTGACTGGCTTCAGTTAATGACAAGTTCTTTAAATCACTAACAACTATCTTTTTACCATTTAAAGCTGCTTTAGCAGTATTAATTTTAGTTAAAGCATCATTGACTTGAGTAACAGTTGATTTAGCAGTGTTAATCTGACTTCCACTAGATATAGCTGCGTCATAAGCATCACGTAATGATTTAGCAGAAAGCTTATAAGCATCACTGGCTTTAACAGTTGTATCTTGACTCAAAGCATCCTGCAAAGCTTTTTTATCAGTTGCTGAAGCATACGTATTTTCATTCTTAGCTGCTTCTGGAGTATTGACTGGAGATAATTTAACACCATTAACGTTACTAATATCTGATTCTCTCAGATAGCCATTCTTATCACTTTGCAACTTGTAAAACAGTGCAGATTGGTTTTCAGCTGCTACCCAAATATAACGCAATTCTGTTACACGAGCAGTGTGACCCTTAGCAAAGGTCTTAGTTGATTGTAAAACTCCCTTATTATCATAGACATTAGCGGTGCGAGCTAAAGTAACAGTTGTCACATTTTCATCACTTTCAGGCTTTGAATTTGAAGGCTCAAGTTGCTTGCCAGTAACAATTCCCACATTATTCTTTTTAACCCATTGATCATTACCTGGGTAATTAGAATCATTAATGTGATAATAAAGCTTTTTACCTATATATTGCAATTTATCAACTGTTACCTTTTCCCCACTCCTAATCAAAGTTTTGGTGGTTTCACCGTTACTATCATAGACATAAGCATTATGATTAAGAAGAATTACAGTTGGGTCGTTTTGATTATCGCTTGGTACATTTTCATTTTTACCAGGCTTCTTATTTATTGGTTTCAGTTTAGCACCACTGGTTTTACCAACATTTGTGGCTTTTATAAACTGATTGCTTTGACCATTAATTCTGTAAAACAACTTTTTACCAATATAAATTAACTGATCAACTGTAACAGTTTGACCTTTCTTAATTTTTTTCTTGTCTGTTTTGCCCTTAGCATTATAGATATATGAATTATGCTTTACCTTTGCAGTAGCCACTGGTGCACTTTTAGTCACCTTTTTACCATTAACATAGCCAACATTAGCAGCTTTAATGAAAGCATTATTACCGATACTGTAATAATCCTTCTTATTAATAGTTACTTTACTACTAAATGTTAGAGTAATGCCCTTAGCAATTTTAGTGTTTTTAGCACTACCCATGTAGGTCTTCAAGCGTTTACCATTTTTATCATAAACATAAGCATTATGACTCAACTTAATGGTATTCTTCTTTGTCGTCTCTTTCTTAGCGGTAGTCTTGTTAGCGGCCTGAACCACAACAGCTTGGCTTGCACTAAGTACAGGACTGACACCTATTAACGCAGCTGCAGATACCATTAATAATTTTCGACTAATCTTCATTTGTTTCCAACCTCGTTATTTTAAAATTATATCGGTACATAATATTGTATACTTAAAAACCGCTAATTCAAATAGCTTAAAGCATTACTTACCTTTTTTTAACACTCTTGCATCAATGTAAAATGTCTGCAAAATTCTTTCAATCTAATTTATTATTTTCTGCTTCTTTGCGCATCTTGCTTTCACTAATAGCGGTATAAAATAAGAAAATTAATGCCGCAAATGAGGCAACGTAAAGAACTGAGTTGCTGGCGATCCAGCCAAATTTATCAACCAATATCCCAATTAAAGCTGTAGCCAGAGTTTCACCAAAAATATATTGGAAAAAGCCCATGAAACCCGTTGATGCACCTACTGCATATTTCGGCACAACTTCATTAATCATTAGTCCCACAAGTGTCAGCGGTGCGTAAATCAAATTACCCATTATGATTAGAGCCGCAATTATTAGAGCATGATTATTACTGAAAAAATATAGCGTTAAGCAAATTAGCGTTCCGATTACGCAGGCGATTGAAACTAACGCACGTCGACCTTTTAAAGCATCTGAAATCGCTCCAATAATAATTACTCCCGGAACTGATGCTAATTCAAAAATGCCGATAATCCATTTAGCAGCTGCAGGATCGAAGCCTTTATTCTGGACCAAATAAGATGGGATCCAGCTCTGAATGCCGTAGCGAACCAAATAAAGTGACATTGAAGTCAGAGTAACTGCCCAAACTAATTTATTTTGCAAGATATATTTAACAAAAATTTGACCAACACTCAAATCAGTCTGATCCGAAGTAGAAACTTGCCCATTCTCCAGAATCACTTTGTCACCTGTATAAGTAGAAATATCAGGCAATCCGACCACCTTAGGTCTATCAGCACCCAAAACTAAAATTAAGATGCAAATGATAAAGGAAACTGCTGAGGATGTATAAAAGACAGCTGAAATTGAACCTGAAAAAAGGAAAACCGCTAATTGCACTATGGCCACACAAATAAATGAGCCAGCATTATGTGCTGAAGACCAAATGGAATACATTGTCCCCCTCATTCTTGGCCCCCACCAGAGCTGAATCATTTTTTGGCAAGCTGCAGCCCCCATTCCTTGTGTGACCGCCATTAAAAACATTAACAACATCATTAAATAAAGGTTGTGAGTCGAACCTAGGAAAATATTTAAGATTGCAGACAATAAAAGTCCTACCATTAAATATCGGTTAGAATCACACTTATCTGCCAATACACCCATAAAGAGTTTAGCTATGCCGTAGCCAATACCAAAACAAGACAAAATCAAACCAATATTAGCTGTAGAGAAATGATATTCTTTCATAATATCATTTTGCTCTGTGGTAAATACAAGGCGAATGATGTAGTACCCAATATAGCCAATACAAGTTGCTAGTAAAACTCCTAGTTGCCGCCATCTGTATGTTTGTGCCACTTTTTCTTTAGGAACTAGCATATTCGAATCAGGCTGCTTTAAAATCCATTTAAACATCATAAATGCCTCCTCCCCTTCAGGATATCATAGAACTTTCTTAATCTTTAAAATGGTGCAACTAATTTGAAACATAACAATCATGCACTGTGGTAACTGCATTTTTCCTTCTTATTTTTAGCAAACTAAAGTAATTATATAACAATATTATTTAGATATATATATAAATTTTAGATTTTTTTGTTTTGGACATTTTTTTAATATCATTATCCATTTTAAGCCTAAAAATGCCAACTTTTGTTATCTAAAATTTAATGTTAGCGTTATCTTTATTTAATTTTTGCTGCTTTATTTTTATAAAATTTGTTATTTATAAAATAACACCTAAAAAAACGCAATAATTGACATTTTTATCATCATCTACTAAATTGATAAATGTATAGTAAATGGAAATTAGAAAGGAAATTTCTATGTTAGGAAAGAATAATTACAATGAACGGGTGAAAAAAATGGCAAAGCAGGCTAAGCAAGACCATTTCTCAATTCGTAAATTGAGTATTGGTACTACTTCTGTATTGCTTGGCTTTACTTTCTTAAGTTTAAATAGCAAAACAGTTAAGGCTGATACAGTTGTTCCACCTCAACCAACTGAGAATAATGCCTATTCTCAAGCAAATCCTTTTTCGCAAGACAGTATCACTCATCCCAGTAACAAAAATACCGCACAAGATATATCTACTGCTACTTACAAAACAAACAAGCCAGAAGGGGAAGCAAATTTAACCACATTTTCTGGCTTGAGTTCGTTTTTGAGGGAGAGTAATAGTAACAGTGAACAAAATAACACTGCTCAAACAGATCAAACTGCTGCCAATAATGACGATCCAAACAAAGAAGGTTCCAGCGTAAATAGTGCAGACAACAATGATATTAATACAGACAATGAAGATAAAGCAGATATTAACAGCGATAATTCGGACAAAGAAAAGCCCGGTGTAAACAATACAGATAAGCAGGAAACTGGCAAAACAGATAAAAATAAGGAAACCGCAAAGTCTAAGATCACCGCAAAAGATGCAAAAGACGCTGGTAAAAAAGTAAGCGTTGGTAACTGGAAGGATTTTATTAGTGCCCTAACCAATAGTGATGTAAGTGAAATTGATATAACCACTAATATTAGTGCTGAAAAAGACAGGCGTGTCCACTCCTACTTTCAAGGCAGAAAATTATTAATTAAGTCTGCTGGTAATGCTAAGTACACTCTGGACTTCAAGGGTATCGATCCCACTCTTGCCAGTAACTCTTCTTTAGATCTTACTTACGAAAACCTAATACTGAAGAGTACTGACTATTATGGTGTCATTAACACCTCTAATATGAATAGAGACCAAAAAGCTAGAATTACTTTTAGAAACATTGTCTTTTATGGTTCACAGTTAGTATTTACCAGAAACAATACCGACATTATTTTTGAAGGCCAAATTCACGCGGAAACTGTCAAAATTCCAAGTAATATTGGTTGGTTGTTTGACGGCAGTAATCAGCAACTTTTAGAATTTACCAATAGCAATAATAGCATTACTTTTAAAGCAGGTTGCCGCTTTGAAGGCTCAACATTTGGTGGTACCTTGATTGAAATGAGAGGAGAAGGCAACTCTTTAAATGTTGAACAAGGAGCAGTTGTTAATCTGACCCCACTTAAGACATATGATGGTACAAATGGTGCTAACAACGGTGAACACGGCAATCCTGTCAGCGCCATCTTTATTAGTGACGATGCACAAGTAACTGTTAATGGTCAAGTGACCATTAACATCGGGCAAAGTGAAGGAATTAATTATGCGGGCAAGCAAAATAATGGTCAAGCCAGAGCAATTTACCTAGATAGCGCCAAATCAAAAGTTAACATTGGAAAAGGCGGCATTATTACCGTTAACACGAATGGTAATATTTCAACTAGAAATAAGCAAAACCTGATTTATATTGGGGGCGATTTTACCATTAACTCTAGCGGTGCTCTCAAAATTACTGGACAAAACATGGGCAATTATACTGGTTCGCTAGTGCAAATTGATGGTAAAGCTAACGTGCAAAACGGCGGCTTTGAAATTCAATTAGTTGGTGATGCCGGTACCGGTGCAATAAAATTGGTCGATGTGGCCAATACCGGGCAGCTAATTGTTAATAACCCTACTTCTCTTGTGTTAGACGCCCATTTGAATAACAATGACCGCACTAGCATTATCGGTGATAATAAAATAACTGTCACAAATGTTCGCCAGTCCTTAAATCTTGGTGAACTTTTAAATGGATCTGTTCCTGGCAGTAACTTAGTCTTACCGCCTTTTCATGTTTTACAGGTCGAAAAAAATGCTAAAACTGTCGCAGTTAACAAACTGGAAGTATTAAACGGTAATAGGATCTTCGATTTAGAAAAAGTCAAAAAAGATAGTCCCCAGCTTAGCACCATTCTCAGTAAAGCGCCTGAAAACTTCCAGAAATTGCTGCAAAATTACAATCATCAAAAGTATGACCAGCTCTTTCGAGCCATCGTGGAAGCAGCTTTTTCCAGTAAAGATAACCCCGGCTACAATAACATCAGATTTACACCAGCCAATCAAAGCGGTTTCTTAGATATTGACCCAGAAAACGTGACAGTAACTAATCAAGACGATGGCTCCAAGCTGGTCAAAGGTCACGTATTATACTATGATCCTGCAAAAGACGGCCCAGATAGTGACAGCTTTTTTAAAAATATCTTACCTGGTGGTACTGAAGCTTATATTTTAGCCAGTTTCAAAGATAGTGGCTTTTACAAAAATGGTCAGGCCCTCATTGATTCATCAATCGCTAATCCATATGCCCAAACTATTGATACTTATCGCGGTGAAGCAAATGACTTGGCAACATTACCTACCAAATTTGCCGCTAAAGTTGCTCCTGATGGCACCTTCACCATTATCATTCCTGCTGAAATTACTACCAGGATGGCTAAAGACGCCACAATTCAACTAACTCCTCACGCAAACTTCATTGAATATAGTCCGTTAGACATTGCCAGTGGCGACCGCCCTACTACAGTTAGTCTTGGAATTAAACCATTTAGCGAGGTACAGCAAGAAGCAGCCCAGGAAATTACTGATGCTATTAACGATGCTAAAATTAAAAAGCCGGCTAATTTGACTGCAGATCAGGAAAAAGCACTGACAGATACATTGAATGAAGCTGCCAAGTATGCTGCTACTAATAAAGATAACAATTATGATTCCAATAAATCAGTTTATGGCGTTCAATCTTCCAAGACTGCAATCAATGAAATAAATAACAGGAAAAAGACAGCTTTAGACTTGGTTAATAAGGCTATACAAACAGCCCAAAGTCAAGGAGAATATGAAAAAGCTAAAGCGGCTGCAATTGACAAACTAACTCAACAAGCAGAGGAGCAAGTTAAAAAGTTCCCTTCACAAGAACAATCTATCACTGCTGCTAAAAACCAAGCCATTAGCAAAGTGCAGGCTGCTGCAACAAATAACACTAATATCGATCAAATTGTTAACGACGGAATTAACGCCATTAATCAAGCAGGAAAAGATTACCGAAATAATGTAAAAACTGATATTAATCAGGCAATTACAAAAGTCGAAAATGCCATTGACGCAGCCGCTAAAGACGAAAATGTCAAATCGCCAGTAGATGAGTTAATTAACGGTATAAAAGACAAGCTAAAGCGGCCAAAAGAAATTGTTGCTCCTGACGGTGATCTTGATCAAGACGAAGATGAAGCGGCTATTAATAGCCATCAAAAAGAAGCTAAAGCTGTACTTCCAAGTATACAAGATACTATTGATGCAATTAATGCATTAGAAGCTGCTGCTAAGAAACAAATAACGCAGTATGGTGACGATCAGCCTGAGATTCAAGATGCTTTAAATCAAGCTATCAAAGATATTATTAATAGCAATAATCCTAAAGACGATCTTAATAACGGTATCGATAAGATTAATAGCACACATGCTAATAAAGAAAAAGATAAGGCAGCAAATGGTATTAAAGAGGCAGCTACTCAAGCTAAAGAACGGATTCAAAATTCTGGTTTATCTGGTGATGAACAAAAATCATACCTTGATGAAATAGACCAAACAGTTGCTGCTGCAACAGCTACCACTGGTGATACAGACAAATCTATTTATGGCACTGATGATGAAGAAATAATTAATAAGAGAAAAACTACTGCTGAGAGTTTAATCAATAAAGCTGCTGCTAAAGCCGAAATTGCTGGTTATACTAAGGGCTACGAAGATGCCCTTGGTCAAGTTGACAAAGCCGTAATCGCCATGACAGATGCTTTAGCGGTAATTGATAAAATTGAAGATAATGCTGCAAGTAGTTCAAATATTGCCCAAGCAGAAAATACAGCTAAAGAAAATATCTTAAATGCTTTTAAGGAAAATGCTAAAGTTCAAGTTAAGGCAGACGCAGAGACAGCTAAAAGCAATTTAGGAGTTGAGCAAGAAGCTAATATTGATGATGCTGTTACCAATGCTATTAAAGATATTGACAGTCATAGCTCTGCTGCTGACGTCAAGCAAGATATTACTGACGGCAAAAAGAATGTTTTAAATGCCTATAAGTCTGCTGCTAAAAAACAACTGGAAACAGTTAAACAAGACACTGTTAACAAAATTCAGAATAATCCTAATTTAACGGCTAAGAATAAAGACGATGCTGCCAATAAAGCCAGTGAATTGCTTACTGGAAGTCAAGGCTATAATGGCCGCATTGATAACGCTGAAAACATAAATGACATTAATACAGCAACCAAAGAAGGTACAGCTGCATTAAACAATTTACTTGATGAGCAAAACTTAAGTGGTCGATGTAATCAAGCTATTGCAGCTATTCAGGATGCTAAAGACAAGGCAATTGCTACGATTACAAATAATAAAAACCTGAGTGACGAAGAAAAAACCAGATATCAAGAACTAATTAATACTGCAACTGATGCTGGTGTTGCTAAAATCTCTCAAGATGAAAATGAAACTGCGATTGCAACAGATGAAGACAATGCTATTAAAAATATTACTGGTTATCAAGAAAATGCTGCTAATACCGGCTCTACTAATTTAAATAAGCAGCGCCAAGATGCAATCAAGGAAGTTGAAGAAGCAGCTGATAATGCTTTAAGTACAATTAATAACTTTGACGATACTGTTTTAAGTCCAGAAGATAAACAACATTATAAAGAAACTATTAATAAAGACTTAGCTAATGCCAAAGCAGCAATTAATGCAGCTAAAGACAACGATAGTGTTAATTCCGCCAGACAAGCTGGCAAAACCAGTATCAATGAGGATTTGGCGGCTGCCCAGTTAATAGCCGCAAAATCTCAGGCAAATATAGCTTTGCAAGATGAGAAGAAAAAAGACTTAGATACTATTAATCAGGCTTTTGCAAATAATAAAATTAATAGTGCACAAAAAGACGCATTAACAGGCAAAATTAATGACTTCTACGAAACCGCAACCAGCAAAGTTTTCAATGATTCGTCTGCTGAACAAGTAGCCAAAGATAGAGATGATAGCATTGCTGCTATGGCTAACATTGCTGGCAGTATTGCCAGTGAAGAAGCAAAATACTTAGAGCAACAAAAAGATGACGCTTTAACCAATAAAGACACTGGCCTAAATGCTCTAGCAGAAAAAATTCGTACAAGTATCGAAAAAGATCCTAACCTTTCCGGCAAGGAAAAAGGTGATTATTATGACGAAATTAGTTCTGCTTTAACTTCAGCCAAAACCGATATTCAAAATGCCCATTCCCAAGATGAAATTGCTACTGCAACTAATGCCGGTCGAGAAGCTTTAAATAAAATTCTTGCTAAAATAGTATTGCAATCAAGTAGAAGTGCAGCTCTTAAAGAATTGTTGAACACCTACACCGATGTTTCTAATCAAATTACAAACTTACAGAATGTTAACAGTACTACTAAAGACGGATTAATTAAACAGTTAACCGATTACTATAACGATGCAGTTGCTAAAGTAAAGAATACTTCTGCTGCTCAAGTTGATTCTGAAAAGCAGCAAGGCATTGATAATATGAACGCAGTTATTAGGGATGCGCAAAGCCTTGATAACAATATTAATCAGGCTAAAAATTATATCGATTATCAGGCTGCTCAAGCAATTTCTGCCATTAATCAGTCTGCAATGTCTGATGCGGATAAAACTCAAGCCATTGCAAAAATCAACGATGAAAGTGCTAAAGCTAAACAAAATATTGAGTCGCAAAAAAGTAATGATGCAGTAGACAAAGCCAAAAATGATGGTAAAAATGCTATTAGTCAGGTTGTAGCCACTGCTATGACAGCTGATTTGGAAAATGCTAAACATCACAGCGAAGAGGCTATTAGCAAAGCTGCTCAAGAAGCAATTAGCAGATTAACTACCTCCTATAATTCTTTAAGCGCCGAAGAAAAAGCAGACGCTAGTTCCCAATATGAGCAGGCAATTACTGATATTAATCAGGCTGCTGCGGATGCCAAGAGCAAATCGCAAAATAGCAAAACAAAAGACGGTATCAATAAAATCACTACTGATACCATTAATGCAATCAATAAAGCGGAAGCAAGTGGTAACTTAGCAATTACCAAAGCACAAGCCAGAAAAGCTATTAAAGATGTTGCAGACGAAATCAAAAACAGCTTAAAAGATAAAAAAGATCAAGACAGTGTTGATTCCATTCTAGAAAATGCTATTTCAACAATTGCTGCTGCTGAAGATAGTGGCACCGTTTTAGGAATTAGAGATACTACCATTAATCGAATTAAAGGAATTAAGACTACAGCTGATTCTAATGATGCTGCAAAAATTAAAAATGCGAAAGATAAAGCGATTAATGCACTTACCGAAGAACTCAATGGCAAAACTGATAATCCTGATACTCCGGGAATTTTAGCTCAAATTGACCAAATTACAGGCTTAAGTGCTGAAGAAAAAGCCCAATATAAGAGTCAGGCAACTGTTGCCAAAGATAAAGCCATCAGTCAGGTAAACGGTCAGCAAACAACAGACGATATCACAGCGGCAAAAACTACTGGAATTATTAACATTGACAAAGCTTTAAGCGATGCGCAATTACAAGCGGCTAAGAATAATGCCAATAAATACTTAGAGAATATTGCCCAAACAGCTGCGGATAATATCAAGAAGATCGAACAGTCAGCTCTAAGTGATACTGAGAAAGCCCAACAAATTGACCTAATCAACTCAAATAAAGAGACAGCTATTCAAAATATTAACAAGGCGCAAAGTCCAGACGAGGTGGAGAAAGCAAAACAAGGCGCTGAAAATGCGATTACTGGTATTGTACAAAATGCTAAAGAAAACGCCGCTTTGCTGCAGGAACAAAATACCGCCTACAACTCACTGGTTGAGCAGGCTAAAAAGCTGAGCCAACGCTTAAGCGATGACCGTTTGCACAATAAAGTTGATCAAAATCAATATGATGACTTAAGTAAGGCTATTAGTGACGCTTTAAGTGCAGCTAAAGCCGAGATTTCTGCTGCCACTGATCTGGATAAAATTAATGCTGCTAAAGGTAATGGTGAAACAGCTCTTAGCAACGTCAATAATGATATTGCTAACGAAGAAGCTCTAACCCAAGCTCTCAATGATTTACAAACTGCAGCCACCAACGCCAAAGCTAAAGCTTCTGAAACTGAAGACAGCACCGTTGCTGACCAAATGAAAGCACGAATAGAGCAGGAACAAAAAAAAGCAGCAGCAAAGATTATTAACGCCAGGGGTAGTAAGCAAAACACTATTACGCAAATTCAATCAGCTGCAGAAGATGGCATCACAACAATTAACAAACTAGGTGAAAACTTTGATCGCAAAAATCAAATTGTTAAGGTCTTGAAAGATCATGCCGCAGAAGCCAAAGCTGACATTGATAGTATAGGCTTAGCCGGCAACGATGTCGCTAGTGGCTATAAAGACATTGACCAGGCCTTAAATGATGGTATTAGTTCAATTTATGGTGCTGCAAGTGAACAGCTGTCCCAGTTAGAACAAGATGCCAAAACAAACATTGATCAGGCGAAATTGCCAAGCAAACTGACTGCAGAGAAGAATAAGCAGATTAACAAGTTTAAGGACTATGTTAACAGTAAAGGCGAAATTGCTGGTGTTGCAACCAACCTGGAACAAGATCAAATTGATGAGCTTCAAAAGCAATTAGATGCAGCAGTTCACAAAACAATCGCTAACATTGCCGGTATTAAGCTTGAAAACAACTACGAAGATGCTAGAACACAAGTTGAAAATACTGAACAAGGTATAGTGCCAGAAGGTGAAACTGCTAATTTTGGTGAGAAAGAAATCGACCGCATTTTCCAAGTTGCACAAGAAAAAGCCGAAATAGTTAAAGCGAAACAGGATGCATTCTCTCAGGTAGAGCAAGCACAAAAAGAAGCAAATGACGCAATAGAAAAATCTGGTTTGTCCCCAGCAGATCAGCAAAAGCAGAAGGAGCAAATTCAAAAACTTGTTGAAAAAGCAAGAGCTGACATTAATTCTGTTTCGCAAGCTGAAGCTGGCGCTAAAAACCAAATAGATAGTAATAGAAAACAAGCTATTACTAATATCAACAGCATTAAAGAACAGACAGCCCTGGCTGGTCATAAGACAAAAGCCGAAAACATTCTGAAAGATAAACAAACTAAGGCTCATGCTGTAATTGATCAATCTCAATTAACTGCAGAGCAAAAGGCAACAGCTAAAAAAGCAATTGATGATGCTTATAAACAGAGCTACCAAGATATCGAAAGTGCTGCAGCAAGTGCCGACATCCCTGAAGAAGCTGATATTGGGCAAAACATTGATCGTCTGTTAGCTAAGCCTGAAACTGGCACTGAACCAGAATGGTTCAATGATGAACAAAATAATGCCATTAACGGTGCTGAAGGAGTAGACGGCATTAACGATGCATACAGTAAATTAAAAGACAGATTGCAAGATAAGCTGTCACCAGAATTGCTAGATCGTATTGACGAGCAAATTAAAGCTATTAATAATGCTACTGATATTCAGACTACCAGCGCTGCTTATGATGAGGCTATGACCATCATTAACAAGGAACAGGCTAAAGCCGACATTGATGAGAAAGCTGCAAAAGTAACTACAGAAATTGACAACAACGAAAAATTAGCTGCTGAAACCAAGAACAGGCTGAAAGAGCAAATTAAAAATGATAGCCAGAAAGCCAAGGATCAAATTGATGCAGTCAGTGCTCCTAAAGGTGATACATCCAAGAAGAAAGAGCAGATTGATAAAATCAAAGATACCGCTAAAGCCGATATCACCAGTGCCGGTAATGCCGCCAAAGATGAATCTATTAGTTCGCTTAGAACAGATGCAAACAATGAATTAACTGCTAAACATCAAAAAGCAGTAGCCGAACTAAAAGAAAAATTTGGTGAAAATGCCGATACCACCAGTGTTGATAAAGCATACTACGAGCACTCACAGGTAAATGGTGACTCAATTGAAGATATCACAGCAGCTAAGATTGCAGCTGAGAAAGAAATAGCTAAGGGCTCAGTAGCCGACACTGCTGCCAATGCTAAAAACCAAGTTGATAAATTAAAGCATCAAGATGGTAGTAATTATACTGATATTGAAAAGCAGGTAATAAAAGATTACATTGATCAAAAAGTGGCTAAAGCCAATAACAATCAAACTGGCACCATAGATCAGGCTCAAGATTCTGCTGGCATAGAAAAAGCCAGAAAAGAAGCTGTCACGCAAATAAACAATATCATTGTTGCTGACAGTAAGGAACTGGATGATATTTTAAATAGCAACAGCACAGTACTAAAAGAAAGACTAACAGCTGCCTACGATTCCGCTGTTAAACTTCTCAAAAACAGATTTAAAGATAAAGCAGATACTGCCATCATTGATAAAGCATATGAAAGTGCCAAAGATGCTCTCAATAATTCTGTTAACGCAGATAAGTTGGCCGCTACGGAGTTAACTGGTGAAAAAGAAATAGCTGCTGGGGCATTGGCAGAGGCACAAAAAGCAGCTACAAGTGAAATTCAGTCCTCAAGCAAATACACTGAGCAGGAAAAGAAAGCTATTATTAACCAAATTGATACAGATATGGCTAAGGCAAACTCTTCTCTCAAACAGCCTGAGGTTAATGACAGTCAGACAATTGCTAAATTACGTGATGATGCTATTAAGCAAATGTATCTTGATGTTACAGATTCTGCCACAATAGACCGTATTCTTCATGATATTAATCACGAAAACGATCATAGTTCTAACAATCATTCTATCCCAGCTCCTGTTAACAATACGCCTGTTAATACTACGAACAAAGAAGACAAAGAGTCAAAACTTGATTTAACCAGCAGTGAAGAATTAACTTTAATGCACAACGCTTACCTTTACGATGAAAATGGCAAGCGTGCTAACAAAGTTATTCTTGGTGCCGGCTCAATCATTACTTCGTACGGCATCAAAGAAATTAACGGGCAGAGCTATTACATCTTGGTTGATAAGGGCAATCAGAATAAAATCTACTATGTTGCTCTAGGTAATGTTATTCCTACTAGTCAGAAATTAAGACATAATGCCTATGTTTACAATAAACATGGCAATCGCATAAAGAAAGCTGGTGTATTAAGAAAAGGCAATAATATTAAAACCTATGGCAATGCAGTCACAATTCGGGGTAAAAAATATTACATTATTGCCCATAACCGCTTTGTTAAGGTTGCAAATATTGCTTTGCAAAAAGCCACCAGTGCAGCTTCGATTAACGAACTCGTAGCGAAAAAGGCGCAAGCAGCAGTTGCAAAAACTATTATGCACAATTCATATCTATATGATCAAAACGGTAGACGTGCTAACAAGATTATTATACTAGCCAGTTCAATTGTTAATACGGTTAACCAACAATTCATCAATGGTAAAAAATACTACGAACTGGATGATGGTTTATTCATTGTCGCTAACAATATTGATTCTAAAATGCTTAAATTAAGGCATAGTGCTTATGTTTACAGCCAACATGGTAATCTAATTAGCAAAAAAGTTTTAAGGAAACAGCAGGTAATTAAAACTTATGGTAGTCCTGTCAAAATTAACCACGAAAAGTACTTTACCATTGCCAAAAATAAGTTTGTTAAAGAAACTAATTTTAAATAATTAGGCGCAGCATAACTTATTAAAATAGCTCTTGAGTTTAAAGAACTCAGGAGCTATTTTTTAGTTATTATGCATAATTAAACAGAGCTGAAAATTAATTTTAGCTCTATTTTGCTTTTTATTTCCAGTTAGGATCGTTAGACAGGGGCAATTTATGCCAGTAATCAGGCTTATTTACCTGTCGGCCACGCGCAATCGCCATATCATATTTAGCTACATCTTTAGTAATTGTTGAATCCGCTGCTACAAAAGCATGATCAGCGATATTAACCGGTGCCACTAAAGTAGCACCTGAACCAATAAATGCATGATCACCGACGTTAGTGTGATCTTTTTTCACACCATCATAATTGGCAAAGATAGTACCACAACCAACATTAACATCTTTACCTAATGTAGCATCACCAACATAAGTTAAATGACCAACTTTAGAGTTCTCACCAATTTCAGCATTTTTAATTTCAACAAAATTACCAATGTGGGCGCCCTTTCTAATAATAGCCTGAGGACGCAAGTGTGAGTTTGGACCAATATCTGAAAAATCATCCATTTCGGCCTGTTCAAGCGTGGATGAAGTCACAGTGACATTATTGCCAATTTTTGAATCAACAATTCTTGAACCAGAGGTAATTACACAATTATTGCCAATCTCTGCATTACCCTTGATAACTACATTACCCTCAATTTGAGTATCACAACCAATTTTAACATCCACATCTACATATGCCGTTTCTGGATCAATAAAAGTAACGCCATTAACCATATGCTTTTCATTGATTCTCTTCTGCATAGTTTTAGTAGCCTGTGCTAATGCCATGCGATCATTAACCCCAAGGCTTTCACTGAAATCAGGCATTTTATATGCTCCAATTCTTTCACCTTGATTGCGCAGGATTTCCAATACATCAGTTAAATAGTATTCTCCTTGTGCATTATGGTTGTTAACCTGCTTTAATGCGCTAAATAGTTTCTGATTGTCAAAACAAAAAACACCAGTATTAATTTCGTTAGTTTCCAATTCTTCTGCTGTGCCATCTTTTTGCTCAACAATCCTTAAGACATTATCCTGGTCATCCCTTATAATGCGGCCATAACCAAAAGGATTAGGTGCTTGGGCAGTTAAAACTGTAGCTGCATTGCCCTTACTTTGGTGGTAATCAAATAATTTTTGAAAAGTCTGACTCGTAAATAATGGCGTATCGCCAGTAATTACTAGAGTAGCACCATTTTCCGCTGCCAACTTATTCGCAGCAGTTAAAACAGCATCACCAGTGCCAAGTTGTTTTTTCTGTAGCACAAACTCAGATTTACCGGCAAGGACTTTTTTAACTTCTTCAGCGCCATTACCAACAATCGTAACTATTTTATCCGGTTCAGTAGCCTGAGCAGCTTCGACCACATATTCAACCATTGTTTTCCCACATATTTTGTTCAAAACTTTGCATGATTTTGACTTCATACGTGTTCCTTTGCCAGCCGCTAGAACAATTACAAACTTTTTCATAGATTTTCAGCCTCTTTTATATTCTTAAATTACTATTTATATTTTATTATACTGTCTGAAAAACTAAAAGTTGCCAAAATCTGTATGAGCAATCAATGAACCCGGCTCCGCCATGATAACTTTCCTCTTATCATCTATTTTTTTAATTTTTATTAAAGAAAGATGACCTTCAATTAGTTTAACATCGTCAAAGTCTGCTTCACATAAAACGCAAATGCCAGCAATGTTGCCATTAAATTCTTTTACCAGTTGCTGCATTCCCGTCAACGTACCGCCAGCCATCATATAATCATCTATCAGCAGTACATTTGAATTTTCTTTTAACACCCTTGTGGGCAACTCCATTTTAGAAACACGATCAAGTGAAGAAGAAATATAATTTACTGAAACTGTTGCTCCCTCAGTTACTTTTGAGCGTTTACGAGCAATGATAAATGGTACATTTAAATAACGTGCGACTGCCTGAGCCAAGGCAATGCCCTTGGTTTCGATAGTCATCACAATATCAATATTTGAATATGCATACCTGGTAGCAATCAATTTACCAATCTTATCCAGGTCTTGTGGGTTACCAATAATATCAGACAGGTAAACAAATCCTCCAGCTAAAATACGGTCAGGATCCTCAATGCGACTGGCCAATTCATTTAAATATTTTTGCGCGTGCTTTTTACCCCAAAAAGGAATATAACGCACACCCCCAGCTGCACCTGCGACAGTTTCTAAAATTCCGTCTTGATTACTTGCTAAAGTGTGCTTCAAGATTGCCAGGTCTTCAGAAATTGAAGATTTGGCTGCACCATATCTCTTTGCAAAAAATGGCAGCGGAATTAAGTCATGTGGTCGTTCCATTAAATATTTAGTCATATCAACTAATCTCTCTGAACGTTTCATAGAAATTACCTCCTATTGTTTGTCTTTTGCCAGTTACTACTATACACTCAACCATAAAAAAAGGCACTAACATTTTACCAAATGTTATTGCCAAAAAGTAATCTTAAGATGACGCCTTAATCTTATTGCACAGCGTTATCAAATTTTAATGTAATATTTTTGGTTAATAAATCTGTGTAACTATAAGAAACATGTTCAAAGTTATTTGAATCCTGATCTAAATCAACTACAAAAACTGCAGGAAAAGTGTTCTTCAAAATTCCACGTCTTTTAGTTACTTTCTTACGTCCAGCTCTTGCAACTACAGTTAATGAATCACCTAAATGTGAATCAAGCTTACTCTTAATGGTCATAATAGATGTTGGCAATGAAAACAACTCCTTTGAGTTGTATTATACCACTTTATTATTATTTTTTCAATTCTTTTTAAAAACTACCCCAGAATATTTTCGTCAATTTTTAACCGACACACTGTGTGCAATTTCAACAAATTGTTCTAGTGTCAGTTGTTCTGGACGAATTCGTGAATCGACACCCAAAGATTTAATCAAAGCCAAGCGTTGTTTTTCATCTGGCAGAAGAACTTTTAAGTTATTATTTAATGTTTTACGTCTTTGAGCAAAACACATTTTTACTATCCGGTTAAAGTGTTCAAGGTTATCTATATCAGGTTTTTTCGCTGCCGCTAAAGGTTTTAAAACTACGACGCTTGAGTCAACCTTGGGCTGGGGTATAAATGAGCTGCTTTTCACAGTCAAATAAGGCTGCACACTCATTTCGGCTTGAACCGCGATTGTTAAAGGCCCATATTCCTTTGTTCCGACATGGGCATGCAAACGGTCTGCCACTTCTTTTTGCATCATCAAGGTTAAACTGGTAAATTTCAGTTGAGAATTATTAAGAAAGAAAATGATTGGAGTTGTAATGTAATAAGGTAAATTGGCAACAACTTTGATCGGTTTATCAAAATCAAAAAAATCAACTAGATCGGCTGCAAAGTCAGCCTTTAAAATATCTTTCATTTTTAATTTAAAGCATTGATCCAAAGGTTTACCATTTATTTTTGCGGGTAGTTCATTCTGCAACACTTCCGGGAGGTTTTCATCAACTTCATAAGCAAAAACTTTAGCTCCAGCGTTGAGCAGTTGTTCAGTCAAAGAACCAATTCCTGGCCCAATTTCAATCACCTGATCACCAGGTTTAATTGCAGCAGCTTGAACTATACCTTGAAGTACATCCAGGTCAACCAAAAAATTTTGACCCAAGCTTTTCTTAGCCTTCATAAAATAACGGTTTATAATTGCTTGAGTTCTAACTGGAGAGCCAATAGGAATCTCAGTGTTCATCTTTAACCTCCTCGACAGTTTGGCTAAGTTCCGCAAGTGAAATACCAAAAGTCTGTAAACGTTGGTAGAATTGTTTGCCATTACCATAACCAACGCGCAGCTTAATCCCAACTTGCTCCCGCAATTTGCGTGAATTAAGGCCACTGGCTAAACCCAGTTCCTGGTACTTTTTCCTGGTTAAATCACTGCTGGGCAGCTTCTTTTCATGTAAAGCACTTAATGCTTTTACCAGTGCCTTTTTTGATGCATGCTCAACGCCAAGTGAACCTTTTTTATGGGGTTCGCCCTCTTTACGTGTTATAAAAGCCTGTTTAGCGGTTGGCACTGCCTTAGTAACTATACGTCTTATTCGCTCGCCATTTAAATCTGGATCTGTCAGGACAATAATTTCTCTTTTATGAGCTAGTTCCTGCAACTCAGTAAGCACTGTATCAGGAACATCAGAACCATTTGTTTCAATAGTTTCAATTCCGGGGAAAAACTGTTTAAGGCGAATAGTATCGTCTTTTCCCTCAACGACAACAACGGCATTAAATTGTTTTTTAGTTAAGACCATAGACCCTCATCGTATTCGCATATGTTGCCTGAGCAACTTTTTCTAACGGAAGATCCTTTAATTCCGCAATAGCACGAGCTACGTAATAAACATTGCCTGGTTCATTTTGCCGGCCGCGATATGGTTTAGGAGTTAAATATGGAGCATCAGTTTCCACCAACAATCGCTCTAAAGGAGTCTTTCTGGCCGCTTCATGCACTTCGGTTGCTTTAGTAAATGAAACAACACCAGAATAAGAAAAATATACATTTAAATCCAAGAATTTAGTCAGCCATGAAACATCACCATTAAAGCTATGCAAAATTGCACCGTACTCTAAATTACTGTTTTTTAATATCTCATAGCAATCGCCAAAAGCATCCCTCGTATGAATATCAACCGGTTTTTTCAATTCATGGGCCAGTTCAATCTGTCTGGCAAAAACCTCTCTTTGTTTGTCACGCGGAGATTCATCCCAATAGTAATCTAGTCCTACTTCACCTAAGGCCACTACCCCAGGAAGTTGCAGTTGTTCAATTAGCAAGTCTTCTGCTTTTTGGTTATAATCTTTGGCCACGTCAGGACAATAACCCACCATCGCAAAGACTTGAGTAAAACGCTGGCTTAAATCAATCGCGCGCTTGTTAAATTCAGGATCCTGTCCTGCACAAATTATTTTGGTCACACCTAATTTTTGCGCCCGATCAAGGTAAAACTCTTCTTTGCCCCTAAACGGTTCATCTTGTAAATGAGTATGGTTATCAATTAATTTCATTAACTTAATTGCGCCCCAACTGCATGTTCATCGCCAACCAAGGCTAACTTAACTTCTCCATTTTTCTCACTGGATAAAAGCATACCTTGACTCAAATGACCTAACATCTTGCGTGGCTTAAGATTGGTTACTGCCAAAACCTTTTTGCCAAGTAATTCACTGGCATTAGGATAATATTGCCTAATACCACTTAAAATCTGTCTTTCATCGCCATTGCCAAAATCCATTTGGAACTGAAGCAATTTCTTAGAACCTTGAACCGGCTCAACAGATAAAATTTTACCGACTTGAATTTTGACCTTAGCGAAATCGTCTATGGATATTTCCTTATCCTTACCTTGTTCGCTACGGCTTTCCTTCTTCGGCTTAGCTTTAGCCATCTCGTCTTTAATGTATTTAATTTCTTCTTCAGGCTTAACTCTTGGAAAGATCGGCTTGGGATCGGAAATGACTTGAGTGTCCCAAGCGCAGTTACCAAATTCAAGTTGCTTGTGCTCATCATTGTTCCAGTCAAGACCTAATTGTCTGAACATTTCTACTGGAGTCCTGGTCATAATTGGAGCAATTAGCAAAGCAATGATACGTAGGCTTTCTGCCAGGTTTGACATTACACGCGCTACATCTGCAGCTTTACCCTCCTTATTTAATTTCCAAGGCATAGTTTCATCAATATACTTATTAGCACGATTAATAAACTTCCAGATATCTTCAATTGCCTGGGTAAAGTGCAAAGTATCCATTTCTTTTTTGTAGTTGGCAATAACGTCTGCCGCCGTTTGAGCTAAATCCTTGCCTAAGTCATCCTGCTCTTGGGCAACTGGTTCAACTTTTCCATTTTGATATTGATTGATCATGGAAACAGTTCTGTTGAGCAGGTTGCCTAAGTCGTTAGCCAAGTCATAGTTAACGCGCTCAACGAAATCTTCTGGCGTAAAGACACCATCAGACCCAAATGGCAGAGCACGCATTAAGTAGTAACGCAATGCATCCACGCCATAACGGTTAATAATAGATTCAGGATAAACCGCGTTACCCTTCGACTTGGACATCTTGCCGTCCTTCATCAAAACCCAGCCGTGACCAATAACATGCTTAGGCAATGGCAAACCTAAAGCCATCAACATAATCGGCCAGTATATGGTGTGGAAACGAACAATTTCTTTACCTACCAAGTGAATATCAGCCGGCCAGTATTTTTTAAATAAAGAATCATCATCTGAGCCATAGCCCAATGCAGTAATATAGTTAGATAAAGCATCTATCCAAACATAAACAACATGTTTAGGATCACTTGGAACAGGAATACCCCAGGAAACAGTCGTTCTGGTAACAGATAAATCTTCCAGACCAGGCTTTATGAAATTGTTGACCATTTCCTTTTCGCGAGAATGAGGCAGAATAAAATCAGGATGGTCTTGGTAGTACTGATAAAGTCGATCAGCGTATTTACTCATCTTGAAAAAGTATGATGGTTCTTTAACCAATTGGACTTCATGACCGGATGGCGCCTTACCACCGATCACATTACCATCATCGTCTTTATACACTTCAGCCAATTGTGATTCTGTAAAATACTCCTCGTCTTCTACAGAATACCAGCCTGTATATTCGCCTAGATAAATATCACCTTGTTTTAACAGCTGCTCAAAAATCTTTTGTACGCCTTTAACGTGTTCTTTATCAGTAGTACGAATAAATTTATCGTATGAAATATCAAGGCTTTGCCACAACTTTTTATAAATGGCCACCATTTTATCTACAAACTCTTGCGGTTTAACCCCTTGCTTTTCAGCTTTTTGTTCAATTTTTAATCCGTGCTCATCAGTACCAGTTAAAAAGAAAGTGTCGTAGCCTTGGCTGCGCTTGTAGCGTGCCATTACATCAGCTGCGATTGTGGTATAAGCATTACCGATAGTCAATCGGCCGGATGGATAGTAGATTGGTGTTGTGATATAAAAAGTTTTTTTATCAGCCATATTCATTTTCTCCTTAATTTTTGCTTAATTATACTATATTATACTACACTAACAAAAAAGCGAATTCCTTACGGAGTTCTCTTTTTTAGTAGATATTTAGTATTCTATACTTATTTTTAGATTAAAAATTTTTCACTCTTTAAATAGAAATACTTGACAACTGTAGTCAATAAAATATATAGAACAAGTATACCGAGTACTACCCACATAAATTCAATTGGCATCTTGCCAAAGCCCAGCTTTGTTGCCAAGAATGAAAATGGAATCAAAGTTCCAATTACACCAGCACCAAATGTAGCCAGGGTAACTCCCGGTGCAGCGTGCTGCTTAATAAATGGTAAGCGCGGATCACGCAAAGCGTGAATAACCATTTCCTGAGTCCAAAGTGATTCAATAAACCAGCCAGTGTGAAAAAGAGCGACAAATGCAACCTGTTGTGTTGCTCCCAGGGTGCTGTAATTGCCACCTGTCAATTGTGGGCAGATTACAAAGAATAGCAACGCGAAAGTCAAAATATCGAAGACGGATGAAGTTGGACCAAAGTAAAACATAAACTTAGGCAACTTCTTGGTTGACCATGTTCGTGGTTCTTTTAAAAATTTATCAGACATGTCATCAAATGGCAGAGCCAAGCAACTAGTGCCGTAGAGTAAATCTAAAACCAAAAGTTGCAGTGGCAGCATTGGTAAGAATGGCAGGAATGAAGAGGCTACCATAATTGATAAAATATTACCAAAGTTGGAAGAAAGTGTAATCTTGATATATTTCATAGTATTGCCAAATACTTTTCGACCGATTCTCACGCCCTCTTCTAGTACATTCAAATCTTTATGCAGCAGAATAATATCAGCAGATTCCTTAGCAATATCCACAGCAGTATCCACAGAAATTGAGACATCAGCTGCTTTCATTGCTGGGGCATCGTTGATACCATCACCCATATAGCCTACAGTATGACCATTTTGCTTTAACAGATTAATAATTTTGGTTTTATCTTCCGGTGATAATTTGACAAAAATATTGCATTCTTCCACCATTTTTGCCAACTCTTCAGGCTTCTTGCCTTCAAGATCTGCACCTGAATAAACTGTATCGACATTTAAACCAACTTGTAAGCCAACAGTTCTGGTAACGGCCTCGTTATCTCCTGTCAGAATTTTAACGTTAATTCCATCGTACTTTAGGCGAGCCAAAGCATCTTTAGCACTCTCCTTAGGTGGATCAAGAAAAGCAAGATAGCCGCAAAGAATAAGGTCATTTTCATCTTTTACTGAAAATTCACCGACAGGTGCAGGATTACGCTTGTAACCCAGCATGATCACACGTAAGCCATCATCATTCATGTCATTTACTTTAGCCATTACTTTTTGCTTACGTTCAGGTGTTAAAGGTAAAATCTGTCCGTCAACTTCAAGCTTGGTAGCAACAGCCATCATTTCTTCTGAGGCACCTTTAGTTACTAGCAAGTGCTCGCCGTGCTGCTCATCTGCGTTTTCCACCACCACACTCATGCGTCTTCTGGAAAAGTCAAACGGAATTTCATCAATCTTATTGTAATCACGCTGAATTTCACTGATATCCAGTTCATCCCCAGCAGCTTCAATGATTGCTTTGTCAATCAGGTTTTTCATCCCCGTTTGGTAATTGGAATTAAGATAGCCTAACTCCAAAATCCGCGGATTTTCCCGTAAATTTAAATCATAATGACGTTCCAGAACTACTTTGTCCTGAGTAAGGGTACCGGTTTTATCAGTACACAAAATATCAGCTGAACCAAAGTTTTGGATTGAATTCATTTTTTTAACGATCGTGCCTTTTTTGGACATTTCGATTGATCCCTTAACCAGATTGGTGGTTACAATTACAGGCAGCATTTCGGGAGTTAATCCAACTGCAGTAGCAATTGAAAAGATCAAGGCATTTACCCAATCGCCCTTAGTAATACCATTGATAATGAAAACTAAAGGTGCGATGATGGCAGTCATAATTATTAATAATTTAGAAACATTTTTGATACCAACATCAAAAGTTGTGTTTTTAACATCGTTATGTGAAATATCATGAGCCAATTTGCCGAATATGGTTCTTTCACCAGTCGCAAAAACAATTCCTAAGCCCGAACCGGAAACGATTGTTGTACCTTCATATAAAATATTAGGATAATCCAGATAATCACGGTCCGCCCCGATTTTTGGCTTGGCAGTAGCGATTTTCTCTACCGGATTTGATTCACCATTTAAAGAACTGGAAGAACAAAAGAGGTCCTTACTGGTTAAAAGACGCATATCTGCCGGTACCATGTCGCCTGCAGCTAACCGAATCACATCACCTACAACCACTTCACTGGTATCAATTTCCTGGTCTTTACCATCGCGAATAATATCTGTAGTAACAGAAACAAGCTTAAGTAAGGAATCCACAGCATTAGATGACCGGACGTTTTGCACAAAACTGGTTATCCCGGAAATCAAAACCATTGTGACCATAATTGCTACAGTAGTTAGGTCCTTTTCGCCAGCAGGCACAAAAATATAGTCAGTAAATAAAGACAACGTAGCTAAGACTAGCAATACTAAAGTAAAAGGGGTAATGAAAGCCTCTGCCAAAAAGCGGAGTTTAGAATTATGTCTATTTGTAGCAATAGTATTAGAACCATATTCCTCCCGGTTTTTTTCAGCTTGCTGGCTAGTTAAACCATCACTGCTTGCATGCAGTCTTGCTAAAGTCTCTGATCTGCTTTCTTTAGCTATTGCTTTTACCAGTTCTAAATCTTTATTGCTAGTAGTACCATTTGGTTTTTTCAGCATTTTCCCCACTCTCCTCATCACACAACTAATTCAAACAAACTAAAAAAGGGCCACCTAGCTAACCGCTTGGCGTCCCTTTTCAACAGGTATTATTATACTCATCGTTCAGTTTTAACACTACGTGACGTAAGCTTATGCTGCTAGCTATCTGGTTTGCGCCTTATATCGACGAAAACTATTTGACCCGTTGGCATCTCTGGATGTTTCCGGGCGATAGCATTTGTTCACGTAGGAGTCTCACCTAACAGTTTATTTGTTCTTATTTAATTCGCACTGTGAGTTTAATACATAACACATGATAAAGTCAACATTTTTACCTTTTTATGTTCAAATTATTTTTAAAAAAGTAAACTAAGCCGCTGATTACTAGTGCCAAGGCTAAAGCGATAGGTAAAGCCAGCCTATGAGGGTGGGAAAGTTGCGCGCGCTCATCACTGGACAAGTCATATTTATCAAGTGAATATTGGTAACGCTGGTCAATGGTAGTGGCACATGCCCTAAAAACAAAACGTAACCCTTCATTAAACTTCTTTTTATTATTACTACGCAATTTGTCAGATTGAGACCGAATTATATTTGTCCGGACATCAGCAGAAAATGCACTATGGAGATCTTTACTGGAATATATCTGCACGTTACGCTTCTTGTTTTTAGTACCCACAACGATAAAAACTGTCCGTTTATATTTATTTAATTTGGCGGGCGTTAAATGGTCAACCCGGTTCACCGTTTTGACAATGATTTGTGGTTGCTCACTGGTTTGAAAATAACGGTCATTTTTGGCCAAAATCAATTTACTGGTTTCACGCTCGAGCAAATTACTATTATCTTTAATGTTAGGACTTGAAAAGCCCGTCATTGTCAGAAAAATACCGAATAAAGCCGTAAATAACGCTAATTTAGTTTTCAGCGTCTTCCAGCTTATGGGCCAATTGCTCCACATATTGCCGATCGATTTTAATTTGTTCATAAGGAACCCCACAGTCTTTAAAAAGTTTAATCGCCAGAGGACTGTCATTATAATCAAAATAATAATTGATTTTTTTAACTCCAGCCTGCGCTAAGGCTTTAGCACAATTATAACAGGGAAAGTGTGTAACATAAATTTCAGTATCATCGGTTGAAACGCCGTTACGTGCACACTGAATAAGTGAGTTCATTTCAGAATGAATTGTCCGCACGCAGTGACCGTCAACTAATTGATGACCTACATCATCGCAATGAGGCTGACCCGTAACGGAACCGTTATAACCCGTTCCAATAATACGATTCTTTTTTACTAAAACACTACCAACCAAAGCTCGGTCACATGTTGAACGCTGGGCAATCACTAAAGCCTGCATCATAAAGTACTGTTTCCAGGGAATTCGCTTACGCATTTTTTTACCTCTTGAAATAATTCAAACCGATTGCGTCTCGTACCTCTTGTAAGGTTTGATCAGCTACTTCGTTTGCTTTTTTAGAGCCCTCAATCAGCATATCATAAACAATAGATGTATTCTGTTCATATTTAGCGCGCCGCTCACGTATTGGAGTCAATTCATTTTCCAACACCGAATTTAAGTAACGCTTAATTTTAACGTCACCCAAGCCACCTTTTTGGTAATCTGCCTTTAATTGCGCTACCTTATCCTTGTCAGGATCAAAAATGTCAAGATAGGTAAAGACAGTATTACCCTCTACTTTACCTGGATCTTCAACATGAATATGCTGGGGATCAGTATACATTGACATTACTTTTTGTTCAACGGTCTTGGCGTCATCAGACAGATAAATAGCATTATTTAAGGATTTGGACATTTTGGCATTACCATCTAGACCAGGCAACCGTCCCTCACCTTTTTCCGGGAAGTAGCCTTTAGGTTCTACTAAAACATTGCAGTTATATACGCGGTTAAAAGTTCGCACAATTTCACGTGCTTGTTCTAGCATGGGCTCTTGATCATCTCCAACTGGTACCAAAGTTGCCTTAAAGGCTGTGATATCAGCCGCTTGTGATACTGGATAATTTAAAAAGCCCACGGGAATAGAATCGTTAAAACCTTTTTGCTTGATCTCGGCCTTAACAGTCGGATTACGCTCCAAGCGGCTGACTGTGACTAAGTCCATATAATAAGCTGTTAATTCAAACAGAGCAGGTATTTGAGATTGAACGAAAACTGTAGAAATTTCAGGATCTATCCCTACTGCCAAATAGTCCAGTGCTACTTGAATTAAACTCTTTTGAATTTTTTCAGGATTACGGGCATTATCAGTTAAAGCTTGAGTATCAGCAATCATTATAAATGGGTGATATTCACCCGAATTTTGCAATTTTACCCTATTCTTTAATGAACCAATGTAATGACCCACATGCAATTTTCCAGTTGGGCGATCACCTGTAAGGATAACTTTCTTTTTCATCATAATCTGCCTTCCTTAAATAATTAAAATCTTTTTAATGTAATAATTATATTAATTCTACCAAAAATCAAGTAATGAATAAACACGGAGGAAAAAATGTGTAATCAATTTCAACTGCCAAGTTTGGCCGAAATTAAAAAATACTTAGCAAACGACTTAAATTTACCATTAATAGAACCCGCCAGTAACTTGCCTCAAAATCAGAATATCTTTCCACAAGGTATTGCTCCTGTACTAGTATATTCAGATAATCAATTGCAATTGCTGCCTAAAACTTGGGGTTATCCCAGTCCGTTCGACCACAAAAAAGTAGTTTTTAATGCCCGGGTTGAACGCTTCTTTGAAGAGAAAAGATCAATGTGGGATTCTTCCTTTGCTAAATCTCGCTGCATTATTATCGCCAAACAATTTTTTGAATCCGGTCACGAGACCTATCTGGGTGAAAATAACCATCATTATCATGAACGCTTCAGTTTTAAAAATGCTAATGCCGCACTGACGTTAATAGCAGGAATCTATCAAAAAGATCATTTTTCAATGGTTACTACTAAACCTAACGCGGACTATGCCCCAATCCATGACCGTATGCCTTTAGTTATTCAGGCAGATGAATTGCGCCAATGGCTGTTTCAAAACTTCTCATCATTAGTTGATCGCAGCCAGTTAAATCTTGATTCTGTCAAAATGCCTCATAAAAAGTAACAATTCTAAAAACTTTCTATCACCTGTTATTACCCAAATTAAGCTAAAACACGCTAAAATACTATAAGATTTAGATATGTTTTCTATCTAGCCAATTTTTAAAAATTAAAAACAAAACTTGGTTTCGCAAGCGAAACATGGTAAACTGTTTGAGTGATGCGGGTATAGTTTAATGGTAAAATGTTAGCTTCCCAAGCTGAAGATGCGGGTTCGATTCACGCTATCCGCTTAATTAAAAGGCAATGGCTTCAAAAGTCATTGCTTTTTTCATTGCCTAATTATTAGTTTTTAAGGATAGCAATCATATACTATTGTTGTATAAAGCCTCAATATAAACTGTTATTTTTACTTTTAAAATGGTATTATTACTTTATCTTTTTGTTTTATTTCTTTAATTTGTGAAAGGTTTAATTATGGTTTGACAATGAATTCTAAATCCAACTGCCACCATCGGGGCAAATTAATATTTACTAGCTTAGCGGCTGCTACCTTGGGCTTAATTATTATGTCTCCTGATACGGCTAAAGCTGATACTTTAGTTGATTCTGCCGCTAAAAAGCAAGGAGCTCAAAGTAGCTCCTTACCAGCTAGCAATAATAATCAAACAGCAGCTTCAACTGATAGTGCTGTTGCTAATAACAATCAAGCAAGTCCTACTTCTGAAGCTGCGGCTAGCAATGAACCGCCAGCTGCGGGCGAAGAAGCTAAAGGAATTACCCCGCGGTCTGTTTTGACAGCTTCTTGGGGCGGACTCAAGGTAACTTTTGATACTGTTACTGGTATAGTAACTATACCAGGTGGTACGGTGACTAATCCTCAACACCTTTATCAACTTTTTAGAGATAATGATGTATATAAATCTATTAAGAAAATCAAGATTACAGGGCCATTGAAGCTCGTTGGCAATGCCTCTTGGATGTTTTGGCTGCTTAGTGGCCTAACTGAAATTGAGGGTTTAGATCAAGTTGATACTTCTGAAGTCACTAATATGCAAGAGATGTTTTATTCGTGTGAAAGTTTAGAGCATCTTGATCTGAGTAGCTTTAACACCAAGAAAGTAACTAATATGACTATGATGTTTGCCAGTTGTTATAAGTTATCGAGCATAGACTTACACAGTTTTGATACCTCTAGTGTTACTGATATGAGCTTTATGTTTTGCCTTTCAGGTGTAACTAGTCTAGATTTACGCAATTTTAATACTAGAAAAGTAACTGATATGTCATATATGTTTAGTAGCGCCACAAACTTAAAAACTCTAAATATCAGTAGTTTCCAGATGGCTCAGGTGACTAATAAAAAAAGAATGTTAGGGAATTTACGTGATTTATCTACTTTAGTTCTGGGTCCTAATAATTATTTACAGGGAACTGACCTTGATGCATCCGGCACCTGGTTGAATGTAGGCAATGGCACAGTAGATAAGCCACAGGGAAATAAGAGCTGGACTTCTAGTCAATTAATGAGTAACTATTCCGGGAGCAGAGACCAGGATACGTATGTCAGGTTAGGCGGAGCAGTTACAGTCCACTACCTCGATGAAGCTGGAAAAAAACTGGCAGAAGACAAAATTTTAAATGGGAAAATCGGTGACTCCTATAGCAGCGAACCCCAAGATATTGCTGGTTATGTGGTAAAAATCACTCCTGCAAATGCTAGCGGAACTTATACAGATAAAGTCCAGGAAGTCACTTATGTTTATACTAATCAGGTTAAAGTGCTGGTCCATTACGTTGACCAAGACGGCAAGCCAATTGCGGGTGCGCTTGACCAGACGATAAGCGGTATCATCGGTCAGCCTTATCCAGATAATGTTGTTAAAGATATCAAAGGTTATATTTTGAAGTCCAAACCGAGCGGTAAATTCTCTGGTACTGAAACCGAAGTCACTTATGTTTACACTAATCAGATCAAGGTATTGGCCCACTATGTTGACCAGGACGGCAAGCCGATTGCCGATGACGACACTTTAACTGGCAAGATTGGTGATGATTACCCAGATAAAACGGTTGCCGGCTATATAATTCAAACAAAACCGACAGGCAAGTTCTCTGGTACTGAAACCGAAGTCACTTATGTTTACACTAACCAGGTCAAAGTGCTGGCTCATTACGTTGACCAGGACGGGAAACCAATTGCTAGTGATGACACTTTAACCGGCAAGATTGGCGATGACTATCCCGCAAAGGAAATTGCCGGCTATGTAATTCAAACAAAACCGACAGGCAAATTCTCAGGTACTGAAACCGAAGTCACTTATGTTTATACTAACCAGGTCAAAGTACTGGCCCACTATGTTGACCAGGACGGTAAGCCTATTGCCAAGGATGAAACAATAAGCGGCAAGATTGGTGATGACTATCCTGCAAAGGAAATTGCCGGCTATGTAATCCAAACAAAACCGGCTGGCAAGTTCTCTGGTACGGAAACCGAAGTTACCTATGTTTACACTAATCAGGTTAAGGTGCTGGCCCACTACGTTGACCAGGATGGCAAGTCGATTGCTAGTGATGACACTTTAACCGGCAAGATTGGCGATGACTATCCCGCAAAAGAAATTGCCGGCTATGTAATTCAAACAAAGCCAAGTGGCAAGTTCTCCAGCACGGAAACGGAAGTCACTTATGTTTACACTAACCAGGTTAAGGTGCTGGCGCACTATGTTGACCAGGATGGCAAGCCGATTGCCGATGATGAAACTCTAAGTGGCAAGATTGGTGACCCTTATCCGGACAGTGCTGTTAAAGATATCAAAGGTTATACTTTGAAAACAAAACCGACAGGCAAGTTCTCTGGTACTGAAACGGAAGTCACCTATATTTACGCTAAATTAGTCACGGTCGTAGCTCATTACGTTGACCAGAATGGTAAGCCAATTGCTGGTATAACCGATGAACAACTAACAGGTGCTATTGGTGACCCTTATCCGGACAGTGCTGTTAAAGTCATCCCGGGTTATACTTTGAAGACTAAGCCAACTGGCAAATTCTCTGGCACGGAAACGGAAGTCACCTATGTTTACACTAAAAATGCCTCGGTTAACCCTGGCGGTACTGCTGGTTGGCAACCAATTGTGG
>NZ_BTTV01000002.1:0-279911 GCF_036246345.1 Lactobacillus rizhaonensis | reverse complement strand
CTTGCGAAATTGACTTCGCTCTTTTGTTTTGGGTTCTTGATAACCCGCACATTTTTGCGAAAACATTGTTCAGTTTTCAAGGTACTACCTGCTGCTCTAAAGCAGCTTTTTTATTTTGCCAGATTCAAGCGCTTTTGTCAAGCACTTTTTTCTGACTCGTTTTGCCGTCTTACCGGACAGCGTTTATTATCTTACTAAAACATCTGACTTTTGTCAACTGCTTTTGCTTGATTTTGTTTTGAACTCGTTACTTGTCGTAACTCGCTCAAACACAAGTAATACCTTACTCTTTTTATCTTAATTCGTCAACTCAATCATTTTGTTCGTTATTTAAGTAAATTAGTAATCAAATTAGTTTTGTCTAATATCTGATACTGCAATTTTTCGCTTTTATGACTAGACCAATTTACTAATTATTCGTAATTTGATCATTTTTTCAAGTATTGCAGCAAAAAAATTTTCCCAAAAAAAGCGCAAGTTTATTAAACTCACGCAAAAAATAATTGTTTCTCTAAATTAGAGTTTCTTCTTTAGTAATTTTTGTCATTCCGTTCATATAAGGAACCAAAACTTCTGGTACAGTAACTGTGCCATCTTCATTTTGATAGTTTTCTAAAATTGCGGCAACAGTTCTACCAACAGCCAAACCTGAGCCATTAAGAGTATGTGCTAAATGCAATTTGCCACCTTCATCGCGGTAACGAATTTGTGCACGACGAGCCTGGAAGTCAGTACAGTTCGAGCAACTGGAAATTTCACGATATTTATCTTGTGCTGGCATCCAGACTTCCAAATCATAAGTTTTGGCACTAGTAAAACTGGCATCCCCAGTAGATAAAGCAACTACATGATATGGTAAATCTAGTTTTTGCAGTAAGTGTTCAGCGTTATGAGTCAGCTTTTCTAATTCATCCCATGAATCTTCCTGCTTACAAATTTTTACCATTTCGACTTTTCTAAACTCATGCATTCTAATTAAACCACGAGTATCACGACCAGCTGAACCAGCTTCGCTTCTAAATGCTGGAGACAATGCTGTAACATTGATCGGCAATTTATCACCATGAATAATTTCATCACGGAAGTAATTAACAAGAGGTACTTCAGCAGTTGGAATCAAAGTTAGGTCCCTTGGCTTGTCTGGATTATCATTATCAACAATGGTATAAACATCTTCGCGGAACTTAGGGAATTGTCCTGTACCTTGCATTGATTCATCATTAACTAAATATGGCGGAATTATTTCGGTATATCCTTCCTTAGTGTTTTCATCAAGGAAGAAGTTAAAAACAGCGCGTTCGAGTAAAGCACCGGCACCCTTATAATAGACAAAACGGGCACCTGAAACTTTAGCACCTCTGTCCCAATCCAAGATATCTAAATCTGTACCGATGTCCCAGTGTGCTTTAGGCTTAAAGTCTAATTTAGTTGGCTCATGCCATTTACGAACTTCTTCATTATAACTTTCATCAGGTCCGATTGGGTCAGAATCATCGGGAAAGTTAGGCAGTCTCAACAAAATATAATTTTGCTTTTCAGTTAATTTGGCAACCTTATCATCAAGTTCCTTAATTTCCTGTCCAACTTCACGCATTTTTTGAACTGCAGCAGAAGCATCTTCTTTATTCCTTTTTATTTCAGCAATTTCTTTTGAAACAGTATTACGTTCCGCTTTTAACTGCTCGCTGCGGTTCAACTCTTCACGCCGGTCAGCGTCAATTTTGACTAATTCATCCAATTCTTCCGGCTTAACGCCACGTCTACCAAGTTTATCTTTGGCCCAATCAAGATTCTCACGAATCACCTTAATATCCAGCATCTTTTTACCTCCACAAAAAAAGCCAACTCATCCCATCAAATTGGGACGAATTGGCTCATACATGGCTTCGCGGTACCACCCAGTTTCAGCTAAATTTAGCTGCACTTCATTAAGAGTCGGCGATAACGATGCCGCGTGCCGTGTAACTATTAATTACCCACATAAATGGAATCTGGAAACGACCTCTATTCGCTTGCACCACTATGCGAACTCTCTTAATCAGTCTTAGGATTCCGTGTTTGGATATTATTTTAAGCTATTATGCATTTTTTAGCAAATAAGTTTTAATGTTTTTTAGATTTATTTTAGTAAAAATGTTGCTTTTAAAATTTAAACTTTTGTTCAATATCAAACCATTCTGATTTTTTTAACAGGAAAAATTTTTCTTGATATTTAAAAAGACTACTTACTCTACTCATATCCACCGAATAAATCAGCTTAAAGCCTAACCGAGCAAGTAAATTCTGTGAGCGGGCATTATTTTGGTAAGTTCCGGCCCAGATTTCCGACTGATCAAGCTTTTTGAATGCATAATCAAAAAGTATTTTTAAAGATTCCGTCATATACCCGTGACCGGAAAAGTCTTTATCAAGCAAGAAACCAACTTCTTTAGTGTGCAGCAGTTCTTCTTCGTTAGTCCCCCTATTATATAGTTCAACTAAACCAATTAACTGCCGTGAATTTTTCAAACAAATGCCATAACTATATTTTCTGGCAGCATACTGTCCTGCAGCAACTTTAGCTTCTGCTAAATTTTGATAATGACCAAAGCCGGCTAGACGCTGATAATATTCATCTTGGCCCCATTTAAGTAAAGTTGACGCATCGGCTAGATTAAACGGCCGTAAATAAATGCGACTGACCATTAGTGGCCAACCAGTTTGAGCAACCAGTCCATGCCAAAATCAAGTGCGAAGCTATAAGCAAGAATAGTCCAGGGCTTACCCAATATAATTATCCAAAAATAAGTCCAGAACTTCATATCAGTTAAACCAGCTAAAAGACAGAGAACATCATCTGGTGCCATTGGTGCAACAATACAGACCGCAAAAAACCAGTTAAATTTACGCTGATTTTTGGTCCACTTCATATATTTATCAAGAGTTTTTTCAGAAACGATATGGAGAATAAACGGTCTGCCATAAAAACGCGCTAAAAAGAAGTTAATAATCGAGCCAACACAGATTCCGACATAGTTATAAATAAAGCCGGCTATTGGTCCAAAGAAGATAACTCCGCCCAGAAGTGAGACTCCACCAGGAATAATAGGAATAACTACTTGAATTATTTGGATTAAAACAAAAATAATTGGTCCGATTATTCTCTTATTAGCCAAATATGCTTTCATTTTAGCTTGACTAGTAAATATTCCTATTTTGTACCAATAAATACACAAAAGAATAATGATAATCCCACTGACAATAGTCAGAATATTGATTAATCTTCGACTAGCTTTAGCAGACAGATGCATAACTTACCTCCAATGTTAAGCCTCATTTTACCAAAAAATATGCAGCGTGATTAGTTTTTAATTCATTAAATACTAATATTTAAATAATTTAAATATTTCGCTTATAAAAATAAAAGGAAGCTAGTTTTAAAGCAAATACAGCTTTCAGTTAAAGTATAATAGATACTAACAATATAATTTTTGGAGGAAAACTTAATGACCCAAATTATCACTGACGTTACTTATGATAAACAAAGAAAATTGCAAACAGATATTTACCAACCAGATAACAGTAATTCGAATGATATATTGTTGTTTTGGCATGGAGGAGGCTGGTTTCGGGGAGACAAAAGCAGCTTCAAAGACTTATGCAGTAAAATTGCTGACCGAGGCTTTACAGTTTTTGCACCTAATTATTCCCTTGCACCACAACATCTTTTTCCGCTTGCACACCAAGATAGCATTAACTTTGTTGAATGGTTGTTAAAAACTAACTTTGTAAATAATAAAAAGCTCAACATTACCCAAATTGGCGCCAGCAGCGGTGGCACAATGGCACTTAATATTGCAGGTAAATATGGCTTCCCTACTGTGACTTGGTCGGCTCCTGTTAGTTATTCAGCTTGGATGGAAGACCATCAAGATGTAACCCCTACAATTGATGGACGCAAAGAACTGGGCTTATCTGATTTACATGATATCAATAATGCTTTTTATAAATATTTCACTTTGGCTTATGCAGGCTCGGAAAATGAAGAAACATTAAAAAAGATGGATGCTAAATCTTATGATTACACTAATTTACACCAGTTATTAATGATTAATTCTGCGGATGAGCTATCACCTATTTCATACTTACTCGATTTTATTAACTATTTAGCACAAAATAATCACGCAGTTGACTTAAAAATAATATCTGGCACCAAACACGCGATGTCTTATGCTAATCAATATTTAGAATGTTCACTAAACTATCTTCTGCAGGCAATAAAATAATTTTTTATTATTTACTTACTAATTATTAGTAAAATATTCTGTATGTGATATAATAATTGATGAAAACGTTTTATATTTTTGATAAGCTTATCCTACAAATATTTTTAAGGAGATAACATTATGGCTAAATATCAATCTATTAATCCTTACACTAATGAAAATTTTGCCAGCTACGACAACCCGACAGCTGAACAAATAGAAGATGCACTAAATTTAACTAACGCACTTTACCAAAAATGGCGTCATGAAGAGCCTGAAACTCGAACAGCAACATTGCACAAAGTTGCAGATGGTTTACGCGAGCATAAAAAAGAAATGGCTGAAATCATGACCCGTGAAATGGGTAAAATGATTGGCGAATCTGAAGGTGAAGTTGATCTTTGCGCCTCTATTTGTGATTACTTTGCTGATAAGGGTCCTGAATTGTTAAAACCTGAACCAATTGATTCTCAATTAGGTGATGCATATTACCTAAAGCAAGCTACTGGCGTTGTAATGGCATGTGAGCCTTGGAATTTCCCACTTTATCAAGTTATCAGAGTATTTGCACCTAACTTTATTGTTGGTAATCCTATCATTCTGAAACATGCCCATAATGTTCCTGGCTCTGCAGCTTTGATTGCTAAAATCATTAAACAGGCTGGAGCACCCGAAGGCAGTCTGATTAATATGTATCCAAGTTATGATCAACTTGACCAAATGATTGCTGATCCAAGAATTCAAGGAGTAGCTCTAACAGGTTCAGAACGTGGTGGCTCTTCTGTTGCAGAAAATGCTGGCAAAAATCTAAAGAAATCGACTATGGAACTTGGAGGTAACGATGCCTTCATCATTCTTGACGATGCTGATCCTGCAGTTTTGAAGCAGGCTCTTAGTTCAGCCAGAACCTATAACGACGGACAGGTATGTACTTCTTCCAAACGGATTATTGTTGTTAAGTCGCGTTATGAAGAAACATTGCAAGAATTAAAGAAGGTCTTTTCTAGCTTAAAAGCAGGAGATCCGCTTGATCCAGCTACTACCTTGCCACCAATGAATTCACAAGCTGCTAAGGAAAAACTGACTAAACAAGTAGATGGCGCTATTGCAGCAGGAGCAAAAGTGTTCTACCAATATCCTGAAATTGATTCAGATGGTGCCTTCTTCCGTCCAACTATTCTAACCAATGTTGACCGTGACAATCCTGCATTTGACCAAGAGTTCTTTGGTCCAGTTGCTATCATTTACGAAGTAGAAGATGAAGATGCTGCTATTGCTTTAGCTAACGATTCCAGTTATGGTCTAGGTTCCTCCGTTATCAGTTCCGACATTAAACGTGCACAAAATGTAGCTGCACAAATTGAAACTGGTATGACAGTAATCAACGGCACATGGATCAGTTCTGGTGAGTTACCATTCGGTGGTGTCAAGAAATCAGGCTATGGTCGTGAACTTAGTGACTTAGGTTTGATGGCTTTTGTCAACCAGCACTTAGTAATTTCTATGCCGACAAAATAATCAGTATAAGAGCATAAATTAAAAAAACTGATGAGTAGCGTTTATATTAAACGTTAATTCATCAGCTTTTTAGTTGTCACTCTTTAACGGTGGCGTAAAAGATTGTATCCTGTTAGCCCCGTCGTCATTACGCTGGCTAAAATCAAGAAATATGTTGACGCACCGATTGATACCGCATATAAGAGTAGTTGACTAGTGATGCTATGCAAAATTCCCCGGTTTGATAGTGTACTGTTAGACATTCTATAAATAAGGTAAATGAGAAAAACAGTTTCAATTAGAGAAAGGATAAATGCAATTGTCCTATTCTTTTTAGTATCCCTCAAAGTATTGTATATAATAAATAATGGAATCAGAACCATGACTAGCCAAATTACACAAAGCACAACTCCAGAAAGTAATGTGGCATTGGAAGAAAAAAGTCTGCCAGCAAGTCCGAAAGTGACTCGTGTAATTGACATTTTTTGACCGTAAGTCATATCTAAGACAGATGCACCAGACCCGGTAAATAAAACTATTAAGTTTATAACTGCTAGTAAAACGACTAAAAGCTGGACAAAGGTAAAATGCTTGTTTACCTGAATGTTTTCTTTATGTCTGCTACCTTTCTGGGCCAATCTGCTTTTCGCTTTAACTTTTTCTTTCGACTCCGCCACATTATTAAACATATTAGACCCGAGTTGATTTACTTTTTCTGTTAGCCGTAGATCCACAGTATAGCGCTCTATCTTTTCTGCACGACTACAAACAAAGTAGAGCCAAACGAGCAGCGCAAAAAAGCAAATCCAGCCAAAACTACGGGAAAAACTCATGATAATTAATAGTGCAATTCCCAACAGAAAAACAATCATGCTGTTAACATGAATCCATTGCAGCATGCGCTCAATAACTGAATTTTGTTTTTCTGGATAAAATTCTTGCCGGTAGACTTTACGACTGGCAATTTTTTTAGCGGTTTTTTCATCTTCAAAATGAGCTTTTTCGTGCTGGTCTGTGAAAAAAGTTTCACGATATTTTTGTAAATCAAAGTGACAATTAGGACAGGTAACATCCGCATCAGTAACGGGACGACCACAGTTTGGACAAGTAGTCATAAGAAACTTCCTTTAATCAATAATTATAATAAGTTAATCATAAAACAAAAATAGCGATAAGGAAAACGTCTTTATCGTTATTTTAATACAATATTTTTTTACTGTAATTTTTGAATTTGTTCTTTAACCTGCTTTATCTGAGCAATTGAAGCCTGCGAATCAAGCATTAAGCGATCCAATTTAAATTTGAGCAATTCTAATTCATTATTATTGCTACTTGCAGGCTTCTTTTTCTGTGCTGCGGAAGTTATTAAACGTCCGTTTTTGATTTGCCATTTTTTAACTTTGAGTTGTTTAATAAACGCCTGATCATGTGATACCAGTATCATAGCAAATGGATAGGCAATAACAAATTCAGCCAGTGCATTAATCGATGCAATATCTAAAAAATTAGTCGGTTCATCGAGCAGCAATAAATTATATTGACCAGTAATTATTTTAGCTAGGTTGAAACAGACGAGCTGACCGCCACTAAGATCACTTATTTTATGCTCGCCATACTGACGTAAATGCAAATCGCCCAAAACTTGCATAGTTGAACTATGATCAAACATACTGGTAGCAAAAAGAGAATCAAATAAACTTTCATCAGTTTGGCTTGTCATAATGTTTTGGTTAAAATACCCTATTTTAATTTTAGGATTATAAAAACCAGCCAACTGTTTGTTCTTGATTTTTTCCAGAAAAACAGATTTACCAACCCCATTTTGTCCAGTTAAAACTACTTTCGCCATATAATCGAGGTTAACTTGTTGCTCAATGGTAAAGAGCTTTTGTCCATAAGCATTAACTGGTTGCTTCTCTAGCCGTAATGCTTTGCTTTTAGAAGAAATAGAGAGGTCAGTTATTGCGCTATTGCCATTTTTCAGGGTAATTGCATGATAAACTTGCGGCTTTTTTAGTTCTCCTTTTTCCTTATTGATACGGTTAGCGAGACTTTTACTAGCTCTGATAACATTATTTGCAGCTTTTTGCTTGCCCAGCGACTTTGAACGCCAATCAGATGAAGAAAGTCCTTTTTTATTATGAGAAAAAGTCCTAGCCTTATTGACATACTGATTATAACTTTTCTTTAACTGTTCAATATGCTTTTTCTTTTGTTCATATCTGGTTTCAGCTCGTTTTTGCTCATCTTGGCGAAAACAGCAAAACTCCTCATAAGTCCCTGAAAAATTTTTGATTTCTTTATTTTGAATATACCAAACTGAATCACAGACGCTATTTAAAAAGTTCTGGTCATGGCTGATAATTAAGCAGGCAATTCTGCTTTTACTTAATAACTTTATTAGCCATTGTTGCTCTTCAATATCCAAATTAGAAGTAGGTTCATCCAAAAGTAGTAAGCCGTTAGGCATATTTTTTAACTTAGCAATTGCTTCTCTGAGAACCAATTTTTCTCTTTGACCGCCACTCTTATCACCGGCATCAAGTAGTTGCGGGACATAAGCAAAATTACAGTTTCTAGTAATTTCACCTTTAATTGTAAACATATCTGTTAATTTTTCTTGAGCAAGGATTCGCATTAATGTGGTTTTACCAGCACCATTGTTACCAATCAAACCAATTTTTTGCCCAGAATTGATGCTCAAATTTGAGACCGTCAGCAGTGTAGAAGCTGCTACGCCAATTTGTAAATAATCTATTTTAATTAATTCCACTATAAGACCTCAATGTGTACACGTAATTCATAAAATAAGTTGCAATATTAAGTTGCTAAATTATTTTCCTGTTAAAGTGAATTGCTCTACGTTGAGTTAAAGAAGTGGTTATTGCTTTAAAACTGCAACTAGAGCTTATTGATTATTTACTTGTCTTGACATTCCAGTATTCCATGCTTTCTACTTAAAATTTTATTAAAAAACATTATACTATAACTAATCAGCTTTTGTAAACCCGCTAAAAAGTGTATCAAAAAAGGTTGAAGTCCTCTAAATGAAAATTTCAACCTCTTAATTAATTGCAATTAGTTTTTAGCACGTTTATTTTTGTGCCAATGAACACCTTCATAAGTCAGTTTAACAGCAGCTGACAAAGTAATCGGCATAATAAATACTAAAATTAGCAAACCAATAATCACCGCTAGCGCAACTTCAATCAGAGTCGGAATTCCTGAAGGAATTAACGCAGCAAAAGTACCACCTAAAATAATAGCAGCTGAAACTACAACTGTTCCAATTATTCCACACGCTTTAAGCATCCTTTGACTCGGGCTGCCGCCTTCAAGTTCACGATAACGTGTCATTAAGAAGATACTGTAATCAACACCCAAGGCAATTAACATAATAAAGCCGAAGAATGGCGTGTTCCAAGTAAGCATGGTTTTCCCTAAAGTAGCTTTAACTACCCACTCTGTAATTGACAAAGAGCAGAAGTAAGCAATTAAAAGCGTACCTAAGATGTAAACAGGTTGCAAAAGCGAACGAGTTACAAAAATCAGGGCAATACCAATTCCAATCAGCATTATGGCAGCAGTTCTAATAAAGTCTCTATTGGCAATGTCTTTAATGTCAGCAATGTTAGAACTTTCGCCACCCATAGCTACTGTTGCATTCTTAAGACGAGTACCTGCAAAAGACTTTTTAGCCATTAGACTTAGATCCTGCGCCTTCTTAGTTGCTTTAAGACTACTTGGATTTGACTTGAAAACAATCATCAACATGGCTGACTTCTTGTCAGGACTCAAATAATTCTTAATCGAAGTTTGGAAAGTATCATTTTTAATAAATTCTTGTGGAATATAGAAAGTATCTGCAGCTGAAGAACTTGCTAACCCATTAAGATAAGCTGCTCCTTGACCAAGTCCGTTATTTACTTGGTCCACACCATTTGTAATTTTAGGTGTGCTTGAAGCTAACTTACCAGCACCAGAGTTCAGTTGGCCAACGCTAGAATTCAATTGTCCAATACCGGAGCTCAGTTGACCTGTACTGGAATTAAGCTGGCCAATCCCTGAAGTTAACTGACCTGCACTGGAATTAAGTTGGCCAATGCCACCGTTCAAAGTAGCGGCCCCATTGTTTAACTGGCCAGAAGCGGTAGCTAATCTGCCGACACCGGACTGAAGCTGACCCATTTGACCAGATACATCTGGCATTGAGGCTGAGGCTTCTGCCCAAGATTTTTCAAGAGCAGCTCCTGCGGCCTGCATTGCCGCCATCTTTTGCTGCTGGGTCAGGCCTGGAATACTGCCAATACTTTTGGCCAAATTAGCCTTATAACTCTTTTCTAAAGCAGCTTTGGTATTTTTCTGGGCACTTGCAATACCAGCACTACCACTTTTAAGCTGAGAATTTAATTGGTTTAAGCCACTAGTCATTTGCTGTGTACCATTTTGCAAGCGACTTGCACCACCTTGCAATTGACCAGTACCATTTTGCAGTTGACTGGCACCATTTTGCAGTCTGCCAGTTCCGCTTTGTAATTGACTGGCACCGTCAGCTAACTTGCCAGTTCCGCTTTGCAGTTGACTAGTACCATCAGCTAATTTACTTGCACCCGCGGTAAGCTTCTTACTTGCACTGCTCAATTTGCCTAAACCGGCACGTGCCTGATCAACTCCCTGATTGACAGTATCTAATTGATTCTTAACGTAAAGTTGATCAATGCTTTCACCATAAGGTTGGGTAACAGAAGTAACAAAAGCTACATCGCCTGATGCTTGGAGCTGTCTAGTTAATTGATCAATTAGACGTAAGTCAGCCTCATTATCAAGTTTATGATCACTCTTAATATAAAGAGTTGATGGTTCGGCCATTCCCTTTGAAAAGTGGTCTTCAACAACGAGCATCCCTGCTTTAGCAGGCACGCTGTTATCAATCTCATCCGTGTCATCATAATTCAAGTGACCGGTATACATCAGACCAAAAGGAAGTACGACCACAGCTAACACAATTAAATAAATAATCGGGTGGGCAAGTGTACCTTTTGAAATACCATGCCATAATTTATCTTCATGTTCACCAGTAAATTTCTTCACCGGCCAGAACATTTTTTCTCCCAAAACAGCCATGAAGAACGGGTTGAGTGTCAAAAGTACTATTAATAAAACAGCAACGCCGACTGCAACACCCACAGCTGATTGATAAATTGAAAAGTTAGCTAAGCTAAGAGCTGAGAAGCCAATTAAAATGGAAGAACCAGAATAAAGAATTGTTTTGCCAGCAACCTTTAAGGCACTGTTCATCGCTTCGTAGCGATTCATCCCTTTACCCAGATCTTCTTTAAATTTATCATACAAGAGAATGTTATAGTCTGTACCAATTCCGAACAACACAATAATCATAAAGACCTGTGTAAAGTTAGAAAACGGGAAGTTCTGGTATTTAACTAGGTTAGTAACGATCGCAAATGATGTAATAAAGGAAACGCCAACCGTTAGTAATGAGATCAAAGGCACAATTGGTGACCTGAAGACAATTACTAACACGATGAAAATAAAGATAACAGTTATTACCTCTGTTTTCTTGATCCCTTCTTGAATTGCATTTGAAAAAGCATTTTGTAAAACATCTGCACCAGTGACATAAGTTCTAATACCAGCTGTTTTAACTGCTTTAGTTAGCTGCGATTCAACATCATTAATAGGTCCGTGCTTTTTAGCAACATTTAACTGCATTATCCATGTGGTATTATCCTTTGATTGCAGTTTTTTCTTAGTCGCAATATTATCATCAGGACCTAAGACCATTTTAATACCGTAATGACCTTGATTATCTTTCAGCTTAGCAATAGTTTCATTAATGGCATCCTTATCATCAGATGTCAATTTGCCTTTTTGCTTATTAAAGACCACGGCAATTTGATAGGTGTCTTTTTGCTTAGGACCCCAGTCATTTTGAATTGACTTTGCAACTTCACTTTGAACATCTGACGGTAAGGAAATATTTGAGTGCTCACGGGTTAACCCTGTAACGTCCGGCAAAGCCACAACAGAAATAATTAAAATTAAAATCCATGCAATTAACGAGAAAATATGATTTTTTACTAGTTTATGCACTCTGATTTTCCTTTCTATTTTTTTGCAATAATTTCTTAGGCTGAACCAATTGAATAATTAGTTCATGATAACCCTGGTCAGCCTCTTCACTAGTTTCTTCTGTAAAAGAATCAGACACATCTAAAAAAACGTATCCTAATACTGCTCCAATTAAGGAATGGAGCGAAACCGTGCTGTCACTTTTTAAATTTAGTTTGTCAGCCAAAGCTATTATCTTTAAAATTTCTTGAGTAATAGCATCGTCTTTTTTGTATTCGTTCAAGTGATAAAGAATACTAATTAAGGCGGGATCGTCCAGAATAAAGTCACGGACGATGTCGGCAAATTTAAGTAAAGCCTCTTCACCTGAAATTCCAATCAAATTATCAACTAATTTTTTACCTAAAATTTTAATTCTGCTTGCACCTACAAGCGACAACAATTGCTTTCGGCCTGAAACATAGTGATAGAGTGACTGCGAACGCACGCCTAACTCCTTAGCTAGGTTCGGCAGAGTGGTCGCGGAAAGTCCTTTTCGTCCAATCAGCTCCGTCGCCTTCGCAATCACCTTATCTAAATCAAGGCTTCTTTTTTTAATCATTTTCACCCCTCCTTTTGACAGCATAGTGAATAATATAGCACTACAACGTGAAGAATACAATCTACAAGGTGTAAATTATTTAAAAAAACAAAAAAAGCCCCAAAACCTTTAGTTAACGGGACTTAAAAGTTAAAGAATTAGTAAAGCTCGCATTAATATTGTTATTTAAAAAAGCTATTAACTACTTTACCTAACTTAACAAAATTATGATCATTACTACTCCACACACTAACGCAGTAGGCATTACCTTTAGATTGGACCAGCGCTACGTTTGCTTTACTGTCACCGATGGCATATATCAGGCCTTTATGATCACGGACAATCTTGGGCTTAATTTTAGCAGCGCTTAACGTACCCAAAACCTGATTGGAGTATTGTCTGCTTAAAACTTGATCATGGTAAAGACTCACCATGATTTTGTTTAAATCGTTGGCAGTAGTTAAAGCTGCAGGTGATTTAGAAAATTTATTTTTTATTACTGTATCCTTAACACCAGTTTTTTTAATAACTGCATTTACCTTTTGGGGTTTAACAGTACGAAGAAGAGCATTAGCCGCTGTTTGGTCACCTTGCATCATTAATTGTTTTAAATAAGACGCATTGTAAGCAATTCCCTTTTGCAAGAGTTTTTCTCCTTTAGCGCGGTCAGCTTTTTTTATTTTGATGGCTTTATTGGCAATGGACTTACCATGTTGCTCTTGATAAGTCATTGCAATCAGCAAAAATAAACGGCTAATAGAATTTACCCCATGATGTTGACTGGTATTAGAAACACGGGCAAATTTATTATTAGTAAGATCTTGCACGCAGACTTGATAACTCTGCTCTTTTCCCATTGCCTGGGCAATACTTTCTGCCCATTTTTTCTCACTACCAGAGGCAATTTTAATATGATTTGGATATTCAACGTTAGCAACTTTGGGTTCACGAACTGACTTTTGTCCCTTTTTATTTCTCACAACCTGTTCTTGCTTTTCACCAACAATTTTTAAACTGCTATTCTCCACTCTTTTGAGGTTAGCAGAATATAGCATAAAAGCAATTAAAGCCGAAATTAATGAGCCTACTAAAACTTTGTTTTTCATATAAATGCCTCAGTTTAAAAGAAATGATGTCGTTTCATTAATACAATTAGCCAGACCATCAGAAAAATTGTGATCAGGATAATTGCAATCCAGTCAGAGGAACTATGACCAACTGGAAGACTGACATTCATACCGTAAAAACCAGTTAAGATAGTGGGAACAGTTAGAACCAAGGACCAAACCGTTAAGAACTTCATAGTATCATTCAGGTTATTGTTCATCATATTATTGGAAGTTGCTGATAAAGTTTGCGTAACCTGCTGCGAAATTTTCACCATTTCTGCTGACTGATTCGATTCAATCAAGACATCATCTAAGCGCTCACGACCAGGCTTAGTAAAATCTAATTTAGACATTTTTAAACTGTGTAACATCATTAAATTAGTCTGAATTGAACTAGATAAATACACCAGACTTTTTTCAATATTGGATAACTCTACTAAATCTTTATTATTAATATCACCAGACAGCTTTTGGTCCAAACTATTGCGTTCAGTGTCAAGCTGCGTAACCGCCCGTTGAAAATACTGTGATAAATACAACAAAAACTTCATTAATAATTCCGTGACATCTTGTGCAAGTGATAATTCTCGTCTTGTTGCAGTGTCGTTAAATTCATCAAAGACATAGCTGGTTGATTGCGTATGGAAAGTAAAGATGTTCTGACCCGATATTAAAAAAGTCACAGGATGTGCTGTAAAATGCTTAATCGCTTTAGTAGGCCAAATAGGTACATCATAAACAAGCAAATTAATGTGCGTGTGCGTATCATAGTCATAGTGCGGTCGTTCATGTCTGTCTGAAATATATGTAATCATATCAGGAGTGAAATTAAAATCTACTTGCAGCTTGTTACTGTCCTCTTCACTCAAATTACTGATGTCGTACCATTTATAATTGGTTTCCACCGGAAACTTTTGCTCTCTAATCACTTTTTCACCCCTGGCCGCTATATTTAGTTGGTATTACTACCAGCTCTCTTACGCCATTATTATCTTACCATTCAAGTGAAAAACGACAAATAAAAAAACAGGCTAAGGCCTGTTTTTTTAATATTTTATCACTTTACTATTGTTTCCAAGCTGCATCAAACTTGTTTTTACCTGTCGTAATAGCTTTTTCCACGTTACGGTTCTTTTGAGCAGCTGACAAAATTGATTGCATAATAGGAGTCAGTTGACTATATGTTGCACTGGAATCCTTGATTACAGGAACACTGTAGAGTGAATTGGAATTGAGAATATCCTCTAATTTTGCCGGCAGCTTAAAGTCCTTGTTTGCCTTATAGTCGTCAGATTTAGTAGCTGTTTCATTAACTGGAATATAACCAGTTTCCTTAGCCCATTTAATCTGTCCGTCTTTAGAAGACAAGTATTTCATAAATTTGAAAGCAGCTGCCTTTTGCATAGCACTGGCGTGGCTGAACATATAAATATCGGTCCCTTGCGACATCGTGTACTTACTTGGACGAGCTGCAACTTCATAAGTGAAGCCTTTTTTAGCCGCCTGTTTAATCCAGGTCTCTGTTGAAGAAGAGGTCACAAACATAGCCAATTTTTGATTGGTAAACGGGATATAAAGATATTTATCTGAACCAGGCATTCTGAAGTAGCCCGCCTTTTCTCCATTTATAAAGTAATTAAGCAACTTCCTGGATTTAGTACCGGTAAAATCAATTTTGCTGGAGAAATTCTCGCCTTGATTTTTCATACCTAAAACGTAGTAGTTATCCAAATCATCAAAACCAGCACCAACTACCTGATGATTGCTCTTTTGATAAATAGTTTTAGCTGCATCTTTAACCTCACTCATAGTTGTAGGTACTTTGGAAATTCCATATTGCTTAAACATCTTGGGGTTATATATTAAAACTTCAATTGACTTGTTAAACGGAATACCATATTGGGTGCCTTTGATTTGTGCACCATTCAGCATGTCCTGTTTAATACCTGATGCGGCAACACTGCCCCAACCTACATCTTTATTATCAATGTATGGTTTAAGGTCTACCAGCATCTTATTTTTGGCTGCACTTTCAAGCCAACCAGGGTAAGCTTGAGTGATAGTCGGCAAATTCTTAGGTGATTGTAAAGTTGAAGTAATTTTTGATTGCAGATTATCATAATCACCTTGTTGTTCTAGCTTAATTTTAATTTTAGGATTTTTGTTTTCAAAATCCTGGGCCAAACTTTTTAAAGTTTTCTCCTGAGCTCCCTGCATCCCGTGCCAAAAAACAACTGTAGTTTTCTTAGTTACTTTGGGAATTTTGCTTGAACTTGATGACGATGAATTACTGTTATTTGAACAAGCAGCAGTTCCAACTAAAGCCAAGCCCGCGACTGCCAGAGCCGCCAGCTTTTTACCGAAATTCATAATTTTATTTTTTCCTCCAGAATATTTTTACGTGTTCACTAGTGATACTGTGAGCATTAATTCTCACTAATTGTATAGCAGTTATAGATTAATTACAATAAATTAACCAAAAAAATTCGTCTTTATTTGTATATTTAGCCTTATTTAATGATATAGTTCATTACATTACGAACATTTGTTAAGCAATTACAATTATTTTTATCGCGAACAAAAAATGAGCTTGTCCTAAAAGACAAGCTCAAAAATAAAAATTGCTATTTAGTTTTTATTGCTTCCAAGCAGCATCAAATTTTGCTTTACCTGCTTTAATAGCGTTATCAACATTTTGCTTCTTTTGAGCAGCAGCTAAGATATTTTGCATAACTGGGTTCAAATTGCCATATGCGGCACCAGCATTTTTGATAATTGGCACACTGTATAGGTTAGCCATTGCATCTTCAAGTTTAGCCGGCAATTTAAGTTTCTTGGAATTCTTGTATTCAGCTGAATCAGCAGCAGCTTGATTGACTGGAATGTAACCAGTAGCATTAGCCCATGTAAGTTGACTTGCTTTTGAAGTTAAAAACTTGATGTAGGTAAATGCGGCAGACTTTTGGTCAGCTGAGGCATGCTTAAACATGTAAATATCAGTTCCTTGCGACATAGTGTATTTACCAGGACGAGGTGCAACGTCATAAGTAAACTTGTTGCCTACACCTTGCTTAACAAAGCCTTCTCCAGCAGAAGTACCAATGTACATTGCTACCTTCTGGTTAGCAAAAGGTCCAGATAGATAATGTTCTGAACCTGCTACTCTGAAGTAGCCAGCCTTAATACCATCTGCATAAAAATTAATAACTTTCTTTGAAGTGTCGCCAGCAAAGTCAATTTTACTTGAGAAGTCAACGCCTTCATTCTTCATTCCTAAAGTGTAGTAGTTTGATAATGAATCAAAACCAGCACCAACGACTTTATGATTACTCTTTTTGTAGATGATTTGTGAGTCTTTCTTCAACTCATCCATAGTAGCTGGGGCTTTTTTAATACCATATTTCTTAAGCAAATCTGCATTATAGGTCAAAACTTCGATTGACTTGTTGAAAGGAATACCATATTGTTTACCATTAATCTTAGCACCATCAAGAAGTGCACTCTTGATATTAGAAGCTTCGCTACTGCCCCAACCAACTTCTTTACTATTAATGTATGGCTTTAAATCAACCAGCATATTTTTGTTGGCAGCATTAAAGAGCCAGTCAGGATATGCCTGAGTAATGGTTGGCAGGTTGTTAGGCGACTGCAAAGTTGAATTAATTTTAGCTTGTAAGTCGTTATAAGCGCCTTGATTCTCCAACTTAACCTTGATCTTAGGATTTTTATTTTCAAATTCCTGTGTCAATTTCTTTAATGTAGCTTGTTGCACACCTGTCATACCATGCCAAAAGACAATGTTAGTTGTCTTTTTGACTTTAGCAATTTTTTCTGAACTTGAAGATGAGGAAGAATTAGAATTGCTTCCGCCATTTGAACAAGCTGCAGTACCAACAAGAGTTAAGCCAATAGCAAACGCAGCGGCCAACTTTTTACTAAACTTCATTTGGTTAAAACCTCCCAAATATAAAAACTAAACAACATTTTTATGATTAATCAAAGCGTAACTGTTTGATTGCGCTTTGGTAAAATCCTTTTACCATAAGGGTTCTCTACCAGCTCCGGATGCAATGTGTGCACAGGAATTAGTGTTGGTGGTTGAACCAAATCAATAATTTGTCTTAGTTCTTTTTCGTCAGCGTGACCAGAACAACGCAACATCTGAACTTCAATATTTTGCTTCTCAAACTTTTGCAAAAATGGCTGATAAGCAGGATCAAAATCCCCTAATGGCTCAGCATTAGAATGAATATACAAGCCACCCTTTTGCAAATGCTCAAAATCAGCAACTGCTTGCCAGAGGAATTCGTGATCATCATTTAGCAGTTCTTCGTATTGAACAGCCAATTCTGGTTTCAAATCAGCGAATTTTTGCTCCCCTGGCAAGTAGTAATATGGCAAGTCCTTATTTAAACTTTCCTTGAGCAAGTGAGCTCTTGCGGCATGTAAAACAACTCGGCGCGGTGAATCAGAAATGACCCGCAGTAACCGTTCTACATTGGTCGGATAAGTATTGAAAGTGATTTGCCGGTTAGGATTATCTTTTTGCAACTGGACAAATTTTGCGGTTAACTCATCCTCATTTTTAGGACCGGTGAATTCTTCACTATTTTCGTCATGCTTTTCTTCCGGCCAGGAAAAGCCGGTTGCCTCAGTGATCAAAACGTCACATTCTTTTGCAGCTGTCAAAAATTCTTTGACCCAATCAGGATGATAACCATGTAAGCGGATGTCACCGGTATAAGCAATTGCTAAATGAGGTGTCTTAACAATAAGTCCAGTCGCGCCATAGGCGTCATGATCACTAGGCCAAACAGTCATCATAATATCACCTACTGCTATTGGCTTTTGATATTGAGCTGCAATAATCGGACGAGTATAGCTCGGCTCATGCTTAGCAGCTGGGAGCAGAAAGTCCCCTTTTTCGTTCAAAGCCGGCAACATCTTAGCGGTTAGTGGTCCAGCATATAAAGGTATTTCTGGTGCCAAAAAATTCAGAGCTTTGCTGTGATCCAGATGAAGGTGCGATATATAAGCAGCCGCGTGTTCCCAATGTTCATGATCAATCGGCTTACCAGTTAGCTCAGGATCATAAAAGTTAGGTACATCCCCAATCAAGTGGTTATCAACTAAAGTCTGGTATTTTTCATCAGGCAAATTTAATTCCGGTCTATAGACCTCACCTAAGTCAAACAAGACATGAGATTTGTCATAAGCCACTTCAATCATTGGCCCGCCAATGGTATTTAAGCCGTTGTAAAAAGTGATGGTAGTTTTAGCCTTTAAGGTCATTACGCACTACCCCCTTAATGATCTGTTTTCTAAAGATTAAATACAAAATTAAAATTGGTAAAACAGTTAAAGTTGCAGCAGCTAATTGCAGTTGCGTCTCACTACCGGCGTCAGAAGCAAAGGCTGACAAACCGTTATTAAGAAGACGCATCGTATCTTCATTGGTGACCAGCAATGGCCAGAGAAATGAATTCCAGCCAGAAATAAAACTAAGTAAACCGACAGTAAACAAACCACCTTTTGACATTGGCACTAAAATTTTCCAAATGTAATCCCAGTCGCTGGCACCGTCAATCATGGCCGCTTTATATATCGTATCTGAAATTGAACCAAAATAACTCTGCAAGTAGTACATGTAGAAAATGGAAGTCAAGAATGGTAAAACCAATCCTACATAAGTGTTAAGTAAACCCATATGAGCAATTGTGTTGTAGTTGGTGAAAATAATTGCTTCACCTGGCACCATCAATAAAGACAACAGTACTAATTGAATTAAGCCTTTACCTTTAAAACGCAGGTTCACCATGGCAAAAGCGCCCAGCAAAGAGTTAAACAAACTAACAATCGTGGTCACGCTGGCTGTTAAAACCGTGTTAAAAAAGTAGCGCCCAAATGGGGCACGAGCAAAAACTTTGGCATAGTTGGACCATTCAAAATGGTGTGGAATTAATGTTGGCGGAATCGAAGTCGTTTCTTGAAAACTCATTAAGCCGCCCAAAATCATATAAATAAAAGGAAAAACGGTAATGATGGCAAAGATAAACAAAATAATGTAACTGAATAAAACCCCAATGCGAATTCGTTTCATTTAATATTCTCCTATCTTCTTCATCATCTTGCGTTGCAGGAATGTTGCAAACAGAATTATCAGGAATAAGACTACTGTTGCCGCCATAGCAACACCGGGAGTACCGACAATTTGGAACTTATTGTAAATATAGAACACTGCAGTCGTTCCCGAATTACCTACTCCGGCCTGACCGTTAAAGAGAGCATAGACAGAAGTATAAATCTTAAAGGCTCCAATAACGTTCATTGTTAACAGAAAAGCTATAGTAGGAACAAGCTCGGGCATGGTAATCCGCCAAAACTTATCACGACCATTGGCACCAAACATATCTGCTATGGTGTAAAAATTAGGATCAATATTACGCAACGCGCCCATTAATATGACGATATTAAATGCTAAAGATGACCAAATACCAAAGATAATGATGGTCGTTAAAGACATTGCCGGATCATCAATCCAGTCGGGAGCTGGTAAATGCAGACACCGGAGCACGAAGTTTAACATACCGTAATCACCGTTAAAGATATAACGAAAAACTATACCAATGGCAATTGTCGAGGTGACATAAGGCATAAAAAACGTAGTTTCAAAGAATGATTTATGTTTTACTTTGTCAAAAATAATCCACGCCAGCATGATCGAAATAGCTAAACCAACAGGTACAGAAATAATGGCATAGAGCACAGTATTTTTAATCGCTAACCAAAACTCGGGGTCTTTAAAAATATACTGATAGTTGCCAAAGCCGTTCCAACGCAGGTCAATTAACGAGCCACTCTGAAAGCTCATCCCAAAAGCACGTAAAATGGGATAGATACTAAATAACGTGACAAAGATAATAGTTGGTGCTAAAAAAAGCCAAGCCTTCTTTTGATTAGTCTTCATTAGTAAACTCGCTCTCCTTCAGGCGTAAATAGAAATACCCTATTAAATCGCATTTTGAGTTTAATTTGATCGCCCCTCTTAATTGGAGTCTCCAGATTAATTAGTGAACGGACTTGCTGATCATCAAATGTAAATTTCAAAATACGTTCACGTCCAATTAATTCAATATCGTCGACCTTGGTCTCAAACAGACCATCAGGATCGGGCACAATATTTTCGGGTCGCACAGACAAGATATACTCGCCGTCTGGAATTTCACGCTTAAAACGTGACTGCTCCAGATCAGCAAGATTAATCGTAAATTGGCTTGACTTTAATTCATTTGCAGTTTTAGTTATTTTAAAGTTATCAATTACAGGATTACCAACAAAATTGGCTACAAAATAATTATTAGGTTCCAGATAAAAGTTTTGTCCTAAATCATCTTGTTGTATAACACCGTCATTAAACAGAATGATTTTATCTCCAATAGATAAAGCTTCTTCCTGATCATGAGTTACGAATAAGGTGGTAATACCAACAGACTTAACTAATGAACGAATCTCCTCGCGAATTTTAAGGCGCAATCTGGCATCCAAATTGCTCAATGGTTCGTCCATCAATAAAATTTGTGGTTCTTGTACCAAGGCACGTGCAATTGCTACACGTTGTTGCTGACCACCAGATAAATTACCAGGTTTTTGGTCAGCTAATTCAGTAATTTGAGTTAACTCCATATATTTGGTAGCAATCTTTTTGGCTTCCGCCTTTGACTTTTTATTAGCTCCTACAATTAGCGGAAACATGACGTTTTGCAAAACAGTCATATGAGGATATAAGGCATAGTTCTGAAAAACGTAGCCAATATGACGGTCCTTGGGTGCTACTTTGACAACCGACTTACCGTTAAATAAAATATCTCCCTCTGTGGGATTTAGTAAACCGGCCAAGATATTCAAAATAGTTGTTTTACCACATCCAGATGGTCCTAACAGACACACCAAATCTCCCTTTTTAACAGAAAAACTAACATTTTTTATCGCTTCATGACCGTTGTCATAAACTTTCCGCAGGTTTTTCACTTCAACAAATTTATTGTTATCCATTAACTCGCACCACTATAATCTTTATTTCTTCTTTTTCTACTCTCTTAATTTTAAGATAAAAATCTTGAGAACACAACCTAATTTGCTTAATTAAAATTCGTAATTTTCTTATCATATGACCGCTTTAGAGCTAAATATTCGTAATTATTTTACAAATTGCTAATTATTATTAACAAATAACTTTTATTGTTCCTTTTTAATTACTTTGCTGCAAACAGAATAAGCGGCAGTAAATCTTGCTGCCACTTTAGTTAATCTCTATATATATTAATTATTATTTTATCCGAACATTTGGCTATTTTTAAAGGAGAAATTTTGACTTGAAAGCTATGCTAATAGTTTTCTTTAACATAAATTTCATGATTGACTTTAGCCCGACCATTATTATAGTTAAAGGAATAACCTGGCTGGACGTTAAATAAATAAACGTTAAAATCCAGTGTGCCATCAGTTGACACAGCCTGTAAATTAATACCCCGTGCCATTAATTCATTACCCCGAAATATGGGTGTAGCCTGATAAATTACTTTTTTATTTTGCCTTAAAGCTACACGAATACGGCTCTCAAACATTGTCTGGATCCTCTGATTTGAAAAAGCAGACTGGGTGAACAGATTTTTCGGATTATTTTGGTCGCCTGAAAGATTACGCGGATTAAAATTGCCTTCAAGATCAATACCTGCCGAAACCGAATAAGCTATGAGGTGACCACGATTATAAATTTGTGTACCGTTACGCCGGTTATAATGCCAACCCGTAGGTTCGACAAATTGGCGCACCCTTAAACTATCATTTGCTACATTGCGTTTTTGCAAAAAAGCCGTGTTGGAGTGGGAAGTACGATTTAAGCTGTCCAAATCAGAATAAATGACCCGGTTAACGCGCCAGGCATTTTTAATTAAAGTTGAATGGTCATTATTAACTGTAATATAAGAAGAACTACCACTTTTAAAATCTAAATTAGCCAATTTTTGATAGTCCTGGTTGGACAGCCCACCATAAACTTTAGCAGCAGGCTTGGCTTTTTCTATTTTATTATCCTTTTGCTGGTCATTACGAGTTACTCTATCCATCGTTTGATGGCCACTAGGATCTGACCCACCTCTAGTTGAAACAAACCAGAATAAAAATAGGATAATAATGACTATTGCCCAAAAATCTGCATTAGTTGTTTTAGTGTTTCGTCTGCTCCTCCTGCGTGCCATTCACATTGCTCCTTAGTTAATAATAATTAAGTATAGCTAATCGAACTGTTGTTTGCAACAGGGAACAATAAAAAAGCAAGGTTGAACAATTTCCTTGCTTAAATTTTAACTTCTGGCCCATTCATCAAGCATATTTAAAAAATAGCTTTCAGATAGCCGTTTAATCTTGCTGCCAGCATGATTATATTCTTTGGCCTTAAGAGTTTCCGGATTACTTTTACTAAAAAAGCCGTCATCACTCATAATTAAATAGTCTGTATCCGGCTTAACACCGGTTTGGGCTATACCGTTCATATTATTTACCATTTTAACGGCTTCTGCGCTATCCATTTCTACTTCAGGAGCAAAGGCGATCTTTTTATTATTAACCGGATTGCGAAAGCCCAATTCCCAAACCTCCAGTTCTTTTTGCAGTAAATCGATATTTTTGAGCTTACCTTGTGCTTCTTGCAAAAGCTCAGGAGTAAAATGCTGGCGAAAATCATCATAGACTTTTTTAGTATCAAGGGAATCATCTAAGCCATGATGCTGTTCAACTTGTGCAATACCAGCTCGCTGAATGCAGTCAAGCAGCCGGTTATGTTGCATGGGGTAATAGACACGGGCCAGACGTAATACGTCGACATAATTGTTATTTAGCTTAGGCAAATGAAATTTTTGTGCCAAATCATATAAGAAGTTCAAGTCAAAATTGACGTTATAGCCAATGATAATATCATCACCAATAAATGAGCGAAAAGCTGTCATTGCTTCCTTTACCGGTATTCCCTCTTTAAGAAGCAGCTCTTCAGTAATACCATTTAGCTTGGTGATAAAACTAGGTACGCGGTTCGACCGGGGATAAACAACCAATTGGCTAAACTCAGCCACTACTTTGTTATTGCGGACTTTAACTGCACCCAGTTCAGTTACATGATCGCGGTAGGGATTTAAGCCTGTGGTTTCGATATCAAGCATAGTGTAGTCGGAAATAAAGTCGGGCCATTCCTGACCTTTGCCCCGTATTTTATTCTGAACGCCAGAAACATGGAGCACACCATTTTTTACATAAATACTCATTGAGAATCAGTTACTCCGTTACAAGATTATTAATTAAACTAATTGTATCTGCATTTGTACCGGCACTGCGCTCCTGAATTTCCGGTAACAATGTCTCCTGCGGATAATCTGCAGCTACATAAGACCATTGTGGGTATTCTGCAACCAAATGTTCAATTGGTTCACGCAGCTGCGGACTGGTTTCGTCAACTCCCAATTCCAAAAAGACAGTCTTTTTATCTTCATTACCTGTTAAAAACCAGCGAAAACGGGAATTGGCAACAGTATCGGGATAAAAATGGTCATTAAGCGGCAGATGTATTTCCAATGGCTGACCACATACCTCACATTTTGGTACTAATTTTTCGATAGCAGCGCCTGGTTGGGCTGCAAAAATTTTTTCAGCTGCAGTCTGAATGTTTGCAAGACCATGATTGATCCCACTCGAACATTGTGCTTTAGTCCAATCACCAAACACGTTAAAAATACGGCTTTCGTCAAAACCGGCAGTTTCGAAAAAGTGACCAAATGCTGAAGTGGCAACAAAATACTGTCTATGACTAAGAAAATGCAATAGACTTTTTAATGCACTACTTGGGCAATAATCAAAGGAGTATTTTTGAATAAGGCTTGACCACAATTGCCATTTCTCAGACCATGAGGGAATATGTTGATCAAGTGCGTATCCGACTGAATGAACGTCATATTTTTGAACAATGCTGGGAAAATCACGCTCAAAATCTGCTTGACCTAAAAGGTCAAGTCCCTCAGCTTTTGCCAACCCATTACCGGCAACTACAACCACAGCCTCCGCGTTTTGGACTAACTGCTTTGCCTTATTCAAATTTTCCATTTAGTTCTCTTTTCTATTTTTGACTGTAGCCAGTAAACGAAACCTGGCCATCTTCAAATTCTCCTAAGAAAATATCACTAGGGTCATTATAGCCAGCTTGTTTGATCTGCTCTTTTAACCATTTTTCATCCTTATTAATAGATTCAAGCACATCTTGGTTGATTTGACCATCATTAATTAAAGGAAAACGGACATTTTTCTCATCTTTTTTAATAACTGTTAGTTGTCCGTTCTTTTCAAAGATACAGTTTTTCACTTGGTCAACAGAATAAATGCCTTGACTGCGTAACTTGAACATTAATTCATTAGCTGACAGCCCGGCAGACAAGCAATTACGAGGTAGTACCTGACCGTTTTTAACTATTTGAATTGGTTTGCCATCAATCAGGCCGCGAATAAAGTTGCTGTGCTCCCGTGCAAATTTCAAGATAAAGACAACCAGAGTCCAAACGATCAAAACGAGTAGGAATTGCAAGACGGAAATATTGGCATTGTAGATAACGCCACCAATAATACCACCCAGAACATAGTTTTGCAGTTGATCCAAAGCGGTCGTGGGAGCGATATTGCTTTTGCCAAACACATTTATTTGAAAAATTAAAGTTAACACACCTAATACGAATTTAATAAAAAGCTGCGTATAATTCATTATTATTTCCTCCTAATTCTTTACGTCGACCGTGTGGTTAATCACATGAGCCTGCTTTAAAGAATATGAATTGTTATCATCATTTAATTCCAGCTGATAGTCAATATCTTTTGAGTCAACCCTGACGATTAGTCCGTTTTGCAGTGTAGTAGAACTGACCATTACATCTGAAACCGGTACTTTGTGGTCTTTAGCAACTGATTTAATAAATGGTGCAATTTGCTCAGACTGAGATTTCACTACGTTTGTTTGCACGTATTTTTCGTATTGTGTACCCATAAATAAAAGTAAAAATAAAAGTGCAATGATCCCTAAATCCCGGTAGCGAGTATCGAATCTGTGTCTGAGATACAAAACTGTGAATGCGATCATTGTTAAAGCCGCAATTGCAATCAATATGTAGAGAATGGTTTTACTTGTATTTTGATTTTGCTCAATATATTTAAGTGTGTAAAAAGTCATAACATAATTACCTCTATTAAAAATAATTTATTCTAGTTTTTATAAGTTAATAGCAATATCAAAACCACATATTAACTAAATTAAATTTTATCAAATATAGCTAAAAGTGTTCGCTTCCTCCCTAACAGCTTACCTAAACTATGTTTATAAGCCTACATATTATCAGTATAACAAAAAAATAGTTAGAACCTGTCTAACTACTACTTATAAATATTTAATTTAAACTTAGTTTTGGGATGCACCTGTTGCTGTGTCCGGCTCAGTTTCTTTTTTGATCTCTTCTTTTGCGGCAGCTTCGGCTTTAGTTGAAGCTCCAGTTTGAGCATCTGGATCAGAATTGCGTCTGTACGTAGCTCCCGTTGTAGCATCAGGATCAACTACCAACTTTTGTCCGGTTGTTTCACAGAAGTATTTTACAAGTGGATAAAGATCCTGTACCCATTCGTAAATACCAGCATAATTACCTTCGTCGTCTTCAACACGTTTGTAATAATGTAAAACAAGTTGTTTAAGGTTTCCTGTTGGTACTGGCATATAAACAGCATCATGCCCTGCTTCCTTCGTGCGCAGAGCATGAACAACTTTTTTAGCTTCAGGAATGACATCGCGAACATCAGGATGAACTTCTCCCATGGTGTCTCCTACTTGTGCGGGCACTCTTTTAGCCTTCATCTTGGTGTTAGGATCAACCGGACGGTTATACCATAAGAATTGGTTATTATCATCTACAAAAGTTAGTTCGCCTATTGTGTTACGCAACATCCAGTTAATTTGATTGACTGTTAATAACCCACTGTCAAGCTTGACATAGTCGTCGCCAGTTGCAGCGTGAGTCTTTTCTGCTGCTTTATCAAGCCAATCAGGATCCTCTTTTTTTAATCCCTCAACTGTATAACGACTTTTGCCTGTAGCAGCAAAATCTTCTTTTAAATATTCTTCAGGGTTCATATCTTTTAACCATTTGGGTTCAGCCATTTTCATTCTCCTTTATTATTATCTACAATAGTAAACTAATTGTATCACGGAAGCGCTTATTTTCAGTCGTCTATTTAATTTTTTTCATCTGAGATTTACTTTTCTTTCTATAAGAATGAGCTAAAATAGATGGTGAAAGATAAAGTATCAAGGAGAAAAATATGAAAACTGGCACAAAGATTATTACATTAGATAATGGTTATCATTTGTGGACGAATACTCAAGGTCACGGAAACATTCACTTGCTGGCTTTACACGGTGGTCCTGGAGGCAACCATGAATACTGGGAGGATACTGCTGAACAACTGAAAAAACAAGGGTTGGACGTACAGGTAACGATGTATGATCAACTAGGGTCTCTTTATTCCGATCAACCAGATTATTCTGACCCTGCTATTGCTAAAAAATATTTGACCTACGAGTATTTTCTAGATGAAGTTGATGAAGTACGGCAAAAACTGGGTTTAGATAATTTTTACCTCATCGGTCAAAGTTGGGGTGGCCTTTTAGTACAAGAATACGCTGTCAAATACGGTCAACACTTAAAAGGCGCAATTATCTCTTCAATGGTTGATGACATTGATGATTACGTTGAAGCTGTCAATCGCCGGCGCCAAGAGGTGTTGCCCCAAACTGAAATTGACTTTATGCACGAATGTGAAAAGAATAATGATTACGACAACAAGCGTTACCAAGAAGATGTCAATATTCTAAATATTAACTTCGTTGACCGTAAACAACCTTCTAAGCTATACCATCTAAAAGATATTGGCGGTACCGCCGTTTACCAAGCATTTCAAGGTGACAATGAATTTGTAATCACCGGAAAATTAAAAGAGTGGCATTTTAGAGATCAACTTAAAAATATTAAGGTGCCGACACTGTTAACCTTTGGTGAAAATGAAACAATGCCAATTGCTACCGCTAAAATTATGCAAAAAGAGATTCCTAATTCTCGCTTAGTAACAACTCCTGATGGTGGTCATCACCACATGGTTGATAATCCTGCTGTTTATTACAAACATTTAGCTGACTTTATTCGCCAAGTGGAAGAAAACACCTTTAAAGGAGAATAATATTATTTCCCGAATCAAATATAAACGCAAAGAAGACAAGCAAATAACTGCTTGTTTTTTACATGCAGTAATAAAGATTTAAATTACATCAATTTCAGAAAATGATTCTTTAAAAGATTTAGTGATTAATTTCGCTAGAGCCGTAGCAAAATTTAAATAACAGTATAAAATAAAAATCCTATTTTTTAATAACAATAACATTATCAAATCTATTTATTATATTATTATTATTAGTTTGATAAGTAAAAGCAATTAGACCAAAAATTGCTAAACTGAATTTTATTTTAATCAAGCTTATAGCTTTAACTATAGGCTTTAGCAATAAAGGTATACGTATTGCTTTATCAAATATTATTTTTAACAAACATATAAGATAATATTTTAAGTATAGACCAATTCATGTTATTATAAATTGAAAACGTTTTGATAGTATCCAAAAAATAACTGGAGGGAGATAAAATGAAATTATTGATAGCCATTATGCTAATTTTAGGTGGCTGTTCATACATTCTTGATCTATTATGGACGATTTGCCTGACATTTAGCAGACGTGTTCGACAGGATAGGTACGGCGAGCGCTGCCGCGATTTTGATACTATGTTTTTGTTAATCCCTGCGATGAATGAATTTCAAACTCTAAGCAAAAATATACCAAAATTATTAGATGTGCAAAAACAATGTGACGATTTTATCAAACTCAAGCTAGTATTTATTGATGATGATTCAAGCGATGGGACCACTACCCTACTACAAAAGTATGCTTCTCATCCTGATGTCATGGTTGTACATCGCACTAAACCTAATGCACAGCAAGGAAAAGGCCCGGCACTAGAATATACAGTCAAACGCATTGCAAAAATGAATTACCCCGAAGACAAAACAATTATTGGCGTAATAGATGCTGATAGTATTCCAGGAAAAAATTACTTAAAGGAAGTTGTATATGCTTTTAACCATTCCCACTATGATTTAGTGCAAACACGCGTGAATATTTATAATTTGCAACAAAATATTGCGGTGATGCAAAATTTTGAATTCACTGTTTATAATTCCCTTTTGCAAATGGCAAGAACTAGTTGGGGCTCAGCTTTAGCTTCAGGTAATGGTCAATTTATGACTTTAAAAATGACTAATGACGTTGGCTGGTCATCATCATTACTCGAAGATTGCGAGTTTTCAATCAAAGGCCTATTTAAAGGGTATCGTGGCACCTTTATAAACAAAGTAAGTATTGCACAAGAAGGCGTTACTGAATATAAGAAACTAGTTCGCCAACGCACACGTTGGTGCCAAGGCGGATTTCAGTGTTTGAATAAATATGGCAAGCAGATAATTAAATCATCTTCCATTCCATCAATGTTTAAAGTCTTTGTAATAGCTTTTTTGACTATTCCCGCAATTTCCCTTTTAGTTACGCCAGCCGCAGGAATTTCACTAATAATATTACTAATTTATATGAAAACTAACGTCTGGGCTAGTTTAGCAGTTATTGGCGTTTTGCTTTTCGTTGAAGTCTTAACAAACATTTTGTTAATTATAAAACAATGGCGACAAGCCAGGCTTGACTTCCCTCTAAGTTTCTCTTATATGGTCAGAATCATTATCATGTTCGATATCTACAGATGGTCTCTGGCAATCGTACCCTATAAAGCTATAATACGGGCTATGTCTGGAGATGAATCATGGTCAAAAACTGCTCATGATTAATATTTATCCTAGTGACTCGTACCAACTATGAATGGTTAAATTCTCTTTGTTGATATAATTAGCTCAAAAGAACTGCTTAACAGTTTCTTATTAAGTTTTACTCATTACGTTTCTTTTTAGGCGCAAGCAGATAAGCGCTAAGCGCTGTGACTGCCAAGAGTGCAATTGCAGAAACCCCTACGCCATATCTTGAGCCTATTTTCTTAGCAATAAGCCCTCCTAAAAGATAGCCTAAAGAATTTACTCCGATTAATACTGTTTTATAGATACTTGTAACTCGACCCAGATATTTTTGCTCAACTTGCTGTTGCCTATTCATGATTATACTAATATTGATGATGGATTCCATAATTGCAATAACTGCAATAGCTAAAACTAATACCAATACGTTCTTAGACAAGGCAAAAACAGCACGAAAAAGAGCGCCTGTAAAAATTAGCAGTGTAAACAACAAATTAAAGCCAACTCGTTTATTTAACCAATTAACAACCAAAGTACCTATTAAGGCACTAATAGCTGCAATTGCGGAAACAATTCCGATATTTCCAGAGGAAAGGCCTATTTGCGTGCGTAATATTATGAGACTATCGTTATCAAAATTTGCTGAAGCAATATTAACTAGTGCGGCCAGTATTAATGGATATAAAACAGAGTGAAGACTAAGTGTATAATTCAAGCCCTCTTTTATATCCATTTTTACTGTTTTAAGTGCTGGTTTCAGGTCTGCTAGTCCAGTAAAGGAAGTGTCCTGGGAGCGCAGATTTATCATTTTTTCCAGTAAAAGACTAATTAAATAGAAAAAGGCACAAATAAAAATTAAAATACTGTGCGAAATAAATTGATATAAGATGCCGCCTACGATAGGCAGTGCGAAATTAGCTGCATATTGTATGCCATAAACCAGACTGTTTAATTCAGAGAAATCTTTCTTTTCAACCAAAAAAGAAACAAAGGTAATTTCTGATACTGTATTAAGTGTATTGGTGACGCTGACAACGAGTGAAACTGCATAGATAACAAAAATTATACACTCTGTTGTTAAGTGCAATGCAATCGCAGTAGCAAAAACTAGATAACTGACAAGTCGAATTAAATCACTGAAAATTAGAATTTTTTTGACATCGAATTTATCTGTGATTGCGCCTGCAGGGAGGCCAAGAACCAAAAAAGGCAGGGTTTGAATTACAGAGATTATTGACAAATGGATTCCATTTTTAGTGATATCAAGTACCATCAATGGTAACACAAAGGCCATTAACGCACTGCCGAAGTTATCAGTAATTACTGATAGAAGATATAGTCTGTTGTTTCTACTTTTTAGTATGTTTTTCATATGAATAAGCTTACCTTTTTAATGGGAGTTTAGTTTATATCTGCATAGTGGAATGAAATATAAGGAGAAAGAATATAATTATCTATTCTTTCTCCTTAAAACCACTCATTACTATAAGAATACCCCTTATAACAATAGAATTCATCATATTTTTCATAAAAAAAGGTGGTCAAAGGACCACCTTTTTAATAAATAAGATAAATTACTTATTGGCTTTTTCTTTAATTGTTGCAGCAGAAGACTGTAACTTCTTTTCTTCTTCATCTGTAAGTGTCAATTCAACGGTTTGAATAATACCATCACGACCAACAATTGCAGGATAAGACAGGTAAGTACCATATTTTTCCTGGTAATTTGAAACTGGCATTTCAGTATGGGCATCGCTTTGAATAGTTTCTACCAAACGAGTCACAGCCGCTGAAATTCCATAATTAGTATATTGCTTACCCTTATATACTGTTTGACCACCAAACTTAATCTCGTCATTTAAGTCTTCAAGCTTTAAGTGCTTTGCTTTAGCTACTTCGGTAATTGGCTTTTCCAAAACTTTGACTGTTGACCAAGCAGTAAATTGTGAGTTACCGTGTTCACCCAAGTTAAAGCCTTCCACTGAACGAGGATCGACATTCATGCGCTCACCAACAGCACGCTTCATGCGGGCTGTGTCTAACAGAGTACCTGTGCCAATGACGTGTTTACGCGGTAAACCAGTTAATTCCTGATACATATTAGTAATTGCATCTACTGGATTGGTAATAGCAAGCAAAATACCGTTGAAGCCACTTTTCTTAATTGACTCCGCAATATCCCCAATCCGCTCACGGTTATAGTTCAATTCGGCAAAACGTTCACCGCCTGCTTCCAACTCAATATTTCCAAAAGCACTAATTACAATATCTGCATCTTTGAGGGCCGAATAATCATTGATAGTAATAGTAGTGTGGTGCTTCAAATTTGCCATGGCATCTTGAAAATCAAGCTGATCCGCTCTAACCTTTGCTTCATTAACATCAATCATAACAAGATCATCAACCAATCCCGTTAATATCAGCTGTTGTGCTACCGTACTGCCAACGTGGCCGTCTCCGATAATTCCAATCTTATTACTCATAATTTTCCCTCCTACTGTTTTTAAAAATATTAAAAAATTATGTAAGATCTATTATATACAAAATTATGATAAAAATAAATTATTTTTTAAAAAAATATTAGTTTTTAGTTATCATTGCTAAATGTAAATTAAAACTACACTTTTTAAAAATTATAGGTAAAGAAAGCGTATACTAAAGAAAGGAGGTACATTATGAGACAAATTAAAATTGGTAATACTAACTTCACTGGTTCGGCCATTGCACTGGGAATTATGCGCATGAACAAACTGAGTGTTGATGAAGCTGTTAAAACGTTGGAAACTGCCCACGAAGCTGGAATTAATTATATTGATTCAGCTGATATTTATGGTCATGGCAAATCTGAAGAAATCTTCGGAGCAGCCTTTCAAAAGTCATCGTTAACTCGGGATGATTTTTATATTCAATCTAAAACCGGTATTTACGAAAATCCTAAATTGGACTATAAGACAACCAGGTATGATTTTTCTAAAAAGTATTTGATTAATGCAGTAGATGGTATTCTTTCCCGGATGAAAATTGACTATCTAGACAGCTTGCTGCTTCACAGACCAGATGCTTTAATGGATCCGGCTGAAGTTGGCGCTGCCTTTGACGAATTACAAAGAGACGGCAAAGTGCGGCACTTTGGAGTTTCAAACTTTAATCCGATGCAAGTTGACTTATTACAAGCGGGAGTCAGCCAAAGATTGTTGATTAATCAATTGCAATTAAGTGTGATGCACACAGGTCCGATTGATTTCAATATTCACACTAATATGACGGATGAGCGCAGCATTGACCACGACCGGGGCGTTTTAGACTATTCACGTTTACACAACATGACTGTTCAGGCCTGGTCACCTTTCCAGTACGGTCAAATTGCGGGCAATTTTATTGGTAATCCTAAGTTTCCAGAGGTCAACGAAGCTTTACAAAAAGTAGCTGACCAAAAAGGTGTTTCTAAAAATGCAGTTGCGGCTGCTTGGATTTTAAGACATCCGGCAAATACCCAAGTTATTATTGGAACTATGACACCAGCCCACATCATTGATAGTGCTAAAGGAGCAGATATCTCACTTACTGCTCAAGAATGGTATGACATTTACCTGGCTGCAGGGAATGATTTACCGTAAAAGTAATTTATAAATTTTAAAAATCCTGACATAAATAAAGTGCTCCACAATAGTTAGACATTAATCTGGCTATTAGGAGCACTTTTTTCATTACTAAATACTCGACTGGGTTGAAAATTGAAGTTGCTTGCAAAATTTAATCTGTTGGCTTGGCTTTTCTGCTATAGCTATTAGGTATATTAAGTTTTTTGCGGTATTTGGCAATTACACGCCGACTTAAAGTCACATCATGTTTGGCAAATATTTCTACCAGCTGTTGATCACTTAAAGGAGCGCGGACATCTTCTTTTTTTATAATCTGTTGCAGGTCATATTCTATACGCGCTTGAGACAAATCAGTCGTCACTTCACGCGGAAAAAGCATCTTCAAACTAAAAATCTTGTTCTGACACTGGATATATTTGTCTTTAATGGCTCTACTGATAGTACTCGGTGCCAAATTCAAGGCCTGCGCGGTTTCCTTTAATCCCAACGGCTTTAATTCGCGTCTTTGCATTGTAGTCAAAAAGTCACGTTGAAATTTACCAACATACTTACCCAGCCGCATGATGGTTTTCTGCCGTTCTTCAATTGCGTTTTTCAGTTCAAGATAATGCTCTTTTTGTTCAGAAAAATATTTGGTTGCAGCAGATTGCTCTTTTAACTCATGATATGCTTTTTCGTCAAAAACCATTTCTGGTATTTGGGTTTGAAAGCTTTCAACTGTTAAGCGCCCGTCCGTTACCCGATAAATCAAATCCGGAAATAAATACTGTGTATTATTTTCAACGACATAATCGCTAGCTGGGGTAGGATCCAGTGTTTGTATGCTGGCCAGTGCATCATTTAATTCGGATATTGAAAACTTAGAGTTAGGCCACTCTTTTGGATCGGCCAGCATTTCCAGCTGATTATCAAGTAAAATTTGCAGAGCTACAGGATTAAAATCTGCTTTTTGCTTTGCTTGTTGCAATAGACATTCATTTAGATCCGCAGCACCTATACCACAAGGATCAAGACTTTGCAGTAAATCTTTAGCCCTTGTCAATTTCTCCAGTGAAAACTCTGTTTGTTCTGCAATTTTAGCTAAGTTTATCCTTAAGTACCCATCTTTATCAAGCAGATAAATTAAAACTTTAACCGCACTTTTTTCCCAATTGTGCCAGTCGCTTAAATTAACCTGCATCAATAAATGATCGATTAGATTCTCACCTTCAGGCGCCCGCAACCATTCCAAATTTTGCATTTCACCTTTGGGTTCACGCAAAGACACAAACGGGTTGTTTAGGCTCAACTCCTTCATGGCATTAATTAAGTCATAGGTACTGTATGAGAGGACAGTTAGATTTTGCTTTAATTTAGGCGACAAGAAAAGCCGTGTTACTAACTGCTCTTTCGGTTTTAATACCATCTTCTGCAATCGTGTCATCGGCTATTACCCCCGTTATTTTAAATATAATTATAGCAAAAGAATTAAATTAAAATGCGTTTTTAATTTTAAAATCTGCTATATTGCATTAATTATTTTTATTTGCTGGTAATACAGTACTTGTATGCCTATAATTTTTTTATTCTCCTTCTTCAGTGTTAAAAACAAAATTAGTTCTTGACTTTAATTTTTTATTTTTTTATAATCTTGTTATCAAAGTTGGAGGTAATTTTAATGGTTACATTTAGTAAACAACTAAATAATCGTTATTATCTTAGCTACTATAGATAAGAGTTTGAGTTCATCTAGGTGAATTCAAACGAAACTAAGTTTGAATTTATCTATGATGGCTAGGACTCTTTTAGTATGGTTAGCCACATAGCTTTCTAAGTGGCTAACCACAATCCAATTATTTGTTGGCAATTTAATTTCTGTGTACCCGCTTAGAAGTAAGTGGGTATTTTTTATGGAGGCACAAGATGCGTTTTAGAAAACTGATTACAGGAATTACAATTGTTGGATTGATGGCTTTAGGAGGCTGCAGCAGTAAAAAAGCCAGTAAAGGTCCAGACGTGAAACATGTGGGTGTTTTGCAAGTAGTGCAGCACCCTTCTCTTGATAAAGCATACAAGGGTTTTAAAAAGGGTTTGAAGGAAAGTGGCTTTGTAGAGGGTAAAAATCTTAAGATTGATTACCAGAACGCTCAAAATAATCAAGATAATTTGAAGAGTATGAGTGAAAAACTAGTCAACGAAAAATCAGATTTGATCTTAGGGATTGCTACGCCGGCGGCGCAAAGTGTAGCAAATGCAACGCAGAAAATTCCAACCGTTGTCACTGCTGTTACTGATTTAAAAGCTGCTAAATTGGTTAATTCCGATGAGAAACCGGGTAGAAATATCACGGGCACAACAGACATGGTTTCAATTAAAAGACAAATTAAACTGTTGTTATCAATTGTACCTAAGGCAAAAACTATTGGGATCATGTACAATGCCGGTGAATCAAATTCTAAAATACAGGCTGATTTAGCAACTGCGGCATTGAAAAAAGCAGGAGTTAAGGTACTGATCAAAACTGCAAATACTACCAATGATGTCCAGCAAGTAACTGAAACTCTGGCATCTAAGGTAGATGGCATTTTTGTTCCAACTGACAATACTTTTGATTCTGCCGCTTCAGTAGTTGGTAAAGTTGTTAAGGAAAAGAAGGTTCCTCTGGTAGCGAGTTCCGTTGATCAAGTCAAAACTGGTGGCCTAGCCTCAATCGGTATTGATTACGAATTATTGGGTGAACAAACAGGAAAAATGGCTGCTAAAATTTTATCCGGCAAAGCTAAACCTGCAAACATGCCGGTCGAAAAAGCACACGACATGAAATTAGTTGTGAACAGAAGTATGGCTAAAGCACTTGGAATTGATCCTAAATCAATTAAAGCACCAAAATAAATTTGAAACAGACTGCCACAAGGGCAGTTTTTTCATGTAAAACAATATATATGCTTAGAATTTTTACCCAAGATAATTTTTAAAAAATCTGCTTAGGTTGAACATCTATTACAATTAAATTTTATTATTCCTTGACTTTTTCTTCTTTATTTTTTATAATCTTCTCATTAAGGTTGGAGGTTGATCTTAATGAAATATTATATTAAACACGTCTCACAACTGAATAATCGTTATTACTTTAGCTATTTTAGATAGGGTTTGGGTTCATCTAGATGAATTCAAACCAGATTCAAGTTTTGAATTTATCTATGATGGCTAAAGTCCTTTAGTTGCGGTTAGCCACATAGCTTTCTAAGTGGTTAATCACAAATAATTATTAATGAAAATAATGCTTGTACACCCACTTAGAAATAAGTGGGTGTTTTTACGTTATGAAGATTAGATATACGGAGGAAGAAAAATGCGAATTAAAAAATTAGTTATGGGAATGGCCTTAACCGGTCTACTGCTCTTAAGTGGTTGCAATAACAAAAAGTCAGGCAGTACAGCTACTGTCAAACATGTCGGTATACTGCAAGTAGTGCAACATCCTTCATTAGATGAAGCTAACAAAGGCTTTAAAGAAGGTCTGAAAGAGAAAGGCTATGTTGAAGGCAAAAATCTAAAAATCGATTACCAAAATGCGCAAAATAGTCAAGACAATTTGAAGAGCATGAGTGAAAAACTGGTCAACGAAAAATCAGATTTAATCTTAGGTATTGCCACCCCAGCAGCACAAAGTGTAGCAAATGCTACAGAGGATATCCCAATTGTAGTGACTGCCGTGACTGATTTAAAAGCTGCTAAACTAGTAAATTCAGATGCTAAACCTGGCAGAAATGTCACAGGAACTACTGATATGGTTTCAATTGATAAACAAATCAAATTACTTTTATCAATCGTACCTAAGGCCAAAACAATTGGCATTATGTACAATGCAGGCGAAGCCAATTCTAAAATTCAAGCTGATTTAGCTGTAAAGGCGCTTAAAAAAGCTGGCGTCAAAGTTTTAATTAAGACGGCCAACACTACAAATGATGTGCAACAAGTCACTGAAACTTTAGCCGGAAAAGTACAAGGAATTTACGTACCAACAGACAATACTTTTGCCTCTGCTTCTTCAATTATTGGTAAGGTTGTTAAGGAAAAGAAAATCCCACTGGTAGCCGGTTCAACGGACCAAGTTAAAACTGGCGGCTTGGCTTCTATTGGAATAGACTACGAGGCACTGGGTAAACAAACCGGTAAAATGGCTGCTAAGATTTTAGATGGTAAAGCTAAACCTAAAGACATGCCTGTTGAAAGAGCAACTGATTTGAAATTGGTGGTTAACAAGAAAATGGCAAAGGCACTTGGAATTGACCCTGCTTCAATTAAAGCACCTAAATAAATTAAAGAAAGGCAGCGTGAATCAATAGTTATGTTGAATACATTTTGGGAGTTATTACTTTCGTCTACTTCTCAAGGATTACTCTGGTCATTAATGGCAATCGGTGTTTATTTAACTTTTCGGATATTAGATCTGGCCGACATGACGGCTGAAGGCAGTTTTCCTTTAGGGGGAGCTGTTGCGACGATGTGTATTATTAAAGGAATTAATCCGATTTTGGCAACTATTGCCGCATTTATTGGCGGTTTGATTGCGGGACTAGTTACTGGTATTTTGAACACTAAATTGCGTATTCCTTCATTATTAGCAGGAATTATTACAATGACTGGGTTGTACTCCATTACTTCCAGAGTAATGCAAAACGCTGCCAATGTTTCATTGCTAGGCAAAGATACGGTTTTTACAATTGCGCAAAATTGGGGCTTAAGTCGTAACAATGCTGTAATTGCAATGGGACTGATAATTGCACTTTTAGTTATTATGCTACTCGTCGTTTTCTTTAAAACTGAAATTGGCCTAGCTATGAGAGCTACTGGCGACAATCCGCAAATGAGTGCTGCCAACGGCATTAAAACACAAGGAATGAAAATTTTAGGTTATATGATTTCTAATGGCTGCATTGCCTTGTCAGGTGGACTTTTAGCACAAAATAACGGCTTTGCCGACCTTAACTCCGGTGTTGGAACTCTTGTTATCGGACTAGCTTCAATTATTATTGCAGAAGTACTTATTCGCAATCTGTCAATTGGTGGTCGTTTACTTACTTTAGTTGTAGGTGCCATCATTTATAGACTGATTTTAGCCTTGGTATTCCAGATGAATGTAGAACCGTCTGACGCAAAATTAGCTTCAGCTTTAGTTTTAGTTGTGTGCTTAACTTTGCCGAATTTCCATTTACCACGCAATCTTAAAGGAGGAAAGCAAAATGCCAGAAGTACTAAAGATTAAAAATTTACATCAAACTTTTGAACAGGGAACTGTCAATGAAAACCGGGTTTTACGCGGAATTGACCTTAATTTAGAAGCCGGAGATTTCGTGACTATCATTGGTAGTAATGGTGCTGGTAAGTCTACCCTGCTCAATAGTATTGCCGGAACGCTGCCCATTCAAGAAGGACAAATTATTCTAAAAGGTACCGATATTACAAAACTGCCTGTTACTAAAAGAGCAAAAAATATTAGTCGCGTTTTTCAAGATCCTAAAATGGGAACTGCGGTCAGATTAACTGTGGAAGAAAATTTGGCTTTAGCCATGAAGCGCGGACAGCACCGGGGGTTTCGTCCTGGTGTTAAAAGTCAGGACAGAAAATTTTTCAAAAAGCAGCTTGCTCAACTTAATTTAAATCTAGAAAACCGTTTAGAAACAGAAATTGGTTTACTTTCAGGTGGTCAAAGACAAGCCATTACACTTTTGATGGCAACGCTGCAACGGCCAGATTTGATTTTATTGGATGAACATACTGCGGCTCTTGATCCGCAAACTTCAATAACGGTCATGCAATTGACTGAAAAATTGATATCTGAACAGCATTTGACAGCATTTATGGTCACTCATAACATGGAAGATGCTATCCGCTACGGCAATCGTTTGATCATGTTGCATCAAGGTCGTGTAGCAATCGATTTGGCTGGTGAAGATAAGCAAAATTTAACTGTGCCTAAACTAATGGAATTATTCCAAAAACATGTAGGTGCGGGCCTTGAAGATGATGCGATTTTGCTGGCATAGCATAAAAATATTAGTCAAAAGAAGCTGTTAAAAAGCCCAGGAATTTGGATAAATTCTTGGGCTTTTTATGGTTATCTTGAAAAGTGACAAGATTAACTAAAAATATGAGCTAGTTTTTTATAAAAAAAGACTAATTATCTAAATCATTAGATATTAGCCCTTAATATTATTTATTTTAATAGATATTGTATAGTTTTATTATTCTATATTTTTCTCCCCTTTTCCATGTCTTGAAAAACAAGACGATATTTTTCTGAAATAATGGAACATTCAAAAACAGTAATTAAAGCAATTAATATCCAGCTTACTTTTAAGGCCATGCATAAAATTGTCCCCAAGCCGATAGCAGTTATGCCATATAAAACTATCTTTCCTGCGCTATATTCGTTAATGAATTTTCTGACGCGATCAACCTTAAAAACTACTACCTGACAAGCTATAAAATATACAGCTAATAAAATTATATATATCATTATTATTTCACTTAACCTTAGTTAATTAGCTTTGCACAGTATCATTCTCTTTTTCCAATTGCTGTTTTTCAAACACTTTGAAAAATGGATAGTAGATGATGATGTAGATAATAAAGTTAACCACTGACAGTATCAAAGCATTCCAACTCCAATTTGTACTCATGATTGCTGCAATTGGTGCGGGAATAGTAAACGGCAATCTGACCATCATCATTGGTACCAAGTGAGAAGTAGTTGCAAAATAAGAAATGGTAGTTGTTACGAGTGGAGCAAAAATAAATGGAATACCAAGAATCGGATTTAACACAATTGGGGCACCAAATATAATTGGCTCGTTAATATTGAATAAACCAGGTAAAATAGATAACTTACCTAAATCTTTTAAATACTTCGATTTAGAAAACATAAAAAGTACTACTAGGGCAAGTGTACCCCCAGCTCCACCAATCCAAACAAACCACTGTAAAAATTGTTCAGTAAAAATTGTGGATAAGTGAGTTGCTGCTACACCAGCATGAAATTGATTCATATTGGTAGCAATTGACATTTCCCAGAATGGTCTGACAATTGGATCCATAATAGCTGCGCCATGAATACCAAGTGTCCAAAAGCCACAGATAAAGAATACAGTAGTTAAACCACCGGCCAAACTGTTGCCAACTAAAAATCCTTTTAGCGGCATTAAAATATTGGAAATAAAAGTGGCGATATTGAAATTAAATATATCTCTTATAACCCAAAATAATATTAAAATGACCGCTGCTGGAAAAAGTGCCACAAAAGAATTGGAAACTTCAGGCGGTACACCTTCAGGCATTTTAATTGTGATGTTTTTCTTTTCTAAAAAGTGGTAAATTTCGACAGAAATCAAGGCAGTTGCAATCGCTGCAAATAACGAAGACGCACTTAAATTGGCTATATTAATGTATCGTCCTGCCGTAATCACATTTTTAACATCTGCATTTACTTTAACCGGCTGTACTGTTGCCACTAAAAATGCGAGTACAGCTAATATGCCACTAGATAAAGTATCCATTTTATAGCTTTCAGCAAGAGCAGAAGCAATACCAAAAGTAGCATATAATGACAGAATTCCTACCGTAAAGCGAAAAGGGATATCAAGAATTGCTTGATAAGGTGCCAAGAAATTAGCGACTGCTGGTATGGGCATATTACTCAGAATGGTAAAGAAAGAGCCAACAATAGTTAATGGTAAAGTAGCAATAATACCTTTACGAATAGCTGTCATATGTCTTTGTTGACCCATTTTATTAGCTACAGGTAGAATTTTTGCTTCCAAAAAATTGACAAAATTATTCATTTATTTTTACCTCATATTTATATTTTTACTTATAGAATTTTTAACAGATAAACTTAAATTTTGACCAAGATTTAATAAATGGTAATAGTGAAAGTTCATCAATATTAATGTGTCCAACGAAATTTTTACGATTATCCTTATGTGGCTTTAAAACAATCTGTAGCTCATTCTTATACTTTCCAAACTCATTATTGCCTATGACTACATCCCCTTTTTGAAACTCTATTTCATTGTCATGGGGCGAATTGGAAAAACTATGATACTTTTTTCTAACTTCTGTTGACCTGATTACCTGCTCATTAACATCCCCTCGTCTAACATGTTGATTTTAATAAGAGGTCATCATATGAAATCCCTAAAAGGTTAAATATTGCTGGCGAAACATCCAAAATCACTTCATAATTAAGTTCTTTTGCCAACTTAGTTAGCTTTTGATATTTAGCAATTACTTCTTCCTTCTTGCCAGTAATTTCAAGCAAACTCATAAAAATTTTGGAAAATCCGAATTCACTTGCTTTTTTGATATAGGCCTTATCACTGGCAAAATCGCTATTCCTAGTTTTCGTTTCATTTTAGTGCCTGTTTTTATGCAAGTTTTCTTTTAACAATTTCAAACAATTTTGCTACATCATCTGGCTTAGTAAGTCCGGTATCTTTGTCAATAATTGATGAGTATACATGTGGTAATATTCTAGTCACGCCAGCATCTAAAGCAATATCCAAAATTGTCTCAAAGTTTTCTAAATCTATGCCACCAGTTGGTTCAAGGCTAAAATCATTTGCAGCGCAAGCTTTAGCAATATATTCGTATTCCGCCTTATGTGCTAAGCCTTTCATTGGAAAGAACTTAAATGAACTACCACCCATATCCTTTAACAAGGCAATAGCCGTGGTAACCGGCACTTCTGTTGCCATTTCTTTAGAGCTGAGCGGACCTGTTGCAATATTGACGTAACCAACCATACCTGTTGGTGAAACCAAACCATTAATGATAGTCTGGTCTTGACTTAATAAAGCCCGAGAATAACCGACCCCCGTAAAAACCTGGTTGACATGTTGCGGTTGAATTACCTGAGATACTTCACTAACCATCTTACTTTGGTTAGGATCACCTGCACCTAAACCAACCGAAATGGCATTATTTACTGCTGCTTGATACTTTTTCAAATCAGCAATACAGCTGTCATTATCAGGATAGTTTTTAGTTAAGACGCCACAAACAACATGACCGTCAGCCGCTTCATATACTTCTTTAGCATTGGCAACACTTCCGGCTAAAACATTTAACGCTACTCTTCCTTTATAATAATTTGGTACTAATTCCATTTACTCCATAATCTCCTTTAATCTTTCAACTATTAAATTCATTTCTTCTGAATTGAGCGCTCTGATGTCAAACTCAATTATTCCTTCATTAGCACGATATTCCCGAGTATAGATAGCGGGATCATTATTTTTCAATTCTTTAACTACTTGAATTGCACTTTTTGATGCATCAGCATTCATTTTAATAGCGGCACGATAAATTTCTCTTCCTGCTTGATCTTGTGCTTCTGTAACTGTAAGCCCAGGAATTGAGCTCAGCTTTTCTAGAAATGGTGCAAGACGCTTACGCATATGTGTGCCATTCTCTGGGCCTGAACTAATATATTCTTCAATTGCTCCTACCAATCCCAAAAGATTGTCTTTACCAATTTTCATCGCTCTGCCTATTCCTGAACTTTGCATACGGATCCAGTCGATGTATTTTGCTTTACCAAATACTAGGCCTGAAGCTGGTCCTTCAATTGCTTTTGCACCACTAAAAAGAATGATATCTACGTCTAGTGCCAGATATTTTTTCAGATCTTCTTCTGCTGCAGCATCTAAAATCAAAGGCAAATTATGTTTATGAGCAATTTCAACTGCCTGTTTAACAGTAAGCATGCTTTTTTGTACTGCATGGTGGCTTTTCACGTAGAAAATAGCTGCAGTATCTTCATCAATCATCATTTCCACATGTTCTGGTGAGCACATATTAGCGTAGCCTGCTTCAACTACATTGCCTCCACCCAAAGTAATCATTTCTTCTTCTGGAGCACCATAATCTACATTTTGTCCTTTAGGGATGACAATATTTCTGGCTTTAAACCTAGTTGAATATGGATGATAAACATGGTACTGGCTTCCCTGACCAATAACCCCTGCAACAGCTAAAGCGATCCCGGCAGACGCTGAGTTCACAATGACTGCGTCTTCCGCTCCAATCAATTTAGCCACATATTTTCCGCTCTTTTTAACTAAATCTGACATTTCAAAAAAGTGTTTGTCACCAAATTCTTGCGCTTCAATTCCTGCATTACTTGTTTTTGAAACACCTAAAATTGTCATTTTACCGCTGGCATTTATTACATGCTTTAAGTTCAATTTCTGATAATAATCCATTTTATTCTCCAATCTGATAAGTCTTACCCATAACGACAACCATTTTAGGACAAATATGTTGATTAAATTGACGATGATTATGATTCGAATCTGTGAGTGTAACCTCTTTATTTTTTTCTAAATCAAAAATAGTCAAATCAGCATCGTATCCCGGCTTTAACTGTCCTTTGTTAATCAAGTTAAAATTATTTGCTGGAGCCGCAGTTACTTTATTAATCACATCACTAAGCGAATAACCATACATTAAAAACTTGTCCAAAGTTGTGGCCATGTTATACACAGGACCATTTATACGGTTGCGGTTATAGATATCAGTACTAATAGAATATGGAATTAAGCCGGCAGCATTTGCAATATCAAAAGTATTGAAGTTAAAGCTATCAGTACCATGGCCAACATCAAAGGTTACGCCTCTGCGATAAGCTTCCCAGACAAATTGACGAATATTGTCTGATTCATCAAGTATGCCATTTGGTTTGCCGTTATAGCCATGAGTTAAAATATCGTTATCGTCCATTAGGCCTAAAACTTCTTTTAATTGTGGTGGGTTAGCGCCAACATGTACCATAATCGGGAAATTACCACCTAAATTTTTTTGGAATGTTTTAGCTTTTTGTAAAGGCACTACACCATTGTTGATAACTACAGAATGACTTTCTCTTACTTTGATACCAACAATAAAATCACGGTATTTTTGAATAGCTTCCATTAGAGGATCTTTTTGAACAGTATTAATGTCACCCAGTTCATTTTGTGCCAATATCCCTGTTTGACCAACGTTAATCATTGCATAAACATTGGTAATTTTATTTCTTGTTATATGATAAAAATCACCAATATTCTCTGCTCCGGTAGAACCGGCATCAATTACGGTAGTGACACCAGATTTATAACCGTCTTCATCAGGATCATCATAATAAAGCGTCAATTTTTCATAACAATGAACATGATCATCTATCCATCCTGCTGAAACATACTTTCCTTGAAGATCAATTGCTTTACTAGCTTCAATTCCATCTAGGCAATGACCGACAGCAACAATTTTTTCACCTAAAACACCAATTTCGATTGGAGAACCATCAGCAATACTTTTACCATTTTTCAAATATAAATCTATCATCTTTCACCTCAACTAAACTTTCACAGGGAAGAACAATCCAGCAATCATAGCTCCGATAATTGCGCCGCCAGTGATTGGCTTCTTCCACGCATAAAATATTACTGCACCAATAACTGCACCTAAACCAATAGGAATTGATGCTTGACAGGCAGAAATTATGATTAATGGGCCTAAAAATCTTCCTGTATCGTTACCTGCGCCCATCATAATGTCAGCGCCAAAAGTTGAGTTAGATTGTTTTAAAGTAAAATGTCTAATAGCATAAATAACAAAACCAATCAAAATCCCGATGATAGCACCGGTTAATAGAGCCAGCGGAAAGCTCTTAATTGGTTCTTTAATATTCATACTGAGTAATATAGCTGGAATACCTAAACCAACACCAGTTAAAATTGAGCCGCCTAAATCTAAAATTCCGTCTAACGAACCTTCCAAAACTCTGGCAAAAAGAAAGCTGGCTCCAAATGCTGCACAAGCACCATACGAGCCTCCAGTCATCCCTGCTTTCAACATAGCAACAAATGCAACTTCATTAAATGCACCAGTGCCATAGTTAAAATACATTGAAGTCCCAGCGAATACTCCAGCTGACATTAAGCCAACAATAATTGGGAAACTCCAATCGGCATACCAAAAACTTTTAGTATTCTTTAAATCTAATTCTTTTTCTTCTAAAGTTTCATCACTTTTATCCATGTTTTTGCCTCTTTTCAACTAAGTTTTAGCCACCAAAAACTGAGTGAATTTGCTTTAACCAAGCAGGAACTCCCATATTCAGTTGCTTGATCAATGTCAAATCTATTCCTCTGAAAAATGCACTCAAAATAAACAAGACAATTGTAGTAATCAGAATAATTTTAGTAATCTTATTCCAACCACTTTCATCTACTCCTTTACCAACTAAAATTCCCAAAACTACCCCTGGAACAGCATTACCCATAATCAACTGGGCAACACCACCAAAGACTGTTCCGAAAATTCCAGATCTTTTCCCACCATCAATTGCCGCCAACCAAAAGATGACGGGCATAACAGTGTTAATTAATAATGTTGCAGCTGGAACTAAAACCTTTACGGCCGTAATTTGAAGTGATTGTGGCAAAGCGGAACTCGTTAAGTTAAGAAAAGCCACAATTAAAGCTCCTACAATTGCACCGGCTATACCCATTTTCTTGGCATCATGCATCTGTTTTTCATCGTGGTTTTTCAACATCAAAATTGCAGCGGCCCAATTTGGTATTACTCGGTGAGTAACATCCTGCGTAAAGGACCCAGCTGCCACAGTTGAAGCCCAGGCGTTAAAGAAGAAGCCTAATCCAAACGAAAAGTGTGATGCGGGGTCTCCTTCACTGGCATTCATTTCACCTAGTGTTCTAAATGCTCCTAAAGCTTGGACAGTTGGAGCATTAAACATTCTGGCTGCCCCTACCCCAACTGCTAATCCAACAAGAGTACCAATGATTAAGGATTCAATTAAAATTATCAAAATATGCATTTTTATACTCCTTTAGTTACTCTGTTAATAAGTGGGTTGTCAGTCGTTGCTACTTTCTGACAGTCTATTTCATTAACACAAATGTACTCTACATGAACCAAAACTCTAAGTTGAACCTCATATGACTTGCGTATTCTGGGGAAAAAGAAAAACAAAAAATGTTCTTTTTCATCTATTTCTTTAAAATCTTCTACTTCAAAAGATTTTGGTTCTATCTTAAAAATTAAATTATCTTCTGTTGCGCTTAAATTTCTGGCTATTTTGTTTATTGCATTGGCAAATGCCTCTTTCTTACTCTTAGCCTTTCCATTCACTACAATGTTTCTATCTTCTGCTTGAATTACATTTTTCATTTGAGCACCTAAAACTTGTCGGGATATTTTTTATTAATTGCTTCAACGAGTTTTTCTCCTAATTCTTCTTTATCCATAAAACCAAAACCAAGAACCTTTTTACCGTCATTAATAGCAGTAATCCCTTGAGTAATTGATCTCATACCATGTCTTTCTGGATAACCGTATTTATTATTGGCAATTAAAGCGCCGGCTCCGCCACTACCACAAAAAGAAATGCCAAAATCAGCTTTCTCTTTATTCATGACATCTCCTAATTTCATGTCCGCACCAATTCCAGGAACTAAAACAGCCTTGGCACCTGCTTTTTCAATGCCTTTAGCAACATTACTTCCTTTTCCCATTCGGTCAGCAACTACAATTTTTAACATATTAAATTCTCCTTTAATCTAATTTCATATTTTCAAAGTGAATTGACAAAACATACTTTTCTGATTCAGCTATTTTGCCAACATTATTATCAATAAAATCCACAACTTGCTGAGACATCTCCAACGATTGCTGTGATACCTTGGCAAAAATTTTCTTATCTACTTTTTCTAATTTTTCTTCATTCTTTGCTCTATTAACCATTTCAAATAAATGATTACCTAAAATTTGAGTTTCTAAGTCGCTCGGTTGCAGCTTATTTTGATGTATTAAAGAAACTACATATACCATTACCTGCCTTAATTCATCTTTATAATTACTTTTTGCAATATATTTTTGGAATTCTTTATATAACTCTACTTTCATCTAAATTACCATTTCTTTATTTCAACAACGTATAACGTAAAATTGCTATTATTTCATTAATATTAATGTGTAAGCCTAAATCTAAGTAAATCTTGCACAGTCGACTGATGTCAGATTTTGAAAATTTATTTAATTGTTTATCAGTTGGCTTAGAATCATATTGCTTATCAAAGTAAATCCGTTCTGTTGCTAATTGCACATGAATCATAAATGCTTTTTCATATTTTTTACTGATGCGATCCCCTAAATATTCACTGACATTGATATAGGCTTCTATGCTTAAAGAAAGTATTTTCTCTACATTATTAATACTTTGTTCTTCCTTAATAGCATTCTTCAAATCTTTATCATTTTTGACAGTATTCTGTTTGAGCAAAAAAGAAACTTCCCGTTCAATTTTCAACATATCCTGCTCATTAGGGATAGGATTAACCTGTATGATTTTAGTTGAAGCTATTTTTTTCAAAGGGAAAATACTAATTACGAGATCAGGTTTTGTTTCATATATTTTTGTGCGGTAATTAATCACCGAAGCAAAGCCGGCACTTGTAATGTACGGAATTCTGCTTTGAATTACTTTTTTTAAAAGTTTCGTTGCACCTAAACCGGTTGAACAAACGTAAAGTGCACTGACTTGTGGTATTTTTTGCATATCACTAATTGAAACCAAGAAATGAAGAGAAACCAAAGTCACAAAAGTATCACTGTTAATGAGTGGACTTTTAGAAATATATTTGTCTAATGCTGCTTTAACTGTGTCAAACAATGTGCTAAACCGACTCTTTACCTCTGCCGTAAAAGGAGTATAGTCATTAAAATGTTGATAATTACTATTCAACTCACTCATCAAATGTTGAGTTAACGAGTCTTGTAACTGTAAATCATTTTCCAAAGGCAAAACCATTTTTTGTGATACATAAGATATAATCTCCTTTACAGCCTCACTAGTTTCCACATCTTTTTCCAAGACTTTTACTCCAAAAATAAAGTATTTTTCTTCGTCTTTTGTTGGCTTAATGCCAAAAATTTCACTTACAAATTTGTAGATCTGAGCATAATGCTTTTGAGTCTGATTAAGTCTTTTATCATAGCTTGGAAGATTTAAAATTCGGTGACGAGAATTTTCCAAAATAATGATTGTTAACCGGTTAATCATTGACTTAGCAATACTCAAATCCATGCTGGTATTAAAAGCATCTTTTAGGTTTAAAATGTCACTCAATATTAAAGAAATATAATTAATTAACTTATTTATGTTTTTAGGTAAATTCGTATTACCAACTGAACTTGTGCTTATTTTAGAAATCAAATCAATCAAATTATTGGCACCAAATGAATATCTATCAATTTGCTTTTGTAAGATATATTCCATTAACGCACGAATATTAATTTCATCTCCAGTTAAGAAGTAACCGTAATAATTTTTTCCTTCTAAAAGCAAATTAAATCTTTTAGCTTCTGACTTGGCATTGTTTATGTCTGCTAAAAAGGTATTAGCAGACACGCCAAGCATTTTAGTCATTGTTTTACCGGTTATAAATTCCTCAGCGAAAACCAAACTGGTCAAAATCTTCCATTTTCTTTGGGTTGGACTTAAATACTGCGAAATTACTTCCTCACTTGAAAAAGATTGCAATGAGTTAATTGCATTTGTTCGATTAAAATCACTAGCAAAACTTATCCATATTCCCTTACCAGGCTTCGAATTATATTTACAACCAGGCTGCTTATTTATCCATTTTGCTATTTTCTTTAGATCGTTTCTTAAAGTTCTAATCGAAACTTTATATCTAGCAGATAAATCCTTAACTTTATAAGTTTGCGGGTTATTTAATAAGTTCGTTGCAATGTTAATTTGCCTAGAAATTAGAGTCATTTTGCTTACTCCTTTCTATATTTAAATTATATGAAAGCGGTGTTATAAAAAGAACTCCAAATTAATTCAACACTGTTGGTGCAAAGAATTGAACAACAAAAATGCTCATAGAATTTTATTCTGTGAGCATCAATCAAAATATAAATATTGTTGTGTATGTGTGTTTAAATCTGCAAGAATGTATATAAAACAATTTTCACTTTGTTATTAGTCAAATAAAAAAGGTAAATCTTGTTTCGAATTAAAACAACGATTTACCAATTTATAAAAATACTTTTTTAAGCTACCAATCAATGATTGTATAGATCCTTAAAGTCTGTGAGAATTTTTTAACGAGGAATCCGCTAATTAACTTCAAAATCCTAAATGTTACCTTTTACCATTGAAATAATCATGGAACTTTTCCATTTCTTTGCCAATAACTTCATCATCTGGCATTGCGAATTCAAAAGCACATTGTGCATCTTTAGGCAGGTATCTAATAACCGCTTTCCAGTTAAACATCCCACGGTCTAATGACTCAGTATTTTGCATTTTGCCTTCTGCATTAAGCATAGGATTCTTCAAGTGAATATAAGCTACAAACGGTGCGAGCTTCTTTGCGGCCAAATTTGGATCAAAGCCGGTAAAGGCAAGATTACCTAAATCAAATGTAGCAAAAATGGAATTGAAACCAGCTTTTCTGACAGCAGTCAGAAAAGCAAATATTGTATCTGGGTTACCACTTATTGGTGTCTGGTCATTCTCGATAGTTGTTTGAATAGTAGCTAAAGGTAAAGTGGCAAGATCTTCTGCTAAATCGCCATGGTATTTGTAGAAATTACCGGTACTAAACTTGATTTTTTGTGCGCCAAGCTCTTGGGCTTCTTTATAATACTTGTTTAAGTTCTGGTTAAAATTACCATTATCATCAAAAATATTATCAGGTACACTATAGTTTAATAATAAGCCTTTTTCTTTAATAGCTGGTGCCAGTTCTTTAATTTCTGCAGCTACATCTTTGAAATATTCACGTCTAAGTTCAATTCCGTCTGCACCTAAATCGGCAATTCTATCCACTAAGTCCAGTTGACTAATACCACTTTGAATCTCTTTTTCATAAACCAATGTATTAATTATTAAAGTCATGATTTGCTCCTATTTGTTCTAAAATCTACATATTTCTCATTAAATTTTTTTGCATTTTCAGTTACGGCTTCGTAATCATTCTTTTTACCTGGTCCGACTAAACTACCGCCTACTCCAATAACAAAAGCTCCCTTTTCAAACCATTCGTTCATGTTTGCTAATGAAACACCACCTGTTGGCATAACATTCACATTTGGAAATGGTCCGTGGATTTCATTGATCATTGTTTTGCCAGCAACTGAACCCGGGAAAACTTTAATTACGTCTGCCCCATATGTCAATGCATCTTGAATTTCAGTTGAAGTAAAACACCCTGGAATGTATGGAATCTGGTATAAATTACACATCTTGGCCGTATCTTTATTAAAAGAAGGACTAACCACAAATTTAGCTCCTGCTATAATAGCTAGCCTTGCTGTTGCTGGATCCAGCACCGTACCTGCACCAATAATCACATTTTTGTCACTGCCATATTCTTCTGTCAACCTTTTGATCGTTATATCTGCACTAGGAGAAGTAAATGCTAATTCAATAGCAGTAATATGTCCTTTTATACATGCTTTAGCAGTTTGGTAGGAATTTTCTTCATTATTACCTCTAACTACTGCTACGACTCCGGCTTCTTGAATTCTTTTTATTGATTCATATTTTAAAAGCATTTTATCTCTCCTATCATTCCATATTACTGTGCTGTTTTTTAGCAGCGCCATTAGAAACTTCATCTCTGATGCTCAACTTGAGACAAAGAATATCTAGCACAATGTGCACACTTTGGTCAAATAGAGAACTTAAAAGTTGAATAGATTCAACCCCATCCCCATTTTTAGTTGCTCCAGGCACTACTATCACCTGTTTCGATAATTTTGCCAGAGGTGAGCTAGCATTACTCGACACAGCAATTATTTCAACTCCATTTTTAGCTGCTTTTTCTGTTAATTCCAGCACACTGCTGGTCTTTCCAGAACCTGAGACAGAAACCAAAACATCGTGTGGCTGAATTGAGGGCGTAATTGTTTCCCCGATGACAAAAACCTGGTAACCAATATGCATTAACCTCATGGCAAAGCTTTTGGCCATAAAACCGGAGCGGCCTGAACCTAAAACAAATATTCTTTTATTCTTAGTAATTAAAGTTGCAGCTTGATCAATTTCTGCCTCGTTTACCTTATCCAGGACTGTGTTTATCTCTGCTAAAACGGGTTTAATTAAATGTTTAGAATCTAACATAAATTGATAATCTCCTTAAACTTGCTAGCCTCATTAATAGGATTATTAGATTGAACAATCTTACTTCCTACAATAACCTCTTGTACTTCATTTTGCACGGCTAATTTCTTTGCCTGCTCTAAATCAATACTACCGGCAACCGCTATGTTTTTAATTGTGGGGAATTTTTTCCTAAAATCAGAGACTAAATTAAGCAAATTTGCGTTTTTACCAGCATCATGAGAATTATGCAAGTTATAAATTGCATTAGGAAATTTGGCAATCTCTAAGATAGAATTATTGCTCATGCCCATTAAATCAATAAGCACTTCCCTATTTTTTTGCTCTGCAATTTCATAAACGCTGGCAAGAGTTTCCGGATCAGCCGTTCCCATTACAGTTAGAATATCCGCCCCTGCTTTAAATCCTTGTTCAAATTCGTATTGACCTTCATCGTTTGTTTTAGTATCTAATAAAAGTAAACTGTGTTTTAAATTTACATTTGCAGCTTTAATCTCATAAAAGCCGTAATCTTTTATTATTGAGGTACCAAATTCCACAATATCAGCAATACCATCAAGTTTTCGCGCCAATTGAACTGCGGTGGTTAACGAGACTCGATCAATTGCGACTTGCAGCTTCATCTTCAGAAACACCCTGTTTTTGGTAAAATTCTTGTAATTGTTCTTTTGTTGGATAACCGTCATTATCACCTAGGGTTTGCACCTGCAGACAGCCTACAGCATTACCGCGAATAGCCCCAGCCTTCAAACTTTTTCCTTCAAGTAAAGCAGTAATCAAACCCAAAGCAAACCCATCTCCAGCACCGACAGTATCAAGAACTTTATCTGGTTTAAAACTAGGAACAGTGTATTTTTCACCTTTAACATTTTTGACGAAAACACCTTTATCCCCGAGTTTAACCATTACCGTTGTAGTTCTTTCACCTTTCAAGTAAAAGTCAGCTATTTCTTCAGGATCTTCCGAACCCATTAGTGTCTTGCCTTCACTGATACCCGGTAAGACAATATCAGCCATACCTGCCAGCTCATTGATTGTCTTAATCATATAATCTTTGCTCTTCCATAAAGGTGGACGCAAATTAGGATCAAAGGTAATTAGTTTTTTAGCAGCAATTAGTTTTTTATAAAAAGCACGGAAAGTTTCTTCTGCAATATCGGAAATTGCAGGAAAAATTCCAGACATATGGGCAATTTTAACATCACTTAAATCAATATCAGCAATTTGGCTGGCTTCCAGGTGACAAGCAGCAGAATCACGACGGTAATTAAAAGTCGCAGGATCACCATGTGTTACTAACTGCTTTAATTGATGACCTGTAAAATACTTATCATCATAACTAACATACTTAGTTCCTACATTGTGAGCAGCAATAGTTTTTTGGACATACTTGCCAAAAGGATCTTCTCCAACTCGCGTAATATACTCAACAGAGTGTCCCAATCTTCTCACGCCAATAGCAACATTTAATTCAGCTCCACCCATTACTTTGTGAAAATCTTCAGTGTCTACTAACGAAACATCTGGATCTTTTGAACACAATATAACAAGTGGTTCACCAATAGTAATTACTTCAGACATAATATTTCCTCTCTTTGCTTTTCATACTCATCCAAAAAAGTGATAAACAAGAATTTCATTTATAATTGAAACTACCCACATTACCGGTACACCATATTTTAAGAAGTCCTTTGATTTTACCTTCATGTAGTCCAAGCCCCAAACATTCCAGGATTGGGTAATATCTACTGATACTGCCATCAAAGTTGGAACATATAAAAGTGGTAATAAGAAGGCATCACTGAATAATCCAGTGCTGTACAAAACTGCAGCGGTGGCAGCTCCGGCTCCCCAGACATGTAAAGGACCGCGGAACAAAGCCAGTGGAGCCAAAATACCCAAAGCAAGACAAAGGATTAAGTGTTGATGAGGCAAAACAGCTGCCAATATTGGGCGAAATCTTTCGGCATTAATAGTTGCTGCGCCAGTAAAACTTTCCAGAGCCATTAAAAACATAATCAAGCCTGCAATATCACTAATTGCATGAGAAATTGAATCATTTAAAAACTTGAGGCCCTTTTTGTAGTCTTTAAATTGACCAGTTAAGAAAATAGCAATAATACTTGCTAAAGTTAATGCAGGTACTGCATCCCATTTAAATGCCATGTTCATTAAAACTGGAATAATAGGAACAATGTACGCTACTTTAGGCACTTTAACAGTACTAGTTTCATTATTTTCAGCACCAATTAATTTAAGATTATCATCTGCCATTGCCGGATTAATCTTTTTACGATTGAAGAATAAAAAGACAATGATCGCTAGCAACTGTACTATTGCAGCGCATATACCAAAAGTAAGGTACTTACTGTCATAAGCAGCCTTTGGCACAAAGGCCTTCATCTGGTTATAAAGGACAACGTTGATATACATTGGTGCTCCAATAGCCATAGAGAATGCTGCTAAGGCAACATCTCGCGGTAATCCTAATGATAATAGAATTGGTAATAGAATAACACCAATTGCTATTACTGAACCAACACCGTATGCACTTACAAAAATAAACGCTGTAACTAAAACAACTAAAATTGCTGCCAGAAGTGGTTTCTTTTTACCAATTGACTTAGTAGCTTCTGATATTGCAGGCGCAATCCCACTATCAACCAGTACGCGACCAAACCATGAACCAAATATGATATAAATAATAGTTGGACCATAACTGAGCGCTGGTTGCGCGAAAACTTTTTTGATTGCTTCGTTAAATGGTACTAAACCAATGATGCACCATAAGATTGCCATCACGAAGAAGCCAATCATCAAGTTCCCACCTTTTAAGATGTACCATATAAATAGAGCAAAAGTTATTAATAGCAAGATTGCTATTACTGTAGAACTCATTACACTTACCCCTTTACTAACTGATTATTTCATCTAAATAATATCAGCTTATTACTTTTTAAGGTAACCGGTTACCCTCTTAATATAAAACATTTAGTTTATCTTTGCAAGCGCTTTTCAAATAAAATTATATACGCAATAATTTATGCAATATTTCATTTTAATGGCAGTAAAATGATATACTACTTTTAAAACAAGAAAAAAGAATAGTGATTATGAAAAAAGCAACAATTCGTAACGTAGCTGAATTAGCACAGGTTTCCGTTGCATCCGTATCAAGATATTTAAATAACAAGGCTAAAGGCAGGCTCTCTGAAGAAAAAGCAAAAGCGATAGAGCAAGCAATTAAAGACTTAAATTACATTCCTAATCTGGCAGCTCGTCAAATGGCTACCAATCAAAGTAAGACAATTGCCGTAGTTGTTTCCAATATAGACGATTATTTTTCAACTGAATTATTTAAAGGGGCATCTAACATTCTCAGAGTTAAAGGTTATGAAGCCTTTTTATTAGACACTAATGCCGAACAGCAGCGGGAACGAGAATTAATTAAAACCGTCAGCAGTAGTTTCTTTGATGGGCTGCTGTTTCAACCCTTGGGTAGTAATATCAAAACAATTCAATCCGAGTTTATTCACAACATCCCTACAGTAATTTTAGACAGACGCCTGGCTACTAAACGTTGGCCACAGGTTATTTCCAATAATATTACAGTTTCAAAGGACGCGACTAAATATTTTTTGAAGCAAGGCTGCGATGACATCTTAATTTTGTCTTCTGAAGTTAAAATCGCTTCTACGAGAAGAGACAGGTACAGTGGTGTGTGCTCAATTGCAGATCCTGATCAGATTCATTTAATTGAGCTGGACGAGGAATCATATAATTATATGGCGATTAAAAATAAAATTGAATCTTTCTTGTTGAAGCAAAAAGCTCAAAACAAGAAAACCTTGATTTTTAGTTTCAAGGAGCGTTGGTTGCTTGCCTTTTTACCAATGCTTTTCGCTGATGGCTTTTTAAATAGTGACGAGGTTTTAATTACGGGATTCTCAGACACCAAATTAGTACAAACTATTTTGCCCGAAGCAAGGCTAATTTCACAAAATCCATATTTAATGGGAGCAAGTGCTGCAGAAATTTTACTTAAGAGTTTAAGCGGTGAGGATACTAGTAAAAGACATGAGCCTCTTATTGTACCTGCTAAATTTTAGCTGTTATATTTATTACCATTTACCTGACAAAAGCAAATAAAATATAAAAAGCTTTGAGAACTGCATTCCCAAAGCTTTTTATATCTTTCCCAACCTAATTAACTATTTATTGGAGCATTTTGGCCTAAACTAACTTTTTTCCTTACAAATTAACTACACTCTTTACTTCTCCACCTGAGATAATTGTTTTAGCATCGTTTAAAGCAATCTCAATACTGTTTTTAACGGCTAGTTTAGTGAAAAAGGCAATGTGCGGCGTGATCAAAACTTGAGGCATTGCTTTTAATTCCTTGTAATCTTCCGGCAATGAGTTCAGCATATCCTTTTTATTATAAAAATCAGTTTCAGCGGCCAAGGTATCTAGAGCAGCGGCAGAAATTTGTCCATTTTTTAGCGCCGCTATTAAAGCCTGTGTGTCAACCAAACCACCACGAGCTACATTAATCAAAATTGGCTTTTTCTTCATTTTACTAATAGCAGTTTTATTGATAATGTTTTTGGTACTCGGTAATAAAGGAGTATGCAAAGAAATAATGTCTGCTTCAGCAAAAATGGTATCCAAATTCGTATAGGTAACATAAGGTTCAAGTGAAGCATCATAAACTGGATCACAGGCTAAAACTTTAGCCCCTAATGCGCTATAAAGCTGGGCACTGGCTCCTCCAATGTGACCGGCTCCAATTATGCCGACAGTACAGTTAAAAATTTCTGTGCTAATTGTACTTTCGTCATAAGTAAAATCACCATGTGCCATTCTGTCTTGATAAATACCAATTTTACGCAATAAGTACATTGCATCAGTTACGCCAAGTTCAGCAATAGCTCTTGGTGAATACGCTGCAACGTTAGTAATCTTAATGCCATTCTTTTTAGCGGCAGCTAAATCCTGGTTATCAACCCCAACTTGCCGAATGGCAAGTTGCTTAATCCCATACTGCCTAAATTTTTCATATACACTAGCACCTACAGGAAGATTGCCTTCAGAACTCACGCCGTCAAAGCCTTTAGCCAATTCTGCATTTTCAACACACAAATCTGCATGGACAATTTTTACTTCGACATTATTTTTTTGAGCCCAATTTTTAATACGGGATTCTTCCATTTTGATTACACCGTAACAAATAATCTTCATTTATTCTTTCTCCTACTCTTAATTAAAACCAGCACGTTTACTTTAATATTTATGAACTAAAAAGTCTTATGGATTTTAAGCCACAGTATCGCCAATACCAGAATCAGTATTTTGGTCATCTTCAAGTCCATGAATACACACTAAAGGCATATTGACTCCTCGTTGCCCCATTCATTACTAAACCAGCAGCGGCTGCTAGCAAATCACAAAGCGTTTCAGCTGTACCAGCTTCTTTATTTATCCTTAAGCCATTCAAACCATATAAACCTACTGCTACCTGATTAGCACCTTTTTTATCTGCCCTACCGTCACTGTCAGTAATGATTACACTAGTTTTTACACCTAATTCTTGGTAAAAAGTATTGCTGATGCGTTTAGCTGTTAAATCACAATTCTTAGGTAAAGTTATCGCTGTATTATTTTTACCCTTGTCAACACCGCCACTGGTTAAAAACAAACCGTTGGGAAGCCAAGCGCCAATATGATTTCCACTTATTTCTAATTTACTACCAGATGGGTCAGCGGTTTGGTCAATAATCACTTGAATTAAACTGGCATCCTTTCTGGGTATGCGTTGATGAATTCTTTTTGCCACAGAAGTTGGTGCTACGTGGCTTAAATCCACAATATTGCCCTGCGCCATTGAGCAAATTTTAGACGCTACACAAATAATGTCGTCAGCAGCAATCTTGAAATATTCTTTTTTGACCGTTTCAACTAATATTCGGGACAAGTCACAAGTTTCAGATATCATGGGCACGCCTTGCAAGCCAGTAATCGTAACCATATAAAATCTTTATCATAGCCGTTATTATTATTTTTCCTTAATATATTTATATAATACTCTAAAAAGTCGAACAACACTATGTATTTTATGGCTTGGGCAGCATAAAAAAGCATTACTCTAAATAACCTTGATGAAGTTAACAATTAAATCTAGGTCTAGGAATTTGTATAGTGAAAAAGGCCATTTTAACTATTGAAAATGGCCTTTTATATTACTTCTGCTACTAGTAAAAGTGCTACATGTTACGCTTTTTATTATATTACATGAAAGCGTGACAAAAATGGACATTAATAAATTTCTCAAGCGTAATCAAATATTATTACCGCTAATCAACCTGCTATCGAATTTTGGCAGTATTCTAGTTGGAATAGGCGGCGCACTAATTATCCGCGAATATTCAGATAATATCGTTGTGAATGGCTTGATATCAAGTATTAGTTCCTTAGCACTTATTTTGAGCGTCTTATTTATCGGATCAAGGCTTGATAATGTCGACAAACGCTGCACGTTAATTTGGATATATATCTTTCTGTGTTTATTCTTATTACTGCCGTTTACTTTTTCCCAAAAATACTTTGTCCCCATATATATTCTGGTTGACCTTTGCATTACAATGTTCAGTTTAGTTGAAGGACTATCATTTACGGGAAATTTAAAATCTCTTCTGACTGATAATTCACTCGAGAAAACCATTAACTACAATTCTATTGCTGGTCTGATCGGTAATATTGCCAGTATAGCTGCAATAGCAGCTCTGATTTTGACTACGCACAATTATTTATATTTTCTCTTAGTAGCAAGCAGCGGCTTTTTCATTAATATTTTCCTAGCTCTAGCTTTGCACCAAAGGCATTTTGTTAAAGATAAAAACAATTTTAAAACCATAACTCATTTGGTCAAGGTCTGGCACGATATTATTACTAGTAAAGGCCTGCACGCATCAATTATTGTTGCCATGTTTAATGGTGCTCTCCAATCTGTATTCAACGGACTGATGATTTACTTCTGGAAAACAATTGATCCTACATACAGTCAAGTATACTGGCTGCTGCTTGCTGTAGTCAGTGGTCTCTTATTAGGAGCTGTGCTTATTCGCTTTGATAACCATTTCTGGTTACTGCGCATCTTAGTCATAATTACCACTTTAGCATTAAGTGTGTTCTTTTTAAAACAAACAATCGCTACCATGTGCATTAGTACAGTGTTAATTTATGGAGAAACTCTACCAATCGGTAATTGGTGCAGCAAAGCCAGAATTAAACGGACCAGTAAAAATGTCCAGACTGCTCAATCAAGTTTTTTGCAACTAGGCAGTTCACTGTTAAATATCTTTTTTACCGTCGGAATTTCAGCAATTGCCAATGTGCTGCAGCGACCTGCTCTTACGCTCCTTGCTAGCGGAATTTCGTTATTACTAGTTTTTGACATTTTTGGTATTAACGTGCAAAATTATCGCTTAGGCAAAAGCAACAGGTCTAATTAAATTTCTTCTTCTTCGATATATCAATTTGGTAAAACATTAAAAAAGCTCTATCTAGCCTATTTTTACTATGATAGAACTTTTCTAATTATTATTTCTCAATTGCTAAAAATTAGCTTTTTTAATATAGCGATTCTTACCAACAATATAGTACAGCTTATTATGCATTTTAATAGCTCCACCATATGTTCTGATCGTTTGTTTCTTTTTCAATACTTTACGACCAGAACGCTTTACTTTCTTATTAGCCTTCCTGGTGTAGATATAGGCGTTGTGCTTAAGTTTGCGTTTGATACCTGTAACATTATTAGCCTTCACAAAAGTATCGTTTCCAAGTTCGTAATATTTCTTATTCTGAATAAGCCTACTGCCATAGGTTTTAATTTTTTTGCCAATAAAGTATTCGCCAGCTTTACGGCCACCATTTTGGTCATATAGATAGGAATTATGACGAACTGTTCGAATGACACCATTTCTCGAATAAACATAAGTAACAGTTTGTGGCTGGCTGCTAAAGAAGCCGGTAGCATTAACAGGTCTAAGTTTAAGAGTATAACCTGTAATATCCAAAGCCTTGGTAATGTAGCCTTCACCAACAACGCCAGTTAAAATCTTAGAGGGAGCAATTTCATTTTCGTTCTCATCCTGATAATGAACTTCAACTCTTGCTACAGTATTATTATCATTTATCCCTGAATTTGTTCCATGACCGTTTGAGCCGGAATTATTTGATCCTGAATTGTTTGAGCCGGAACCGTTTGAGCCGGAACCGTTTGAACCTGAACTGTTTGAGCCGGAACTGTTTGAACCGGAACCGTTTGAACCGGAACCGTTTGAGCCGGAACCGTTTGAGCCGGAATCATCCTTTTTGTAGACAAATGTAACGTCATCCAGGTCTTTTCCAATGGTTCCTGAAACTTTCCCCTGCGTGGCTATTAAAGTATATCCTGTAAAATCTTTTTTAAACTCGTAATTAGTGCTGTATGTACCAGTGAAAGACTCATCATCTGTAAGCTTCTTGCCGTTTTCATCTTGATAGTGAGCTGTTATTGTAGCTTGGCGCACATATGTTTCTTTTTTACCATTCCAATTTTTCATCAATTCATCTGATGGCCAATGATCTGAGGCGTCAGGTTTTTGCAATGATCCACCACCAACATTGAGCCAAATTCCTGGTGTATCAAGACCCATTTGTGAAAAGTTTTTGACATTGTCTCCTAATTTTAAAACTAGCAATCCTGCTTGACCTTTTAACATGCTGCCACAATACGTGTTATCGCTAATTTTAAAATTGCTGATATCTAGAGTCCGTAAGTTCGAAAGTTCAGGATACTTCTCGCCATGGTAAGTATCAGCGTAGAGATAGAACATTTGCCCCATGTTAGTTACATTTGTTGTATCAAAACTTGACACGTTCAAGCTGATTAAACTATTCGTATCTCGAAACATGCCGTACATGTCCGTAACATTTGCGGTATTAAAGTTGCTAAGATCTAAGGATGTTAACTTATTACATGCTTGGAACATACTATTCATAGTTGTAACTTTAGAGGTATCAAAGTTAGAGATGTTCAGCTCTTTTAGCTTTGTACATTTAAAGAACATTCCACCCATATCGGTCACATTACTAGTATCAAAGTTGGAAAGATCAAGGGACGTAAGTTTAGAATCCCAACCAAAGACTTGGCCAGTACCGCTAATATGAAAATAATACATACAGAACATTGCCGCCATATTTGTCACATTACTGGTATTAAAATTATGTACGTCAACGGTAGGTAAACTTGCACAACAATTAAACATATACTCCATATTTTTGACGTTAGAGGTGTCAAAGCTGGTAACATTTAATTTTTCAAGACCCTTACACTCTAAAAACATAAATGACATATCTGTGACTTGGGAAGTATTAAAATTCTGCAAATCCAATTCTTTGAGACTTTCACAACCAGCAAACATATATGACATATCTCTGACTTGGGAAGTATCAAATTTACTCAGGTCAAGTTCTTCGAGATTGGTACAGGCTTCAAACATATATGACATATCCGTAACTTTTCTAGTATCAAAGTTACTTAGGTCAAGATCTTCGAGATTGGTACAGGCTTCAAACATATAAGACATGTTTTTAACATTTGAGGTATTAAAATGAGAAAGATCTACGTGTTTAAGACTACTGCATTGGGCAAACCAGGCATACATGGTGGTTGCTTCCGAAGTATCAACGTTTTCTAAACCTTCAATTTCAGTTAGGCCTCTAAGACGAAGAAAAACTGACTTAACATCGCCGACAACTTTAAAGTAACCTTTAAAGTTTACCTTTTTTACATGCGCACACTCAGGGTCTGGTCCATCTTGAACTAGAAATCCAGCTACGAGACCAGCATTACTTACAATGGTCGGGTTTTTCTTATCTTGACTACCACTCACAGTTAATACGTTAGTATCACTATCGTAACTTACGTCAGCATTACCCCACTTACCTGTTTTAATAGTTTTTGTACTAATTTTATTTTCATTCTTAGTGATGTCTGTCTCTGGTTGATCATTACCAGCAGAAGTTTGAGAGTTGGAATTTTTATTGTTGCCCTGCGGCGAGTCTACACTCCCATTTTGAGTTTCATCTGCATTATTTGTAGTACCATTAGCATTTCCTTCTGGTGCAGTGGTATTTGCATTATCAGTAGTAACGCCCTGATTATTTTCTTGAGACACAGTACTATTTGCTACTCGAGTTTTAACACGACTATCATTCTTGTCAAAGTTTTGTGCAGTGTCCTGTGTTCCTGAATTGCTATCAGCCTTTACCACATTAGTATTTAAAATTGCTAAACCAAGTGCAGCTGCCGTTAAACTACTAAAAAGCAGTGCTCCAGTTCGCTTATTGTGGTTCAATCCTTTATTCATTTTTCACCTCAATAATAAAAATTATCTAATTTTGCTACTAAAAAAATGTGCATATCATTACAATTTCATTATATAATTAATTTAATAACATTGCAAGTAAAAATATTTTTTTAAAAGTGCTTAAAATAGCCATAAAATTAACATTAGTAACAAATTAAAATAACTATTTTACTGTTATCGGATAATATATTCATATATATTTTTAAAATTAGATTTAATAATTTAAAGATAAATCAACTAATAATAAAAGCAAACAGCAAGCCGCTAAAACTACTAAGACCAAAAACAAGCCACTTCTATTTCTAAAAATGACTTGCTATTTCTTTATTAAGGAGATGTACTTAATAAATTATAGTTGCTTTATTTGCTCTTCTATATTTAATACTTCTAATACATCCGTGGCACACTCTGCACCTTTATTGCCTGACTTGCCGCCGGCACGATCAGTTGCTTGTGCGACCGTATCGGTCATAAGTACACCAAACATTACTGGCACAGGCCCATTAGCTGAGGCGGCGGCTAGCTGTGAAGTTGTACCTTCACAAACATAGGTAAAGTGAGCTGTTTCGCCTCTAATTACGGCTCCTAATGCAATAATGCCATCAACTTTGCCACTCTTTGCCAGGCAGTTGACTGTACGAGCAATTTCAAAGGCACCGGGTACTTTCACAAGCACAATATTTTCATCTTTCACGCCTGATTTTTTCAATTGCTCTAGCGCACCTGAAAGTAGGCGGTCAGTTACCACCCCGTTAAACTGAGCAACGACAATACCAATCTTTTTATCCTGTCCCTGGGCAATGTTGCCAATAATTTCTTTCATGTTAATCTACCTCGTTTAAAATATGATTCATTTCATGCTTTTTAGTTGCCAAGTAATTCTTATTTTCTGCGGTCATGCCTACTTCAACAGGTATTCTTTTGACAACTTTAATGCCATAATTTTCTAATTGCGTTACTTTATCCGGATTATTGGTCATTAATTCAACTTCGCTCACGCCTTTTTGCCTTAAAATTTCAGCAGCAACATTATAGCGGCGTGCGTCAACCGGCAAGCCAAGGTGCTGGTTAGCTTCAACTGTGTTCATACCTTCGTCTTGCAGCTTATAAGCGCGCAATTTATTTTCTAGACCAATTCCCCGACCTTCTTGACGCAAGTATAAAACCGCTCCTGATCCATTTTGCTCAATTTTTGTTAAAGCTGCGGCAAGCTGAGCGCCACAGTCACAGCGCTTAGAACCAAAAACATCCCCAGTCAAACATTCACTGTGAAGCCGCAATAAAAGAGGCGCACCTTTTTTTACTTCACCCTTACTAATTAACAAAGTCGGTTGCTTTTCAGGATGCTTTTTATCCCTGAAGCCTTCAAGCTGGAAATGACCGTATTTAGTCGGAAAGTCAACCTTGGTAAAGGATTCAATCCCCAAATCTTTGTTTGCCTGATTCTTGCGGTATGCAATTAACTCTTCAATGGTCAAATAAGGAATACCAAGTCCTTCTGCTAAAGCCTTTAGGTCTTTACGTCTGGCCATCGTTCCGTCTTTTTTAATGCACTCGCAAATAAAGCCTACAGGTGCAACTCCTGCCAATCTAGCTAGATCCAAAGCAGCTTCAGTATGACCTGTCCGTTCTAGTACACCGCCTTCTTTAGCTACCAAAGGAAAAACATGACCTGGATGATAAAAGTCAGCCCACTGGCTATTAGGATCAGCCAATTTTTTAATAGTTTTAGCACGGTCAAAAGCTGAAATTCCCGTAGTGGTTTCAGTGGAGTCAACACTAAGGGTAAAAGCCGTGCCAAAAGTATCGTTCGAACCAGTTTCAATTGGTTTTAGTTGCAAGCGGTCAGCGTATGCCTTACTCATCGGCACACATAATAGTCCGCGTGCCTTAGTAATCATCATATTAACTGCTTGAGGCGTTACCTTTTCAGCCAAACCAATCATATCCCCTTCAGACTCACGTTGCGGCGAATCAGCCACAATGACCAACCCACCAGTCAACATATGTTGTAACACCTTTTGCATTTTTTCATTCAGTTGTTCTGTCATTTTTTCCTCCATTAAAATTCCTTTTTCCAAGCTTGAATTTGTTTGACAGCGTACCGACCAATCATATCCACTTCAATATTGACTTTGTCATGCACTTGATAGTGAGCCAAAGTAGTATTTTGTATGGTATAAGGTATTAAGCTCACTCCAAAATGATCATTTTGCGCCATTGTCACGGTTAAACTAATGCCGTCAATGGCAATTGAGCCTTTTTCAACAATAAAAGGAGCATACTTATGTGGTACTGCGAATTCTAATTCTATGGAATTCTCATTTTCGTTTCTTATTACCAGTTCAGCTGTAGTATCAACATGACCTGCAACAATATGACCATCAAGCTTACCATTTAAAGACAATGAAGGCTCTAAATTTACTAAACTACCTTTTTGCAAATTGCCCAAATTAGTCCGTTTCATTGTTTCCGGCATCACGTCTACTGCAAAGTCATTATCGCTCCAAGCGGTAACGGTTAAACAAATACCATTAACGGCAATGCTTGCCCCTAAAGGCAAATCTTTTTGCACTAATTTAGGAGCGCAAATACCTAGTCTTGCATGTTGCTCACTAATTTCCAAACGGGTTATCGTTCCCGTAGTTTGAATTATTCCTGTAAACATTCTTTTCTCCTCACGCGAATTCTGACATCTTGATTGAATTTTTTAACGTCTAAAAGTTGATAATCACTTTTTTCTGCTAAAGCCTGGCCAAACACAGCAGGTAATGCAGTACCGCCTAAAACTAAAGGAGCAATGTATGTCACTATTTCGTCAGCCAAGTCCGCTGCTACAAACTGGCTCTGGACATTGCTGCCGCCCTCAACTAATAATGATTGAATTTCATGTGCGGCTAAAAACTGCACAATTTTTGAAGGTGTCCATTTAGCAGCAGTAAAGCAGCGAATATTTTCAGCTACTTTTTGAGTCAGTTCACTTCTACTTAATAGCCAGATTTCACCAAGCGTCTTAAACATGCGACTGTTAAAATCTAATTGATTAGCATCTTTAGTCAGCACTATTCGAATAGGCGGCTTGGGTAAATTCTTAATTCTGACCGTTAAAAGTGGATTGTCTATTCGCAAAGTATTTGCCCCAATTAAAATTGCTTGGTTGTGCAAACGCAACTTTTGCACATCCACCTGAGCTGCATCCCCAGTCAAAATTGTTCTCGTTTTACCTGCAGCATTAATTTTGCCATCAATGGACATTGCATATTTAAGCGTCACAAAAGGCCTCTTTTTGTGATAAAAAAAGTTATAAGCAACGTTTAAATTTTCTGTACCACCGATTATCTCAGTTTGCACCCCATGGCTTTCTAGATATTCAATACCCTTGCCAGCTACAATTTGATGTGGATCAACCTGACCAATAACAACTTTTTTGATTCCGGCCTCAGCGACCTTTTTGCAGCAAGGAGGTTGCTTGCCGTAATGGCTACAAGGCTCTAGCGTGACATACAAAGTTGCACCTTGTGCCTGCTGGGGATCAGCTAAGTGTGAGAGTGTATTCACTTCTGCGTGTTCCTTACCAAATTGATGGTGGTAGCCGGTCGCTAGAACCTGATTGTCTTTAACCAAAACTGCACCAACTAAAGGATTTGTCCAAGTCATTCCCTGAGCTTTCAATGCTTCTTGAACTGCCATTTGCATATAATCCTTATCCTGCACTAATTTCACTTCCTAAGCATTAAAAAACCTCGTTGATTCAATCAACGAGGCTTATTTTATATTCATCAAATAAGATTTCAGCGAAGTTTAATAACGACGCGAGTTTTCTGTCTAATCTTGTTTGTTCTTCTCCCATCCAGACTTTAACTGTCGGTACTAGACTCACACTAGTTCCACCGCAAAACGCGGGTCACGGACTTCAATTATTAATTGTCACCGTCGGTAGGGAATTACACCCTGCCCCGAAGAAACCGTATTCAACTTATTCCAGTATAATATAGATATCCTATATCGGCAATAGCAATTTATTGTTTTATAAAATTATATATACGATAAGCTCAAACTTAAATAAAATAATTCCTTATAATTTCCAATCAGACAGATGAAGGGGGATATTATTATTTTTACCAAAATATTTCTTGAAGGCAGTGCCAAATGACAAATGGTCTTTAAGATGATTGCGATAAGCATCTTTAATGCTCAAAATTACTGTTACTGCTAAATTAGTAGTCAATATTATCAGTATGCCAATAAATATATATAAAAGATATAGCATTTTGTCCCTCCCATTTTCAACTGTATTACTTTTCTAATACACTACTACCAAGTGGCAACATTGTCAACACTTTTTAGTAAAAATAAATAGACTAATAATTCAAATTGATTACTAGTCTATTTTAATTTGTGTTAATTCTACGTATTAGTTAATACATATATTTCTCTATAGCAGTCTTAGGATCCATTCCTGCACGAATTTTTAGTTCTAATTCAATTGCCACATCAGCAATAATTACTTGCGGATCAATAACATTATACGGATGCTCTGGCGCCTTTTCCTGAGCTAAAGATAATTCAGTACAACCAAGTAAAATTACATTACAGCCATACTGATCATGCATGGTGCGTAATATGCGGTGATAAAGTTCGCCATCAACTACGCCTTTTTCTTTAATGTTGGAATAAATCAGCTCAGTAACCAGCGGTTGAATCTCAGGACCACCCAGTTCTACCTCACGGCCAACTTGTTCAATTTCGTCTTCGTACAGATGGTCATAAATCGAACCTTCCGTAGCAATCAAACCAATCTTTTTTTCTTCCGGATAATCATTTACGAACTTATGCACGGCAATGCGCATCATATGCAAAAAAGGAATGTCAGTTAGTTTAGCCAAGTCATCATAAAAATAATGTGCAGTATTACATGGCATCACGAAAAAATCGGGCTTTAGCATTGCTTGCTGGAGCACATCATCACGCAAGGCATTGAAAAAATTAGGCTGACTATGGTCTTTGATATAAGCCGTGCGGTCAGGAATTTGGGCATCATTAACTAAAATATAGTTCAGATAGTCCTGATCTTTAGTAATCTTTATACGGTGATTAATCATGCGGACGTAGCTTTCCGTTGCAATGGTACCCATACCGCCAATAATACTAAAAAAATGTTTCATTAATACCTACTTTTCTAACCGTTAAAATGTTCTTTTTGCCCTTCAAGTTCATCAATTACCTGTTGTGCAACTGTAATATCAGACGGATAAGGAGTATCTACTCCCCGGATCTTTTGATAGCTATCTTCACCTTTACCACAGATCAGAACAACATCACCCTGCTTGGACATACTGATTGCATCATGGATGGCCTTCTTACGGTCTAGTTCTATTGTGACATCAACTTTAGAATGATCGATCCCTGCATCAATTTCCTGTGCTATATCCATGGGATCTTCAAAGCCAGGATCATCTGTTGTCAGAAAGGCTTTATCAGCGTAGGCATTCAGGCTGTTACTAAAACCGGGACGACGAGAAACTCCTTTGTCACCAGGTGCCCCCACAACGACAATAATTTTAGGATTATTAAATTCTCGTTGCATAAAGCCCATAAGAGCCATCATTGAGGCTTCATTATGTGCGAAGTCCACAACCACTACTCCGTGCTTCTTTGTAACTTCTGTTTGCATTCTTCCAGGGACGGTAACTTGACTGATACCTTTAGCAGCATCGTCATAATTCATTCCTGCCAGTCCTGCACCAATTACTGCTGCGGTACCGTTAGATTCGTTAAAATCACCTAACATCTTTAACTGGTAATCACCAGCTATTTTAAGCTGCTTGGCTTTGTCGCTAACACATAACACCTGGAACCTGGTCCGTGACATATCAAGCTCTTGGGTCGAAAAACGAAAATCGATGGTCTGTTTCAGATCCGGATTAGTAAATTTTTCGTCAGCAAACAAGTAAATACTGTCTGGATCAGTAGTAGTCATGGCCGCAGCGTAAACTTCAGGAAAATGATCAGTCTGAGCGTTAATAATACATTTACGAGCATTAACCAGCAGCTGCAACTTACAATGTAAATAATCAGCGAAATTGGGATGCTCATTGGGTCCAATATGATCAGGTGTAATATTTAAGAAAAAGCCCAGGTCATAGGTCAGACCAAATACCCTGTTTTTCTTATAAGCCTGGCTGGAAACTTCCATAACCATATGCGTCATTCCGTTGTCTACAGCTATTCGCATATCACGGAACAAATCAAGTGATTCAGGCGTTGTCAAGCTTGACTTAAAAGTATCATCTTTTTTAGGTCCCACAACTGTGTTGACTGATGAAATTAACGCTGTTTTACCGCCGTTTACCTGATCTAACATCCCTTTTAAAAAGTAGGCCGTTGTAGTCTTACCTTTAGTACCAGTAATAGCTATTAAATATAAATCGTCTTGCGGGAAACGGAAAAATGCCGCAGACAATAACGCCATCGCTTTGGAAACATTGCGCACAATCAGTGCATGCATTCCCTTACCTTCCGGATAGGGTTGCTCTGCTACATAACAATTAGCACCATTCGCCTTTGCCATTGACAAATAAGTGGGACGAAAACCAGCACCTTTACAGAAGAATAATGTATTGGTATGAACGTCACGCGAGTCATACGACACATATTCCATCTTAGAAGATATAGTATCTTGGACAGCACTCGATTTAAGCAGATGGTGTTCTTTTAAAATTAAAATACAGGTATTTAAAGAAATACTCATGCTATACTCCTCTATTTATTATCTCAGTCAAAATTATACCACAGCTATGCTGGAGTTTTTTCACTCTTTAAGTTTAAAGGCAGGCAAATAATGAAACGGGTCCAATCTTTGTCAGATTCACAGCGGATTTTGCCCTGATGAAGATCAACAATACTTTTGGTAATTGATAGACCTAGCCCGGTGCCACCCGTTTGGGTATTACGAGAGCCTTCGACTCTGTAAAAACGTTCAAATATTTTTTTCAACGAATCTTCGGGAATTTGAGCACCATTGTTTTCTACCCGTAACTCAACTTCATTGTTATTAACTAAATTAGCAATTAAGTTAATTTGTGTTGCACCTGTACCGTACTTTAGCGCATTAGTGATGAGATTATTATAAACACGTACCAACTTTTCCGCATCAGCTTGAATAGTTAAATTTTTAGGTCTTGCTTCTATATTAAATACTATCCCTTTTTCCTGACCTTCGAATTCAAAGCCCGCGGCAACTTGCTCTAACATAGAAAAAATATGTAAAGAAGACAAATTTAATTTGGTACTAGTTGATTTTAACGTGGTATACTCAAGCAAATCATGAGCCAACGATTTCATCTGTTCAGCCTTCATATATGCAATATTAAGGTATCTTTGTTGATCTGCTGGATTTGACACCCCTGATTTCAGTAAACCCAAATAGCCAATGATAGAAGTTAAGGGCGTTCTGATATCATGAGAAACATTGCTAATCAGTTCGTCCTTTGACTTTTCAATCGCTTTTTCTTCATTAATCGCATTTACTGTACTGTCTACTAACGAATTAATTGAATCAATTACTTTTTGCAAATCAGTTTTGACTTTAAAAGAAATTGTATGGTCAAAATGTCCCTTAGCAATATAATGCAGTTCAGAAATAACATGTCTTAACTGCATTTGATGATAGCGTCGAATTAAACGCCAGTACAGAACGATTAAATCACCAATACCCATGAAAATAATAAAGGTATTCTGCCAGGACCATAAGTGGCGCCCGCCAGCAAAAGTAATGGTCTTTTTTAAAAAATATATCCCGTTAACCAGGTTTTTATCTTGTAAAATTGTCAAGTTGATTAAAATAATCACTGACAGGTTCAATAGTAGCTCTAGAACTACCGTTATAACGCCTTCAGCAAACAGCTCACTCTTTTCCGCAGCTGTCAGCTTGACCCTTTCCTTTTTCATCTAGTTAAGCCTCAACTTTATAGCCTACTCCCCAGACGGTCTGAATAACATCTTCACCACCCGTTGCCGATTGAATTTTGTCACGCAGGTGTGAAACATGCACCATAACGGTTTTAGCAGAAACTATCGATTCCTGCTGCCAAACTCGTTCAAAAATTTCATCCGCTGAAAATACCCGGTTAGGGTGACTGGCGAGCAAATATAAAATGCCAAATTCTAGGGCAGTCAACTGAATGTCTTTACCATCAATTGTCTTAACTTCATGTGAATCACGGTTAATAATCAGTGGTCCGACCTCTAAAATATCTGGTTCATCATCCTTAACCTGCTTTTGGCTACGACGCAAAAGTGAACGAACTCGTGCCATTACTTCCAAAGGATTAAACGGCTTAGAAACATAGTCATCCGCTCCAGTAATCAAACCTTGAATTTTATCCATATCACCAGTTTTGGCTGATACGATAATAATTGGGATATCAGAATCTTTGCGCACTTCCTTGATAACATCAATTCCGCTCATATTAGGCATCATGATATCTAAGATCATTAATGCAATATCTGGCGTCGTAGTTAATTTGGTAATTGCTTCTTTGCCGCTATAGGCAACAACTGGAGTGTAACCTTCATTTTTAAGATAAATACTTAACAACTCGACGATTTCTTTATCATCGTCAACAACTAAAATTTTCATAGGGCTAATTTCCCTTCTTTTTATTTATTGATTATTTTCGCTTTATTCCATTATTCCACTAAATATAGTTTAGCAGAATCTATGTCTAATATTTTAGTCAATTTTGTAACAAACTACTAATATTCAAGCATAACTTTATCGTTTTATTAAAAAAGCTGGACAGTTCCCAGCTTATTTCCTATTTTAAACTATTAATATTGTTCAAATATTTAATCAGCCACAGGCGATCAATGAAGCCTAAATATTTTCCATTATTATTTTGTACGGCAACCTCATTTTGACGGCTCAAAAGTAGCAGTAATGCAGCAATTTTTTCATTAATATTAATTACAGGCATTGCTGCCAGCGAATTAGAACTAGTTTGCTTAAATTCATTAAATAAGGCTGCTTGCTTTAATGGTGTTTCATATAAATTGTTCCCTAAGCTGCCTTTAAAAAAGTCCCTGACAAAATTGTTTGCCGGATGGCGTAAGATTTCTTGTGGCTGATCGACTTGTAATAATTTGCCATCCTTCATAACGCCAATCCTGTCAGCTAAGTGCAGGGCTTCATTCATATCATGCGTCACAAATAAAATTGTATTATGCAGTTGCTTGTGCAAATTAATTACTAGTTCTTGTAAATTTGCGCGGGAAAGTGGATCCAGAGCGCTAAAGGGCTCATCCATTAAAACAATCGGTGGCTTTGACGCAATCGCGCGTAAAATCCCAATTCTTTGTTGTTCACCGCCAGACAGTTCACGAGGATAACGGTGAGCATACTCTTGGGGATTTAGTCCCACTTTTTCCAATAAATTTGCGGCCATTTCCGTAAGATCAGCTTTAGCACCTTGAATTTCCGGAATCAAAGTAATATTTTTAGCGACAGTCATGTTAGGAAAAAGAGCAATTTGTTGTAAAACATAACCAATTTTCCAGCGCAATTTCTGAACGTTATAATCAGTCGTAGGCCGCTCATTGACTAAAATCTGTCCTGCACTAGGATCTGCCAAACGGTTAATCATTTTAATCGAGGTAGTTTTTCCACTGCCTGAGTTTCCTACCAAAACGAAAAGTTCGCCTTGCTGAATATCCAAATTAAGATCCTTAACTACTACTTTTTTAGCAAAGGTTTTATTTACATGCTCAAATTTAATTGCTGAAGTCATCTTACTTCTCCTTAAGCAAATGCTGTTTTAATAAAAAGTGACGTGCGACTTGTCCAGGATCCGTATTTTTAACATTAACTTCATAGTTCATTTCCTGCATCTGCTTTTCGGAAATCCTGCCAGCCAGCTTATTCAAGCTGCGAACAATTTGCGGATGCTTGCGGGCAAAATCATTGGTCATCAAAGGAGCGCCCTGATAAATAGGAAAATTATGCTTATCATCTTTTAAAATAGTCAAATGATATTGGCGCAATTCACTATCAGTTGAATAGGCATCAACGATGTTAACTTTATTCTGATTAATTGCCTGGTAACGCAAAGCCGGTTCCATTGACTTAACAGGGAAATCAATCTTGTATAATTTCTTAATACCCTTGAACCCATCACCACGATCAATAAATTCTAATGTCATTCCTCCTTTTAGCTGATTGGTGATATTAGCTAAATCACTGATTTTTCTTAAACGATTTTTCTTTTTAAATGAAGTTTTAACTGCTAGGGCATATGTATTATCGTACGCCATAGGCTTAAGCAAAGTAAGCTTATCCTGTTTATTCATTAATTCTTTTGCTTTTTCATAGGTTTCTTTTTCAGACAAACCAGCCGTTTTAACCGGAGACTTCGCAAAGGTTTCCAAAACAGTTCCCGTAAATTCTGGATAAATATCTATTTTATTGTTTTTCAAAGCAGTATATAAAAAGGTGGTTTTACCAAAATTAGGTTTCAAGGTCACTTGAACGTGTGGATCGTCTTGTTCAATTAACTCTTTATACATGTTAATCAAAATTTCTGGTTCAGAACCTAACTTACCAGCAATTGTAACTGTTTCTTTCTGACTGGCAACAGCTTGATAAATTCCACTTCCTGCTAAGAAGATGACACTAACTCCTAATATTCCCAAAGCTGTTTTAACTGAGGCATGTTCCAGCCACTTAATGAGCGCGCTTAAAGTAATCGCCAAAACGCCAGAACAAACAGCGCCAATTACAATTAGTCCGGTATTGTTGCGGTCAATTCCCAATAAAATAAAACTGCCCAGGCCACCAGCACCAATTAAAGCTGCCATGGTGGCAGTACCAATAATTAAAACTAAGGCCGTTCTAATACCCGAAATGATTGTCGGCACAGCTAAAGGTAATTCCACCTTAAGTAATTTTTGCATGCGTGACATGCCAAATGCGTCAGCAGCTTCTTCTAGTGCTGGATCAATTTCAGTTAATCCCAAGTATGTGTTCTGAAAAATCGGTAATAGTGCATATACCACTAAAGCAATCACAGCAGGCACTGTTCCAATCCCAACGATTGGAATTAATAAACCTAGAAGTGCTAGTGACGGAATGGTCTGTAAAATGCTGGCAACTTGCAATAATACCTCTGCTATTTTAGTGTGTTTTACTGCCCAAAAGGCCAAAGGCATGGCAATCACCATTGCAATCAGCAACGAAACTAACGATATTTGCAGATGCTGCAATAAAGCAACTCCTAAATCGCCTTTGCGCTGGCTTAAAATCTGGATAATTTGATTCATCGCTTAATTCCTTTATTACTTTTTTAAAATTTGAATTATCACCAAATTATATTAATAGTGTCGAACCAACTAAATTCATTTATTTTACCATAACACAAACTAATGGTTGAAAAGTAATTATTGCTTACACCATTATTTAAAGCAAAAAAATTCCCAGTCTATAGGACCAGGAATATTTTAAGTACATCTATTCTATTTCTTTTTTACCAGTATATAACTCGTAGTAATAACCCTTCTTCTTTAGAAGTTGTTCGTGATTGCCGGCTTCAATAATATGGCCATGATCAAGCACCAGAATTAAATCCGAGTTAACAATCGTAGACAGGCGGTGAGCTATGACAAAACTAGTGCGACCTGCAAGCAAGTTATCCATACCAGCTTGTACCAGTTTTTCCGTTTGGGTATCAATGCTTGAAGTGGCTTCATCCAAAATCATCACAGGTTCATCTGCTATCATTGCTCGTGCAATACTGAGCAGCTGCATTTGTCCTTGAGACAAGTCTCCGCCATTGCCATCAATGATTGTTTTATAACCTTCATCCAAATGATGAATAAATTCATCAGCATGAGATAAGTGTGCTGCCTGATATACGTCATCATCACTTGCATCGGTATTACCAAAACGAATATTGTCCATCACCGTACCGGTAAACATATGCGTGTCTTGTAAAACAATTGACAGAGACTGACGCAAATCATCCTTCTTAATTCTACTAATGGGAATACCATCATAAGTAATCGTACCAGAATTAATTTCGTAAAAACGATTAATCATATTAGAAATCGTCGTTTTACCAGCACCGGTTTCACCAACTAAGGCTACTTTCATACCTGGCTTAGCGTCAATAGAAATGTCGTACAAAATTTGTTTATTCGGCGTATAGCCAAAATTAACATGATCAAAGACGATATGTCCTTTAACAGTGACTTTCTTAACAGAGCCATCTTTTTGTGGTACGTTCCAATGCCAGGCACCCTTAACATTTTCATCCTTGGTAATAGTGACATCACCGTCATCAATTTCAACGGGTTGATCCTCTAACTTAAAGATTCTTTCTGCGCCCGCTAAAGCCATTACAATAGAATTTAATTGTTGTGAAATCTGGGCTATTGGCATTGCAAATTGCTTAGATAATTGCAAGAAAGCACCAATGACACCTAATGAAAGTGGGGCAATACGGTTAATAGCAACTGCTCCACCTAAAATAGCAATTAAGACGTATAGCAAATTGCCCATGTTACCCATAATAGGGAACAAAATTGTGGCATACGTATGAGCTTTACCAGAGGCTACTTTTAAAGATTCATTATAAGCATCAAAGTCTTCTTCAACTTCAGGTTCATGGCTAAAGACCTTTATTACCTTAAGACCATTAAGCATTTCTTCATTGTAACCATTAACTTGACCCAATTCTTTTTGTTGCAATTGAAAATAATGAGCGGAGCGAACGGTTAAAAAACGGACGATTATAATAGACAGTGCAAAAACAATCAAGGTAAATATAGTTAATTGCCAACTTAAAGCCAGCATGGCACCCAAAACAAAAATGAGGTTCAACGCAGAGTTCATAAACTGCGGAATTGATTGTGAAATCATTTGTTGCAAGGTATCAATATCATTAGTATAGCAACTCATGATGTCGCCATAATCATTTTCGTCAAAATAGGAAATTGGCAACATTTCCATGTGCTCAAACATTTCAAGCCGCACTCTATATTGTACTTTCTGGGCCAAAACTGCCATCAACACAGCAAAAAGATAATTAGAAATAAATCCGATAGCATAGCAACCAAACATAACTGCAATTGCATGTAAAAGCGGACCAAAATTTGGCTGGGCTTCTTTAGTTAAGGGAATAATGTAAACATTAATCAAACGTTCAATAAATAGTGAACCTAAAACGTTTGCTGCAGCTGTTAAAATTATTGCAATTGTTGAAGCAATCAGCATCCAAGGACTTGTACTGGCAACTAATTTAAGCAGACGCCATAAAATTGTGGAACGTTTACCAGTATTTTGGCTATTTTTATTTTCTACTGCTTTATCCAAATTAATCACCTACTTCTTCTGTTCTTCTTGAAACTTAGCAATTGAGCTGTATAAATCATTACGCTGCAATAGCTCTTCATGTGTCCCGATATCCTGAATCTTGCCTTCATCCATTACAATTATCCTGTCGGCATCTTTAATTGACACAATTCTTTGAGAAATAATAATTTTGGTAGTATCGGGCATATCCTTTGCCAAGGCTTCCCGAATTTGACGCTCAGTCTGTGTATCTACTGCTGAAGTAGAGTCATCAAGTATCAAGATTTTCGGCTTTTTGAGCAATGCCCTTGCAATAGTGATCCTTTGCTTTTGGCCACCAGAAACATTATTACCGCCCTGCTCAACCATAGTGTCATATTGATCTGGCATTTCACGAATAAAGTCATCAGCGTGAGCAATTTTTGAGGCAGCGATAATTTCTTCATCTGTTGCATTTTCATTGCCCCATTTAAGGTTTTCCTTTATAGTGCCTGAAAACAGGACATTATTTTGTAAAACCATGGCAACATTATCACGCAATGTCTTTAAATCATAGGACTTAACGTTATGTCCTGATACACGCACCGCTCCGGAATCAGTATCATAAAGCCGCGGAATCATAGAAACTAATGTAGATTTTGATGACCCCGTACGACCAATTATTCCTATTGTTTCACCCGGCCTGATATTTAAGTTAATATCACTTAAAGCCAGTTCCTTATCATCTGGGTCATACTTAAAGTTGACATGATCAAAAATCACTTCTCCATTATTCACATGCTTTAACGGTTTACGTGGATTTTCAATTGAAGGCTTTTCATTAATAACTGCAGCAACCCTGTGACCACTAGCTCCTGAAACTACCAGCTGAGTAATGATCATAGCTAGCATGTTCAAGCTACCCAAGACAGAGTTGGAATATGAGAACATTGAAATTAATTGACCAGTCTGTAAACTGCCACCCACTATTTCCTTAGCACCAAACCAGCAAATAGCTAAATTAGAAATATTCAAAACAGCCATGACAATCATGGAGTTAAGTGACATGATCTTCTGAGCTGTAGCAAAAAGTCTATAAATAAAACCAGCTGATTTTTTAAACTTAACAGTTTGCGCTTCTTCTTGCACATAGGTTTTGACTTCGCGAATACCACGAACATTTTCCCGGACAACCTGGTTCATGCGGTCATAACCGCGGAAGATTTTAGGAAAATACTTGCTGGCACTTTTAATTACTAAGCCTAAAAGGATTACGAAAACCGGTGCAATCACGACAAAAACAAGTGACAACTGCGGACTAACTATTATTGACATAATAATTGAAACTAACAACATCATTGGTGCCCGAACTGCTATTCTAATCAGCATTTGATAAGACATCTGAATGTTATTAACATCAGTAGTCATCCTCGTAACTAGACTCGCGCTGGAAAACCTGTCAATATTTTCAAAAGAATAATCTTGCACATGATAGAACATATCTTTACGCAGGTTAGCCGCAAAACCAGAAGCAGCGTGAGCAGAGGCATAACTGGCACCGGAACCTAAAACAAGTGAAACAACTGTTAGCACCAGTAAAATAACACCAGTCTTAGTGATATATGACATATTTCCCTTCATAATGCCATTGTCTATTAATATACCAACTAAATACGGTATTAACATCTCAATGATAACTTCACCAGTAACAAATAATGGCGACAGCAAAGACAGTTTTTTATACTGCCTGATTGACTTACGCAGCGTGTTAATCATTAAATACCTCTTTCTAATTTATTAATGCTTTCTTTTTTACGTGTTTTCAGTTTAAAAAGGATAAATAGATTCATAATAAATCTATTTATCCTTTAAAACATATAGTTATCTAAGTATAGCGCTTTTCTTGACAAAAAGCACCTATTTGCTCTTATCAGCAGGTGAAAAGGCCGAACCAATAATTTCATAATGCCGACGGAACAACCAGCGAATGCCATACGCTACCGCTGCAATAATTAAGTTATATACTCCTGGCAAAGCTGGGTTGATCACTTGTAATGCAGGAAGGCCTAATACGCCAAAGCAGATAAAGAGCATTCCCATCAGTAAAACAAAACCCCAGATTAATTTTGACCACGGAATTTTACGATTTTTACTGCCATTAGGTAAAACCCAGTCATTATATTTGGTCATGAAAACACCTAGTGAAGCACCAACAATCAATAATGTTAATACACCCATCTGTGAATTATATTTGTCATTCTTTTGGAATAAGCCAATTAGTCCAAAGAGACCAAAGAAAATAGCAACATAAAACAAGGCATTATCCGTAGCATATTGCCAAAATGGAATATCTGAAGCCTTTTTCTTTTTGGGCTTTAACATGTCAGCAGCCTTAAGCTTAGGCGACATATTATAATACGTGCTGGCTGGTTGACCATGACGTTGTGCAATTACCAAGTCTTTTAAAAGCTCATCCACTCTCCTTTGGGCATCTTCATGACTCATTTTACCCTGTGTTTCCAGTTCTTTTTGCAAGCGAAACACATAGTCAGAGTTCTTATTACTGAGCTGCTTACGCAATTCAGCAGGCTGCATTTGCTTGACCTCGTCATCTTTATTCTGATTAATTACCTTTTCTTTTAACTTTTCCTGCTTATTAGTATCAATCTTAGCTTGTTCTTCAGTTTTCTTTTCTGCCATTATTTTTTCCTAAACGTTAAATCTAAATTCAATAATGTCGCCATCTTGAACTTCATAATCTTTACCTTCAAGACGTAGCTTCCCCGCTTCTTTAACCTTTTGCATGGTTTCATACTGATCAAGGTCAGTAAACGAAACTACTTCAGCACGAATAAATCCCCGCTCAAAATCAGAGTGAATAACGCCTGCAACTTGCGGAGCCTTCATTCCCTTATGAAAAGTCCATGCCCGTGTTTCAGGGCCACCAGCTGTAAAGAAAGTCCTCAGACCCAAAATATGGTAAGCTGCACGGATTAACCGGTCAAGGCCTGATTCAGTTACGCCCTCTGCTTCCAAGAACTCAGCTTTTTCATCGTCATCCAAGCCGGCAATTTCTTCTTCAGTTGCAGCAGATATACCTAAACATTCCGCATTTTCACTTTCTGCATGTTTTTTAACCACTTGATAGTACTCGTCTTTTTCTGGGTCGGCCATTGAACTTTCAGCGATGTTCGCTACATAGATAACGGGTTTATCAGTCAGCAAGAACAAGCCCTTGACAATTTTTTGCTCATCGTCATTAAAACTGATTGAACGGACAGCCTTGCCTTCTTCTAAAACTGGCTTGATTTTTTGCAAAACATTGAACTCTGCTTTAGCCTCTTTGTCATTTTGCTGGGCAATCTTTTTAACCTTATTAATTCGGCGGTTGACGGCGTCAAGATCTGCAATTGCCAATTCCAAATTAATAGTGTTGATATCTTCTTCCGGATCTACTTTACCAGTAACAGAAGTAATATTTTCATCTTCAAAGGCTCTAACAACATGGATAATAGCATCAGTTTGGCGTATATTTTCCAAGAATTTATTACCCAGACCTTCACCTTTTGAAGCACCTTTAACTAAACCGGCAATATCGGTAAACTCAAAAGTAGTATGAACAATTTTCTTAGCCGGAATCAGTTCCTGTATTCGAGCCAGTCTCTTGTCCGGAACCTCAACCATTCCGACATTAGGCTCAATCGTTGCAAACGGGTAGTTGGCCATTTCCGCACCCGCTTTAGTAATTGCGTTAAACAAAGTTGACTTGCCCACGTTTGGCAATCCAACTATCCCAGCAGTTAATGACATTTTTATCCTCTTTCTTTAACAAAATCAGTTATTTTCTTGATTAATATCCGGCCGTGCTATTTCTTTTTTAGGCACATAAAGCGTATTTTTAATATTAACCGGATCATTCGCCTTAGTTAAAACTTTTTTTAAATTATGCGCGAATTTTGAACGCGGCATCATTACGATATGGCCACACCCCATGCACTTTAACCTGATATCAGCTCCTAAACGCAGAACTTCCCAGTCATTAGTTTTACAAGCATGTGGTTTTTTCATCAATACCGTATCTGCCAAACCATAAGCAATTTCTTTATTCATCAAGGTCGACTCCCAGCACATCGAGTATTCTGTTCAACTCTTCTGTTGAAGAGAAGCCAATCGACAAATGGCCGCTACCTTTTTTGCTTGCGGAAATATTGACAGTTGAACCCAGCTTATCAGCTAATTGATGTTCAGTAGCACGAATAAATGGCGATTTGTGCACTGTCTTTTTGCGCGGCTTTTTAGAATTAAGATTGGCTACCAGTGCCTCAACTTTGCGTACTGGCATCCCTTCCTTAACCACTTGCTTAGCTACTTCATCAATCTTGTCCTTATTCTTTAAACCTAAAAGCGTTCTGGCTTGTCCCATTGAAAGTTCACCGTGCTGTAACAAGTGCTTAGTTTTATTAGGAAGTGTCAAAAGACGCAAGTAATTAGCAATATATGGACGAGACTTACCCATTCTTTTTGAAACTTCTTCTTGGGTCAAGCCTAAGTTTTTTTGCAGCATTTCGTAGGCCTGAGCTTCTTCAAGAGGCGTTAAGTCCTCACGTTGCAGATTCTCTAAAACGGCAACTTCCATCATTTGGCTTTCACTAAAGTCACGGACAATTGCCGGTATTGTAGTCTTTTTAGCCAGTTTTGAAGCACGAAATCTGCGCTCACCCGCAATAATTTCATAGCCTTTTATCGACTTACGCACAATAATCGGTTGAAAAACACCATTTTCTTTAATCGAATCAGCCAATTCTTTAAGAGACTTGTCATCAAAGTTTTTACGTGGCTGATAAGGATTAGGTCTGATATCGCTTAAATTTAAATCCTGAATTTCTTCTTCATTATCTTCAATTTGCGGCTCGTCTTCAAACAGGGCCTCAATTCCCCGGCCTAGACCGCCATGTTTTTTAGTATCTTTATTTCTTGAGTTTCTTACCATGATTCTTTAACACCTCCTTAGCTAAATCATCATAAACTTCAGCACCACGTGAATTAGGAGCATATTCAGTAATTGCTTCTCCATAACTAGGTGCTTCAGCCAGCTTAGTAATTCTTGGGATAATAGTTTTATAAACCTTATCAGAAAAATAGGAACGTACTTCTTTTACAACTTCCGCACCTAAATTAGTCCGCGCATCCAGCATGGTCAGCAAAACACCCTCAACACCTAAGTCTTTATTAAAGTGTTTTTGCACCAAACGGATGGTATTAAGCAGCTGGCTAAGCCCCTCCATAGCGTAATACTCACTTTGAACGGGAATTAAAATTGAATCAGATGCCGTGAAAGCATTGATAGATAACTGGCCTAATGAAGGCGGACAATCAATAAAAATAAAATCGTAATTGTCGCTAATTGAATCTAAAGCTGACTTCAAGCGCGTTTCTCTGGCCATCATACTGATTAGTTCTGTTTCAGCTCCAGACAAATTGATAGTTGCCGGAACTAAATCCAGCCGCTTAGTTGAAGTATGGAAAATCGTATCTTTAAGGGGAACATCATTAATCAAAACGCTGTAAATATCTTGATCAATAGCAGATTTTTCAATCCCCAGGCCAGAGGTCGCATTACCCTGCGGATCAATATCGACAATTAAGACTTGATAACCGCGTTCCGCAATCGAAGCCGCTAAATTTATAGTTGTTGTCGTTTTACCGACGCCACCTTTTTGGTTAGCAACTGAAATTACACTCACCATATTTTCCATGCCTTCCTACTTTCTTTTCAATTCAATCGTAATCATATAATCATCAGGATCATTATTTTCTTTGAACTTAACCTTGATGCCAGACTGTTGAGCAAGTTTAATTGCCTTTTTAATTGTATTAATTTGTACTTTTAAGTCTTTAGGGATACGATTGGCTGCTCGTCTTGTTTGTTCTGCCTGCTCTTTTTCTTTATCCTTAACTTTTTTGCCTGCAAAATACTGCTCAACATTTTTAACGATTTTTTCGGTGTCGCTAACATTCAGGTTATTTGCAAGTATTTCATCTAAGACACGGCCCTGATCTTTCTCACTCAGTCCTACCAAACAGCGACCATGACGTGGCGAAATTTCACCACTGGCCAAATAACTTTGTACCTTCGGTGTTAACTTTAACAGGCGCAACTTGTTAGCAACATAAGATTGTGACTTGCCAATATTTTGGGCCAAGGTAGTTTGCGTCAGGTTATTTAGTTTCATAAGATTACTATAAGCCTGTGCTTCATCAATCGGATTTAAATCTTCCCTTTGCAGGTTTTCAATTAAAGCCAATGATGCAGCCTGGCTATCATCCATGTTATTAACTATTGCCGGTATTTTTGTCCAAGCGAGCTGCTTTGCAGCTCGCAGTCTGCGCTCACCAGCAATAATTTCATAATTGCCCTCTTTTTCACGTACAACAATTGGTTGCAATAACCCGTCTTTATCAAGGGTTGATGCCAATTCATGAATTGATTCTTCAGAAAACTGGTGCCGCGGCTGAAAAGAATTGGGTTTTATTTTACTTAGCTCAATATCCTGAATCTGCTTATTTTTAGGTATTTCTTCATGATGACGTAAAGAAGAAAATAATGACATTTTGAGTCCCCCTGTTTAATGAATTGGTTTGCGGTGCGGAGTTCCCGCCTGCCGCGGATACTTCTTAGGCGTAGCCTGCACTTTTTCTATCAGAATCAAAGTGCGCTCTTCGGTACTTCGAGGTAATTGTAATTCTTTAACTGCAATGACCTTACCACCTAAAACTTTTAAGGCTTTCCGAGCTGATTTCAGTTCGTCTTCAGCTTTTGGTCCCTTGAGAGCAATGAAATTGCCACTTTCTTTAATTAACGGCAAACAATACTCACTTAAAACGGCCATGTTAGCAACAGCACGGGCAGTCACAACATCAAATTGTTCACGATACTGTTTATTTTGCCCCACGTCTTCGGCACGGCCATGAACCAAGGTAACATTTTCTAAATTTAACTGGGTGATTAAGCCCTGTAAAAAATTCAACCGTTTGCCAAGAGAATCGACGATCGTAACCTTTAATTCAGGTAGCATAATCTTTAAAGGAATAGAAGGAAAACCGGCACCGGCACCAACATCACATAAAGTATCAGCCCCTTTTAATACTGAACCAAATGTGAAAAGAGGTGTGATACTATCCCAAAAATGCTTTAGATAGACCTCATCTTTTTCTGTTATCCGCGTAAGATTAACTTTTTTATTAGTCTCAATCAGACTGGTAAAGTATTGGTTAAATTGGTTGATTTGTTTTTCATTTAATTTAAAATTACGTTTTGATAATTCTTGGACGAACTGTTCAGGATTCATTTTTCACCCGTGAAACCTTGTTTCACACCCTTTAAATTTAACGCTAAAATTGGCTTAATGTAAAGTCAATGCATCCCTTTAATTATGAAATATTTTTCGACTGTCGTCAAAGTCTAAACGCATAAATTAAGCTATAATATCGTCAAAGGAGATAAATATGATTGTTACTTTAATTGTACTGGCTTATTTGACACTAAAAACCTACAAAGGATTTCAAACGGGCTTCACCAGATTAATTATTAATCTGATATTTGCTGCCATTGTCTTCATTACAGCTATTCTGTTTCAAAATCCTGTTGGCAATTGGCTTTACAGTCAGATTACCGGGCAAAATATTCAAACCACTTTAACTCCCGGAACTAACTTAATGCTTTTTCGTTTTTTGGCATTCTTTATCATTGTCTTTTTGGGCAAAATGGTTGTTAAGATTTTTAAAGGCTGGGTACCTAATAAAAATCCCCATGCAACTAACTTTGGCAATTTACTAGATAGCGTTTTGGGTGCTGTCGTATCTTTTTTTGCCAGTTATTTCTTTGTTTACATTATCCTGTCAATGCTTAATGCTTTGCAAAATCCGTGGTTTATCCAGCAAACTTTAGACTCATCATTTATTCGCTTCATCATTTATAATACACCTGGCTTATCCAACGGGTTGTTCAACAGTATCTTTAGTATCAGTAGAACTGCTGCCTAAATTGAATAAAATAGTCATCAGCGTTTAAACTTGTTAGTTTAGACGCTATTTTTGTTTAACAATTAGCAAAAGTTTACTTCGATCTTTAACTAAAATAATTTGAGTAATTATGTTATATACACTTCTACTAATAATAGAAATCCACATAATTTTTTGGCATATATTTGCCATTTGTTGTAGTAAACTTGTTATGAAGGTATTTTGAATAAGAAAAATTAGGAGGATAAATTGAAGAGTAAATTAACCTTAAAGAAAATTGCAACTATTTCTGCAGCTGTTATTCTTGCAGCACCTGTTTTCAGTAACAATCTGACCAAAACAGTTAGCGCAGAAACGAAAGCTCAAAATAAGCAATTAAAGCAAGACCATAATCAAGTAAATAAAGAGTCTGAGACACAAAAGCCGCAAGAAAACCAAAAGACAGACAAAGAAACAGGTAAGACCGAAACCAATGTCCCGAATGCTGCGACTCAGAATAAAAAGCCTGCTAATGCCACTGCCAAAAAAGTCAAAACTTTCAAAGTAGCAATTGTTAAAAAGAATTATGGTATTTATCTTGATAATTTTACCAAGAAGAAGGCAGCCAAGAATTATTTTCACCAAACATTTAATGTCAATAAAAAATTTATCCACAATGGCAAAACATACTATTGGCTTAACAAAAAGGGTATGAAGGCCATTGGCTACATTAATAAAAAAGCTGTAGCTACTCCTAATCAGGCTAAAACAATTGAGAAGACGCCATATGTCAGTCAATATGTTCCTGTTAAAACTCCGTGGGGCTGTGCAGGAGCCTCAATGGCGATGCTGTTAGGTTCTCAGGGACAGAAAATTACCACTAGTTTGCTTACAAAAATTCAAAATAATTTACCAATGCAACCAGTTAAAGGCGGACAAAAGGGCAATGTTTACACTGGCGTCGGTTTTGGCTACGTAATTAGCCCCGGTGCCCTAGCTAAATATGCCCGGACTTTTAAAAAGGGCAAAAATATCATTAATATCTCCAGTAAAAAACTAACTGTTGATGATCTTAAAATGTATATTCAGGCTGGCAAGCCAGTGTTATACTATGGCTTTTCTTCATATCAAAAAGCTGGCGATTACAAGCGCAATCACTGCAAAGTTATCACCGGCTACAAGAAAGACAAGTTCTTGGTTTATGATCCCCTTTATTACTCCAAGTTTGATAAAGCGGGTACTGGTGGCAAGAACATGAATTATGATCATGGTGCAATTGCCTGGGTACCAAAGAGTGCTATTCAAGCAGAATTTTGCCATAAAGCTCTCTCGTTAAAATAATATACTTACCTTACAAATTTAAATTGTAATTAAAAAAGTGCCTTAGAGGCACTTTTTTATTACTTTTGAAAGTTATCATACTCAACGTGTTCATCGTTATAAACAAAAACTGCTCCAATGCGGTCAGGATCATCATGCCAACCAGCAACTGGCTTACCTGCAAAAAACAATCTCTTACATTCGATTTCAGCTTCAACTGAATACTTGGTAAAAGTAGTCACGCCAGCCAAATCAGTTTCAACCGGATAACCAGTTCGCGGATCAATCAAATGGTGATACTTATGACCGTCAACTTCTAAATAACGTTCATAAGTTCCGCTGGTAACTGCAGAACATTCTGGTACCATCACCGAAGCAATATTATTGCCACGAGGCTCTTTGGGATCCTGTACTCCTACTGACCACTGACCACTAGTCCTTTTAGGTGAGTCGCCAACAAGTAAAATGTTACCACCAAGATTAATAATTCCGGCGTGAACACCATAAGCCCGCCAGTAATCTTTAATACGGTCAGCAATCCAGCCTTTAGCAATACCGCCTAAATCTAATTCCATGCCCTCTTTTTGCAAAAAAATGGTTTGATCAGCATCGTTTAGGTCAACTTTAAACGGATCAATCAGTGCCATTCTTTCCTTAATTTGCTCAGCAGTAGGAACGTGAGCGTTTTTAAAACCAATTGCCCATAACTTAACAACCGGGCCTATCAGAGCATTGAAGCCAAAATTTTCCCGACTTTTTTCTACCGCCAATTTAACTAAATCATAGGTACCGCTTGAAACTTGAACGGGGTGCTTACCTGCAGCATGATTAACATCCATTACTTCTGATTCATCACGATTAACTGTCAATAAGTCTTCATAATGGTCGATCAAAGCAAAGGAATCATTAATCACGCTTTTATCACGAGCACCAAAAACCTGTAAAGTGATTGCTGTACCTAGGGCATGATGCTGTCCTACTTCTTGTTCTATAGCCAAATTTTTAATCATTATTTTATCCCTAATTTTCCAAATAATTCTTTCTTATCTTCTCTTGCATTTGCTGGTCAATTCCTAACTGGTTAGCAATATAGGAATCAATTCCACCAAAATCCTCATTGATGGTAATCAAGCTGGTATCAAAATATGCATTGGCAACTGAACCCAAAATACGCATGTTAGCCCGAAACTTATCATTTTCACCGGCCTTTTTAAATCGGGCATCGCGAACTTTACGGTAATCGTTGAGCATTATATTGGAATAAAGGTAATCTTGGCGAATTGTTTCTAAATCCACGCCTAAAATATAAAGCAGTATTACTGTGACTAATCCCGTTCTGTCCTTACCTTCTGAACAATGATATAAAACTGCGCCATCAGTTGTAGCAGCAATTAAACTAACAATTTGATGAATATTATTCTGAGAAAATTGATTACTGATATGATCATGATATCTTTGACACATCATATAAAAGCCGGCATATTGATCCTTGCGGTATTGCTCAAATTCCCTGCTCATATCCAAACCCTTACCACCGGTATTATCATCAGCCGATAAGGGGAATTCATAATGAGCAACGCCCTGAATGCTTTTATCAGAATTAGCTTTGCATTCTGCCGGAGAGCGCAAATCAATAATTTTAGTCAGACCATAATTAAGTAAAAACTGTTCATCTTCTGGCGTTATTTTACTTATGTTACCAGTGCGTAGTAAGCGATGAAACTTAATCTGATGTCCGTTAAAGCCAATATAGCCACCCAAATCACGCGGATTACGAACAGATTTTACAGGTAAAATGACAGGTTCACTCATGCCAACTTCCTTTCAAAAAAATAACCGGATAGGATACCCCCTATCCGGTTATTTTACTCTCTGCCAGTTAATCTAGCAAAAGTTTATTTATGTGCTTGCTCAACAAACTTAAAGAAGTTGTCCATCATGCCATCTAATTGCTTGATAGTTGCTTCATCAGTCAATTCACCAGTTTCTTTGTTAAATTTATCTGGAGCTTGACCAATTAAAACTTCATTGCCTGGTAAAACATTTGCACTCATATCAGGTGAAAGTAAAATTTCACGCATATCTTCTTGGGCACGACCAGTACCTTGTGAACCATATGATGCACCAGCAATAGCAACGGGCTTCATTTTCATAACGTTAGGGCCAGCATGTGAGCCTAACCATTCAAGACTGCTCTTTAAAGCAGCAGGAATTGTATGATCATATTCTGGAGTAGTAATTACAATACCATCAGCACTCTTAACGTCTTCGATCCAAGCCTTGATAGTATCATCAGCCATTTCTGTTCTGCAGAAAGGTGTCAATTTGTCGACTTCTTTAACTTCAATATCTGCTTTATCACTATAATGCTTGGCAATAAATTGTGCTAAAAAGCGATTATATGAAAAAGGTGCATTTGTACCAACAATTGCTAATATTTTCATTCTCAGCCCTCCTATTTAGTTACTTGTGCGTACCAACTATCAACTTCATCGAAAAAGTGATCTAAGAATTTAACGGTTTCTTCATCTTTCAAGTCACCATTATCATCAAATTGAGTTGGTGCAACACCCATCATGAATTCATCACCATTGAAGACCTTAGCGCCAAAACCAGGTGCTAAAAACAGACTCTTCAAACGACTTTGTGAACGAGAAGCACCTTGTGGCATTGGTGAAGTTGAAACAATAGCAACTGGCTTACCCTTAAATGGGTGAGTTACACAAGATAACCACTCAAGCGCGCTACTCAAAGCACTGGTAACAGAGTGTTGTTGTTCAGGAGAACCAATTAATACCAAGTCGGCATCTTCAATTTCTTTACTCAAGGCTTGGACTGCTTCTGGGGCATCTTCACCTTCTTTAAACATTGGCAACCCTTTAACTGTTGTCAGCTTAAAATCATACCTGTCGGCAAAACGCTTAGAAATAAATTTAAGCAATGCCTCATTAAATGAATTTTTGGCATTTGAGCCAGATAATGCAAGGATTTTCATAAAAACCACCTTTCAGGAAACTAATTTCACTGTTAATTATAGCATATCCGTATCTTTTTAACATGTTCCTGATTTCAGATAGCTTTAATAATTTAATACTTTCGTATAGCTTATCCTGCTTACACTATGTAAGTAGTAAAAACTATTTCGGGGCTTTAATTGTATTTTTCTTCTGTCTTAAACAGAGAAACATTACTTTTCTTGCTGAGCCAGTCGTTTAAAATTGCATCATTAATTTGTGCCTTTAAAACGTTGATAATTTGTGTTTGGGAAAAAGTCGCAATTTTATTAACTATTAATGAAGCAATTCCACAAGTAGTTATCCAGTTAGCAATAATAATACTTCTGATTTTTTCTGCAGAATACTTACTATCCGGAAATTGATCTTTAAATTTCTCAGTTCCAAAATCTATTAAAGTATCAGCGATTATTTCATTGCCACACTTACCTTCAACAAACATTGCTTTGAAGAGATTCTCTTGTTCTTGGGCAAAATCAATATACGATAAATCCATATCAATCAATGGTTCAGCAATATAGCTTTTCTGTAAAATTTTATTCTTTAAGTTGTCCGCAATTTTACGCAAAACCTCTTGGCGCAAATCTTCCATACTATCAAATTCAAGATATAAAGGCTGAGTAGAGAAATGGCCAGCCTTAGCAATGCTGCGGGCCGTTAAGCTTTCAACTCCATCCTTAACAACCATTTTATAAGCAATATTTAAGATCTTACTTTTTCCTATTTCTTTTTTTCTAGCCATTTTGATTTTTTCCTTGATTAACTTTAAACGTATTTTTTAGACCAGTTTCTAGAACTGGTATTGCCGCCGGTGAAATATATTTAAGCACACAAATGTAATGAGCAGTTAATCCTCATTATTCAAAAATTCATCATAATAAGTTGAAACCATATCACTTAATTCTTCTTTACTTAAGCCTTGAGCTGCACAAAATGAAAAGAAAGCAGCTGATAGAATATAGCCACGCTCAGAATCATCTGTTAGATTATCCGAAAAAGCCATATTAATGCTATGGTTCTGGTAGTCGGTTGTTAATTCAATAGATTTGTCTTCAGGAATATCGTTCATCATTATACCTCTAGATAAAAAGCTTTATTTAGCAAAAATTTAGTATTACACTATTAAGCTATAAAACAAAAAGCCTGCCAAATAAAAACATGAAATAAAATATTTTGGTCAGTTTAACGTAGAATCCATCTCTCAATCAATTCTTCAAATAGCTTAAAAATTAATAATTTTATTTTTAATTACTTATGTTATTTTTCTTAAAAATAACATCTTTTTACTATCATTAAGAATAGTAAATTTAAAAGTACTTTGTCAAGGACAAAGTACTTTTTTCTAACACAAAAGAATAAAGGATTTTTCTAACTTTTAATAAGCGATTTCAATTAATAACAATAATTAGAACTAGTTAAAAAAATTACAAACAAAAAATTACTATTGATAAAACAATTTAGTTACTTTGACATTTTTTTAAAAAACATTGCTAATAGTTATTTTATTCTTGAAAATTAGCAATTAACTCTTTTGCTTGATTTTTCCATCCATCATTTCATAAATGTGATCTGCGTATTGTTCTAGCCGCGGGTCATGTGTGACTAGCAAGACGGCTTTGTGATAATCTTTAGCTAATTTTTTAAACAATTGCCCTACTTCAGCCACATTCTCACTGTCAAGAGAAGCGGTAGGTTCATCGGCCAGCAAAATTTGCGGGTCAGCATAAAGAGCACGAGCAATAGCTGCACGCTGCTGTTGCCCACCTGATAGTTCATTAGGATACTTATTAATTAAAGAACTAATTTTCAGCTGCTTGAGTAATTCTTGCAATTTTGCAGCACTGATATTGCCCTCTTTTTTTACCTTATTAACTAATTCAAATTGCTCTTTAATTTTTAGAAACGGTACTAAGTTATAAGCCTGCAGTACAAAACCAAGTTGCGTTAGTCGTAAACGGTCACTTTCTCTAGTAGAAATATGCGCAATGTCCTGACCACCAACAATAACTTTGCCCGCAGTCGGTTTTTGCAAAGAGCCGGCAATTGTTAAAAAAGTGCTTTTACCAGCTCCTGACGGGCCCATAATTAATACCACTTCACCTAGGTTTGCCTTAAAATTAATGTTTTTTAACGCAACGACTTGTGCAGCCCCTGTACCATAAACTTTTTGAACATTCTTTAATTCAATAATTGCCATGTTATTCACCTATCGCCTGTGCTGGATCTACTTTTAATATTGATCTGACTGGAATTAAGCTGCCGATAATTGCAGTTACCAATAAGCCGATTGTTCCGGTCAAAATAATTTGGGGTGTAAAACTAATCGGAACAGCGGGCGGTAAAGCCTTGACTGTTATCATTGTGGCTATCAATCCGATAATTAAACCTGCAAGTACTAATATCAATGCCTGACTAATAGTTGCTTTAACTAATGTACTGCTGGGAATCCCCTGTGCACGCATAACCGCATAGTTATGTAATTTCTGCATCGTTAAAATATAGAGGAAAACTGCAATTATAATTAACGAAATAACATATAAAAAACCAATCATTAATTCAAAAGTCATATTTTGGGCAGTGTACCCCGGAAGTTTTTTAATAAACTGGTCAATGGGATAGGTCTTACAGTTTTGATAATTATATTTATAATCCGGATTACGAGACACTATTGCCGAAGCACGCAAGGTTGGCATTCCCTGACGTAATTTTTTCCAAGACTGCAACGTGCCATAAATAATTGGAGCAATATTGATTTTAGCTTTTTTAGCAAAGCCGACAATGCGGTACTTTTTAGTAGATCCGTTTAGCGCTAATTTATCGCCTAACTGGTAACCCTTAGCTTTAAAAGCCTGATCGACAGTTACTTCATAATTCTTTTTTGCTTTTCTACCTGCAATCAGTTCCTGATCATGATAAATAAACTGTTCCTTTTTAATTCCGATGAACTGCGCTGAAATTTGTGGTCGCTTTGAGTTTTTGACTACTACCGGAATTTGTCCAACTAGGGCTTCATCTTTAGTTAATGCGTCCTTTTTTAAGTCACTTTTTGTTAAAATCGATTGACTCATACTGACATTAGCATTTTTGTTTAAAACTACTTTCTGTGCATTCCAAGATTCTAGTGCCTGGGTATTTTCACTGGCCAAACCTGTTGCCAGTGCTGACAAAATAAATATTAGATAGCTAATCAAAAAGATCATTAAAATAATTAAGCCGTAACGAAGTTTTTCTCTTTTTATTTCTTTAATTGCTAAAAACATTAATTTTTCCCTCTGTTTAACAATTCCAAACTTGCCTTCAAGCGCTTCATAATAGCTGCTTTTTGTTCTGGATTCTCAAGAACCATCCTAATAGCTGCATGACTAAGTACCATAGCACTCCAATTTTGCGGATCTAATGCGGACAGTATTTTTGCCGGAAAATGATGATCAAATGTATTCTCGTTATACAAAATATGCATTTTAATTAATCCTGCATATGTACTTTCTTTTGTTTCTTCCAGGAAATGAGTTACATTATCGTAATACTGCTGTGCTTGAAATTGCGGCAATATTTTCACTGGTGAATGAACAGTTTTTAGAGCTAAATCATATATATAGTGATAAGCATCATTTAAATCCGTAAAATACTTATAAAAAGCGCCACGCGCAATCCCAGTCGCCTTAACTATTCGCGCTACCTGTGCTTTTGCCAAAGGATATTGACTGAATTCTTTCAGTAATGCACTTTCAATTTTTTGCTTTTTATCCTGTGGCAAGTTAATAAAAGTCGCCTTAACCATATTCTGATTCATCTCCTCTTCTTCTCGGTGACACTGTGTCACTTAAAAAGAATAATTCACTGACGATTAATCGTCAATTATAATGCTCATTTAATTGCCGCCAGCAAAAAAGACCTCTTATTGAGGTCTATTGCTTTTTATTCTAGTGTCAAAATACGATTATAGTAGTTTACCCGCGAAATGCCACTGCGATAAGAAACTTTTGCTAACGCACAATTGTCCATAGTTTCAAAGAAGTTCATATCACCTTGCGTAAAATAATGAGCAAACATCATTCTGATAAGAGTGCCATGACAAAATACCAAAACTTTTTTAGTTAAATAGTTCTTTTTCATATCAGCTAAAAAGCTGCCGCATCTTTCATCTAATGACTCAAATGATTCACCACTAGGTGCATATTTGATGTAAGCAGCAGCGGCCTTACCCCAAGGATCAATTGCGTCAGGATATTTTTGTCCTAATTCGGAAAGAAATTCACCATCCCACTCGCCAAAATTAATTTCTGTTAACCTCTGATCAATTTTAATTTCTTTTTGTCCCTTGGTGAAAATTTTAGCGGTGGTCAAAGACCTCTTTAAGGGACTTGAAAAGACCACGTCAAAACCAGAAGGATCAAAATTGGCAGCGGCTCTTTCAGCACTTGCACGGCCAACCTCATCCAAATCATGATCATAGACTGAACCTTGAATTCGGCCAGTTTTATTTAAATCAGTTTGACCATGACGAACAAAAACAATTTCCATAATAACCTCACATTTCTATGTCGTAAATATATTCTTTTACTCTAAATTCTTCAGCGTCGCCTAAAATCATACTCTGTCCGAAATATGTAAGTATTGTCGGTGCTAATATTTGGTACAAAATTAAAGCCAAAATCATGAAAGTCCTGCAATTGCTGCGGCTTACTCAATTGCTTTTCCGCAATATAACGCACCATTTCTCCACGCGCCATTTTGGCATGTACACCAACTGTCTTCCACTGACCATTTTTCTTTTCTTGAAAATCAATGCTAATCATTTGTCTGTTATTTGCTACAAAGGGCGTAATATTGCGCGAATATTCTTTTGAAGCTAAATTAATTAACACTTGATCTTCATTAAAAAGATTATCAGCGATTGTTGAACCCCAAAATTGGTATAAGTTGGGCTGACTAAACCCCCAAACTTTATTTTTCATTTCTAAACGGTAAGGCCATACTCCGTCAAAAGGCCGTAAAACACCATACAAACCCGATAATATCCGAACATTATCTTGTAAATAAGATAGAGCAGGGGCAGTAAACAGGTCAGCAGCCATGTATTGATACTGAATACCGGAATATGAAATAACGGCTGGAGTTAGATTGTCCTTTTGCTGCAAATTAAGTTCCTTAATTTGTCTTTGACCTTCCTTGGTCGTGCGTTCACTTGACTGCCAAATTTTTTGCAATTCGTTAAAACTACACTTTTTTAAAAAAGCAGCTAATGCTTGAGCTTGGGCTAAAAACTGCGGCTGCGACTTAGCAGGAAAAGATTCGCGGTCGACTATCATCTTCATCGCTGGTGAAATAATAATTTTCATCTTTACCACCTTTTGGGTTAAACTTATTACTGATATTTACTAGAGGAGAAAAATTAATGAATCCTGATTTTGCCATCGTATTAAATTTTAAACTAAAAAATGCTAAAGGTGTAGACGCTGATTTTTTAGTAAAAACTGCACGCAATATTGGTGCTCGCGCTGTTGCTACGGATGCATTTAAAACTGACTTTGAGAAAGCCTGCAAAAAGTATACTATTGCTTTAGTCACTACTGAATCCATTCAAGCTAACTATGAATTATCTGCCGCGAATGTGGTAGAGCAACTAGTTTCGCAGCGCAAAGCAGGACAACAAGTAATAATTGCTGTTCCCGTCACAGATGACGGCAATTTATTGGCAGAAACTAAAGCACTGCTTACGCAAATCAATAACTGGATGCATCTTTTTGGTCATGCCTTTAATGAAGGCGAGCCGTGTCATCTTACTATCAGCAATGTTAATGAAGATAATGGCTTTGTATTGCAAAATAGACACATGCTCTATCAGAAGTACATTTTCATCAAGACCCCATTACCTGAAATAATAAAAATTCACGGCTTAACCACTAAACCTAACCGCATTGAAATGGTTGCCCAAAGAACTGAACTTGATTTCACTTTTGCTGATAATGAATTGACTATCAACTTAAAAAATGCACCTAAAAGTGATTTTACCTGGCAAGTGATCAGGATTCAAGAGCATCGGCCAGAAGACGATATTAAAGAAACAAAGTTTTAAAAGTTAAAAACAGGGATGAAGAATTTGCTACTCTTCATCCCTGCTTTTTATTTAAGGTAATCCATAACTTGCTCAATATTTACTTCTTTTTTATCTTCTGGAATATTCTGATTATTTAGAATTTCAATTGCTTGCTGTACTAATGAATAAATTTGCTTGTCATCATTACTGTCAATAATGAGATAACTTATTTTAAAGTATGATTCCAAGTTTGAAGTATCTTTTTCTTCTAAAGACTTTTTAATTAAAAACCTAAAAATAGCCTTCATATTACGTGTCTTTTTATGCTTTTCCTGTTTTTTGTCATAAACGGGCAAAAATAGTGCAACGCAAACAGCTGCAATTTCGGCAAATGCTGTCACCCATTCTGACAAAGGTCCTATACCCATAGTCTCGCCTCCACAATTATTATACAAGTACTGGTTAAAAATAAAACGAGATTTTTTACTGAATAAATACTCATGAAAGCAAATATATTTCATATTGTATTCATTTATATAAAAAACTTTAACATTTTATTCCTATATGCGATATGATTATATTAAAGAACTGATTGTATTATTGAGGAGGTAAAATATGCAGTATAAAAAACCTTTTTATAAAAAATGGTGGTTCTGTGTTATTGTTATTTTTATAACTTTTTTTACTAATTTTGTTTCTGGTAACACAGGTATGCAAGATGCACAACAAACTGTTATTGCCAAATCTACCAAAGTAGTAAAAAGTAATGCGAAAAAAGTAGTTACTGAAAAAGTAACTGTTAAAAGAAGAAGAGCTACTCGCAAAAGAAAGTCAGTTGCAAAAAGAAAGCAAAAAAAGCGGAAAGGTGTCACCAAACGTAATATACGCAAAGTCTATATAGCTCCTAATTCAGGGAGAAGATACCATTTTAATCCGAGTTGTCGTGGTTTGCGCAGAGCGCATGGAAACATAACCAAGATATCATTAAAAAAGGCTATTAATCAAGGTTATACCTTATGTAAATGGGAAGATTAGGGAGAAGATTAAATAATGATCAAAATCGGTTTTAGAAAGCCTAGTTTAAGAAGGTCTATCTCTGCCAGAACAAAAGGAAGAGCAAAGAGGGCTATAAAAAGAGCTATTATTCCCAACTATGGTAAACGTGGAATGGGTTGGGCCCATCCAAAAAGAAAGCTATATAATACAATTTATCATAAGACCACCTTTGATACTCGTAAGTTATTTATTCATGACAGTTCTAGAAAAAATAAATAAGCATTTGGAACTATTTTTAAGCAGTATAAACTGAGTTATCAAAATAAGCAAAGTATGACTGCCGCCGAAAGCACAAATTCGTTTTTTTAAAATAAAAACCGAAAAGATTAAAAACTAATCGTAATTTATATTTTATTTTCAGAGTATAGCTACATAAAAAAAGACTACTAAATCATCGTTTTTAACGTATTCAGCGGTCTCTTTTTATTATATTGAAGTTTTTAAACTAATTAATTCATATTACAAAATCTTGAAATAGGTTAAGCCAACTACTACCACCATCATTGCAATAATTAACATTGCTGCATGTTTACCATTAGTCTTCTTTAAGATGTAGTAAACCAAAACAGTTACCAGTAGGCTTAACAGACCCGGCATAATTTTATCAAACATCGATTGCAAGCTAATGACATTGCCACCAACTTTGTTAGAGACATTAGAGTGAACAACAATTTTTAATGGTGTTTTGACTTTAATAACTGTTGAAATCAGAGCACCAACAACCATTAATCCAACTACATTAGCCATTGTGGAAATACGCTGGATGACATCGCTTTGTTCGTTATTATTTAAAAAAGCAATTCCCTTTTTATAACCAAATGAAACAGCATAGTATCTTGCTCCCATATTAATTATGTTATAGAGAATAAACATCAAAATTGGGCCAAAGATGCTGCCACCAAAAGCAATTGAGGCACCAATACTACCAACGATTGGCAACCATGTAAATTTAATCAGACTGTCGCCTAAACCGGCCAAAGGTCCCATTAACCCGGTTTTTAATGGATTGATCCCATCTTTTTCATCAGGAGATGTTGTTTCCTCCATTGCGGCTGATAATCCTAAAATTACAGCATCAAAATTAACGTGAGAATTATAGAAAACCAAATGCCGCTTCATAGCTTCTGATAAGTCTTTTTTATCAGGATAGATTTTTGCCAGAGCCGGTGCGATTGCCCGCATAAATCCTACACCTTGCAGCGTTTCATAATTTAAGGTAATGCGCATAGTATTGAGTCGCATAAACATGCGCCAAATATCTCTATTGTTCAATTTATGTTCAGGCGCAGTTAACTTTTCTTCACTCATAGGTCATAGTCCTCCTCATCGTCTTCTTCATCGCTGCTTGAATTATTTAATTGCGTGCTTGGTGAAACTTGCGCTTTAGCACTAGGCTCACGAGTTGCTCTTTCGTATAAGAAAGCAAACACCAAGGCGATCAACGTAATTGGTAAGATATCTAATTTTAAATAGGAAGATAAGACGAAACCTAAAATAATAAACATCCATAATTCACCTTTTTTAAGCATTGTCATCATTAATAATGCAATACCCACTGAAGGAATGATGGAACCTGCCGTGCTTAAGCCATTAATAATAAATTTTGGCAGGTCATTTATTGCTTGTTGAATGGCTCCTGCACCAAATTGCAGGGCTAAAAAAGTAGGGAATGCACAAGCAAAACCGTATAAAAATGCAGGTGGCCATGTTAGCCAAAATGTACCTTTAACATCAGCATTATCAGCTAGCCGTTTGGCCCAGCCGTTAAGAGAACAGTTAATTGTTTCGATTAAAACAAGTAGTTGTTGCGCCAAAATTGAAGTTGGAACAGCCAGTGTAATGGCAGTTGCCACCATTGTTGAAATATTGCCACTGGTGTTACCCATTATTGCAAGAGAAGTACTAATCATCGTACCGGTAATGATGTCTGGAGCCATATAGGCACCAACATCACCAATACCCATCCACATAACTTCAAGTGTTGCGCCAATAATAAGTCCAGCTTGCAAATTGCCTAAAATAATACCCACAATTGGTGCAATTAACAAAGGCCGCCTGAACATCTTTGTACTGACATTATCAATTCCTAAGAGAAAGGCCAAAGCCGTTAAGATAAAGACTTTCATTTTTGTAAAACCTCACTTAATTTAACTGCTCCATCTGTTGGAACCATTTGAATCTCTATATCTACTCCTAAATCCAGCAATTTCTCCAGTGATTTCTTTTCCTCATCAGTTAAGAAAACAGCTTTGGTATATTGTTTACGTTCATCATTGCCGCGAATGCCACCAATATTTAATTTTGGTATCTGATAACCACTGTCAACAATCTTTTCCACCGTAAATGGAGAGGCAAATAAAAGCATGGTTCTTCTTGTAACTGGGTTGTGAGGGACAATTTTTAAAAATTTCTCAGTTGAAAAAATATGTAATTTAACATTGCGCGGAACACTCATTTTTAGAACATTCGATTGAATTTTATCCTTGGCAACCTTATCATCAACAATGATCACTTGCTCAATCTGCTTAACATTAAGCCAAGTCGTTACCACTTGTCCGTGAATTAAACGGTCATCAATTCTACAAAATTCCACTGCCATCTTCGTCTTGCTCCTCTTCTTTAAATCTATCTGAAATATTCTGAAAGCCCATGTTATAGGACTTCTCTAGTGATTCTGCTAGTTCAGCCAAACTGCGATTGCGATTGGTGAATAAATCTAGCAACATTGGCAAGTTCAACCCGCTTAACACCAAGATGTTGTCTTTTTCTAAGCAAAAGGTGCCACTGACATTTGACGGGGTGCCACCTAAAATGTCGCATATAATGATGGTGCCATTACTGGTGTCAAGTTCATCATACATTTGATTCATTTTTTCTTTTGCCTGATCCAAGTTCAGGTCTTCAGTCACAGCCAAATAAGCACAATTATCTTGCTTACCTACAATCATTTCTGCGCTACGCAGTGCTTCTTTTGCCATGTAGCCATGACTAGCTAAAATCACTGCAACTGCGGAATTTTTATCTGCCATTTTCGTTCCCCTTTTCCAAGTAAAAATCTCTGGCTTTGTTAATTTCTGCCATAGTTAATTTAAAATGTTGCTGAAAGTAATTTTCAGGAGTACCAAAAAGCTCGTATATTTTATTGATTGCCGCTTTAATGTAACTTTCGCGCGTATCAATCATAGCCATTAAATAATCAAGATATGATTTTTTCTGAACCAGTTTATGATACAAGTCATACTTTAACTGGTTTCTTTCTTTGCGAATAATCTTAGTCAGCATGTAATCGCGCACGATATCTTCTTCTTTGATGTTCAATAGCAGCAATATCAGCATTGAGCCAAAACCGGTTCTATCTTTGCCACCACGGCAGTGGTGAAGTAATGGTAAAGCTTCTCTGCGCACCACAGCTTTTAGCATTCTGCCATAAGACTTTTGCGCAATCGGAGAGGTTACTAGGTCCTCATAACTTTCAATGACATTGTCGCCACGATCGTTGATATACCTTTCTGGGACTTCACCATTTTCCAAAGACTGTACCAGCTTTTCATTTTCACCTTTTAAATCAACTACATTTGCGGCAGCCTCAGAAAAACTTGACTGTGGATCACAATTGAGAATTTGTAAAACTGTAGGCAAATATTTATTGGGATGATACTGTCTTTCATGTGGTGAACGATAATCAACAATTGTTTGTAAGTTATAATTTGTTAATATTTGCTGGTCATTTTCATCCAGTTTTGATAACTGGTCTCCCCGAAACAAAACACCCCATTTTAAAAAGCGTCCATCCTTAGCCGCGTATCCGCCCATATCACGAATATTGATGGCATTTTCAAGTGGAATAACTCGTTCAGCAAAGATATTCGTCACAAAATGAGAAGCGGTGTTTTTGATAATATAGTATTTTGGCAAATTCTTGCGTGGAATTTTAACTGTAAAATCACCGCTAGAGCTTTCCGCTATAACCTTTTGTATTTTTTCAAGTTCTGGTACATCACCTATTAAAAGCTGATAAGGGCCATTGTTCTCATTCTGCAATTTAATTATCAGTTGCTCGCCATCACGTTTCATAGAAATGTTCGGTAAAATGTATGGTTGCTTTTTCATTAGCTTTTGATACCCCTTTCATTAATGATAATACTACAAGAAAATATTTTTCTCAATTTATTTTTTTAGAAAATTATTTTCATTTTTGATAAAATGTAGTACAATGAAAAAAAGCAAATCTATCCGCTTACAATAAACTTTAAGGCTTTCTAGGGAGGAAATTATTTTGAATCCACTTATAGCAATCCAAAAAAATTATTTGAATTTTTCTAAAAATGAAAAAGTTATTGCTAATTATATTTTGCAAAACAGTCCTCAGATAAATAATATGAAAATTACTGAACTGGCACGTCACACTTCAACCTCTATTTCAACCATTACCAGGTTCGTCAAGAAAATCGGCTGTCAAAGTTATTCCGACATGAAGGTTAGCATTGGTCATCATTTAATTAATACTGTTCCTAAACAAAAAGATGACATTTTAAGTGAAGTTTTTACTTTTTATCAAACAGTTATTAAAAATACTCAGCAAATGATAGATCAAAGTCTAATCAAGCAGTTTATTGCGTTGTTAAAAAAGCAAGAACATATTATTGTAATTGGTTCCAGTAGTTCCGGTGTTTCTGCTGCTACATTTGGTCTGAGACTTATGCGCATGGGTTTCGATGCTCAAAGCTTCAGCGATCCAAATTGGATGGAAATGCGTGCTAGTATTGCCAACAGTAATGATCTTTTTTTAGCTGTATCAAATAGCGGTACAACTGACTGCATTGTTAAAACACTGACCTTAGCGCAGAAACATCACGCAAAAATTGTTTCGATTACCAGTTATCTCGAAAATCCGGTTGCCCAACTTAGTAACCTGATTTTTCACGTATATAATCCGCGCTTTGCTAATAACGAGAAATTTATTAATTCCCAGTTTTCGAATATGTACCTAATTGATATTTTAACTTCATGCTTGCAAGAAGAAACTGATTTACAAGAGTCAATGCTTACTACTAGAAAAGCTGTGGGCGATATTTAGCAATAAAAAGGCCCCAAAAGTTAGACAACTTTTGGGGCTTAGTACATTTTATTTACGTCTTTTTATTATTCTAATAGTAAATATGTAATTATTTACTTCCTTCAGCTCTCGACTTATAGGAACCTTCAGCTGTATTAATAACCAGCTCCTCCCCTTCTTTAATAAAGTCGGGAACTTGAACTACTAATCCGGTTTCCATTGTGGCAGGTTTACCAGAACCAGTAACAGTAGCACCTTTAATGCCAGGTTCAGTATGAGTTACTTTCATCGTTACAGTTGACGGTAATTCCACACCCAGCAATTTACTGTCATTAGCAAATTCCAACTGAACTTCAATATTAGGCATCAGATAAAGTTTGTCATCACCTAATTGTTCACTTGAAACTTCATATTGTTCGTAAGTTTCAGTATCCATGAAAGTATAAATATCACCCTCATTATAAAGATATTGTGCGTTTTTCTTAGTGATATCAACTAAATCTACTTTCTCAGTTGGACGCATAGTCTTATGAACCACAGCACCACTTTCAACGTTGCGCAAATCCATTTGCATAACGGTGTTGCCCTTTCCCGGCTTATGGTGGTTAGCTTTCAAAACCCGAATTAATTTGCCGTCTTGACTAAAAACCATACCTTTTTTTAAGTTTATTGCTTGTACCATTTTTTACTCCTTTAAATCCATTTATTAAATTAATTATTGACTTCAGGAAACCACGCCGGAGGTAAAGCAAACTTTTTTATCAATAATAAATAAATCTCATTCATAATGATTAGTATAGCAAAATTTGGACTTTATCAACACCATAAAATCAATCATTTTAAATAAACTAAAAAGTTGAGACTTACATGTTAACTTGAGTTCCAACGTTATGCTTTACAGCGTTATTATAAATAGACTTTGCGGCCATTAGATCTTGAGCCGCGATACCAACCGTTTCAAAGAAAATTACTTCGTTATCATTTTCGCGTCCTGTTAATTCGCCGCTCACGACTTGACCAATTTCACCAGTAAAGTCGGCATTAGAAATCAAGCCTTTATTTAACGGAATAATTATGTCACCCGATTCAGCCAAAACAGCGTCTTTAGAATCAAAGTAAATTTTATCCGCTTTAGCAACCAGTTCTGCTGGTGTTTCTTCCATCTGTGGTTGATAGGCACCTACACCGCAAATAGTAGCACCTTGCTTAATAAAGTGAGCATCATAAACTGGTTTAGTTGACGGCGTGACAGATATGACCACATCTGCATCCCTGACAGCATCATTTCCAGTCTTAACCGCCGTGATTTTGGTGTGGTATTGCGCCAAGTCCTTTTGCATTTTCACAGCAAACTTTTGAGCACGTTCAAAATCAAGGTCACTCACGGCCACCTCATCCAGGTCTCGCACAATCAACATGGCTTCAAGCTGAGTTGCCGCCTGTCCGCCAGTGCCAATTAAGGCACCCTTCCTGCAATTCTTTTTTGCCAAGTACTTGAGTGCAACTCCTGCAGCAGAGCCGGTGCGTAATTGGGTTACATAATTACCGTCCAATATAGCATTAACTATACCGGTTTGAGCATCGATATTTAGAACTTGGGCATTAATAGAAGGTACTCCCTGACTAATATTTTCAGGAAACATATTCAATACCTTCACGCATGCAGCTTCGTAATCTTCACAAAAAGCGGGCATACATAAGAAAGTATCCTTACCATTTTGCTTAAGAATTTGCGTTCTTAATGGTACATCTACTTTGCCGGCAGAAAAGTAACGAAAAGCGTCACTGACCGCAGCAATACAATCTTTTAATGAATAACATTTTTCAATATCATTTCGGTTTAACAGTAACATCTATTCCTCCTGTTATCTCTCAATATCATAATTCTAAAGCCTACTATAAGTTAAAGTTATCCCCGCTACATGTTAGATTTGTTTGAGATAAATTTTGTCAATAACATGGCCAGCAGTTTTATGCAAAATCAAACTGGCACGCGGCTTGGTAGGGGCAATATATTCCCGCAAATTAACCAAATTTACCATTTGCCAAGTTTCTTGTGCAAACCTAAGAGCTTCATCCCGTGGCCCATTAGCCATTTCATAATAAAAGTTATGTGGATTATTTTTATTGAGCTCCATCAGTCTGACAAAACGCTGCATGAACCATTTTTCAATCAGGTCTTCTGGTGCATCAATATAAATCGAAAAATCGAAAAAGTCGCTGGTTACAATTTGACCATTGGTAGGCAGTTGCAACGTGTTAATTCCCTCAATAATTAAAATATCAGGCTCACATACGTGTCCATATTTTCCGGGAACAATATCACTTAACTCCTGAGAATATAGTGGGTAAACAATGTCTTTCTTGCCACTTAAGACATCTTGTAAAAAATTAATAAGCAAGTTCATATTATAACTTTCGGGAAAACCTTTGCGGTCGGTTAAATTGCGCCTGGTTAATTCTTGATTGGAATAAATAAAACCATCTGTAGTCATTAAGTGCACTTTTAAACCTGGATATGAACGACTAAGTAATATTTGCAAAAGCCGTGCAGTAGTTGACTTCCCCACTGCTACGGAACCTGAAATGCCAATAATAAAGGGGGCGCTTGCAACTTTTTGGTGTAAAAAACGCCCTTGCTTTTGCTGCAAAGTCCGCTTTTCTTGATAGACTAAATAAAGATATTTGATTAAACTGCCGTATACCTCTTGCACATCAGTTAAATTGATAATATCTCCTAAAGATTTAATCTTAGCCAATTCATCTTGAGTTATTTTAACCGGTTCAGTGGCAGACAGTGACTGCCATTCTTCTCTATTATACTGTAAATAATTTTTCATCCTAGATATCCCTGAATTTTAATTCTTATAATATAGTAAAATAAAAACATAAAGTTCTTTAATTAATTTCCTTAATCATACAGAAAGGCAAAACTATGAAAAAAATAATCTTATTTGGTGACTCCCTGTTTAATGGTTATCGTGCTGGTCATGATACTAAAATAGTAACTACTGGAGTGCAAAAAGAGTTTGCTGGTCAAGCTCAAATTAGCAACTTATCTTTAAGTGGTGCCACAACAACTCAAGGCAAGCAGCGTTTAAACTTAATTCCAACAGATTCTGACATAGTGGTCCTTGAATATGGTACAAACGACATGTCTACTGGTTGGGGAATCAGTAGTGCTGAGTATGCCGCCAATCTTAACGACATGGTTAAAAGTATTGGTGCTTCAAAAATGATTATTGTAGGTCCCGCTTATGAGGATCCTAATAATAAGTATATTATGCAATACTACAATCACCAAAATATGACAATTTATAATCAAATCGCTATAGATTGTGCCCGCAAATATAACATTCCTTTCATTAACTTGATCGCTAATTTTTGTCAGTTAAAAAATTTATCTTCATATTACCAAGAAGATGGACAGCATCTTACAGCTGCAGGAAATCAAATCTTAATTAACCTGGTAGTAGCGGCAATTAAACAAAAACTTGCACAATTATAGTGCAAGTTTTCATCTTATAAATCCTTATACATCATTACATGCTTAATGTCAGCTTCTGTAAAAGGCTCACCTTTAGTATGGTAGCCTAAAAAGTCGTAGAAGGGTTTAGCCTGCCATTGTGCATGACAATAAAGGCGGTCAACTCCCTGATTACGCAAGTATTCATGAACCTGAGTCATCATTTTGGTACCCAGTTTTTGCCCGCGGGCCGTTTTAGCAACTGCTACTCTGCCTAACAACCACTTGCCTTTTTCTTGAAAAATGCGGCAAACAGCCAGAGCGTTTGTTTTTTGATCATTCAGTAAATAGACTTGAATGGCATCCAAATCTTCGTCATCCAGCTCGGGTACCGTAATTTCCTGTTCCGTTACAAATGTATCTATCCGCAAACGAGCAACGCAAAACATTTCCCGCCCAGTCATTTGCGCAACTGTTTTAAACGTAAATTTTTCACTTTCAGTCATAGAATCACCTATTTTTCTATATATGTTTCTGGGTCTACTTCAAGAAGTGGGCTCTTTTCATTTGCATAAATAATATCAAGCTTGTACATTGCACGAGAAGTAATTGTGTAGACAAGTTGTGTTTCATCAATGCGATGATAATTTTCTTTTGAAGCAGCCCACATAATGACTGCGTCAAATTCCAGACCCTTAGCTAAATATGACGGGATGACAAGAGTACCATCTACCAAACGTTGATTGGCAGTAGCAATCAACGTCGCCTTCACCCTATCCTCTTTTAGTTGCTGCGCTACAATTTTCGCGCTGGCTAAATCTTTGGTGATGATTGCCGTTGTTAATTTGGCTTGATCATTTTCACTTAAAATTTGTTCTAGTACCTGCATAGCAGCAGTATTATTAGACCGCCCCCACAGAACTGGTTTAGGTCCTTGACGGTTAAATGCTTCAATTTTTTCGCCTTGCCGCAAAATTTGCTTGGTAAATTCTGTTAGTTGCTTGGTTGAGCGATATGATTTGGTTAATTGCACCACATCCGTTTTTTCAGGATCAAACAGACCACTAATCTGCTTAAGCAGGCTCCTGCTTTCGTCTTTAGTAAAAATAGCCTGATTTAAGTCACCCAGCATCGTAAATTTGGCGCGGGGAAAATTATACTTGAGATAACAAAGTTGAAACGGGGTATAATCTTGAATTTCATCAATAAAAGCATAGCGCATTTCATAATCCACGTGACGACCCGTAATTAGATCATAAAGATACAAATACGCTGAAACATCATTCATATGAATATAATGTTTCATAAAGCTTTGCTTAACATCTTCAACATGTTTTTCCCAGTCTTTTTCGCTAATTTGCCATTTAGCTAAATCAGTCATTTTAGGAACTGCACGTAAAAAGCTCAGATATTGGGCACGCATGTTAATAAAATTATTGCGTCTTATTTGCTGGAAAACTTTTTCCAGTGCTTTGACCACGATTTTACGGCTGAGGAATTTTTCCTCTTTTTCTTCAGATTCAAATTCTTGGTCCGGTCGATCATACAAAGCATTCAATTGCTCTTGGCTCAAGTTTTGGATAGCGTCAGATACCCATGCTTTTTTAGTTTCACCATTAATTTTACGATTAAGTGACTTAATTAATTCTTCACGTGTAGCATCAATTCTGTTACTTAAATTATAATTGGAATTAAATGAATAGTAGAGCTCACTGATTTTTTCTTTCGTAAAAAATGGTTTCTTTTTATTGCGGAAGTAAATATTTTTAAAAATTACCCCCCGATTATTAAGGTGTTTAGCATAATGATGTAATAAATTAAAGAAGTTGGTAGAGTCCTTAAACTGGCTGATAGCAGAATCAGCTGCGCTATCTTCAAATTGGTCAAACAAGTTTTCGACTGTCATTCCCGGCAGTCTCCTCGCCACAAACTGCCAATAGGTCATTTGCACCATGTTTTGTTCACCCATTTCAGGTAAAACATTCTTGATGTAATCATTAAACAATTGGTTTGGACTGAACATAATGACATCACTACTAGTGAGGTTGCCCCGATAGCGATAAAGCAGGTAAGCTATTCTTTGCAAGATGGCAGAAGTTTTACCAGAACCAGCTGCACCTTGAACAAAAAGCAAGTCGGCACTGGTATTTCTAATGATCTTATTCTGCTCCCGCTGAATAGTCGTGACAATTGATTTCATCTGGGTGCCGGATTTTTCACCCAAAACTTCCAGCAACATCTGATCGCCAATGGATTCATTGGTATCAAACATATTAACGATCTTGCCATCCTTAATCATGAACTGCCGCTTTTTAGTCATATCAACGGTAATTTCACCTTCAGGTGACATATAAGAAACTTTCCCAATTTTCCCATCATAATAAATTGAAGAAATTGGTGCCCGCCAATCATAAATCAGAAAATGGTTATTTTTATCAGCAAAGGAGCCCAAACCAATATAAATAGTCTCTGGCTTCTCCTTGTTCTCTTTAAAATCTACTCTGGCAAAATATGGCCTTTGTTCTAACTTTTGCACTGTACTCAGCTGCTTTGCGGCATGTTGCCAGGCATTTTGACGTTCATCAAGCAGTTGCTGCTGTTGGTGAATAGACAATGCAGTTTCCATTGACGTTGAATAACCGTCATAATCTAGTTTTACATCATCAAAAAAGTGTGAATTAAGATCTTGGGCCTCACCTTCAGCGGACTTAATTGACGAAGACAACTCGGACTTTTTAGCTCTAATCATTTTCAAAATCCGGTCGAGATGTTTTTGCTCAAATTCTTTATCATCCATCGCTTTTGTCATAAACTCACCTATTTTTTCAAAACTTGCATTCTATTTTACCATGAAATCGGTTTATATTAAAATCCTGCACTTATTTTTTTAACCAGTAAAATAGGGGCAATTAAGATAATTTAGGCAGTTTATGACTATAATTTAATATGCTAAAGTTAGTAAAATATGATACTTTCACCATTTTTCTTATATAATGTAAGATAATGGAGTGATTAAAGTATGAAAAATTTTCGTCATTTTTTCTCTAAATTAGCGTGTGCACTAGTTACAATTCTGACAATTGGAAGTACAATAACTCCCGTTGCTGATAACCCTTTAACTAACTGGTCTTCGCAGACTGTTTACGCTAAAAAGGCTAAAAAGAAAACTAAAAAACACAAAAGAGCTAAAAAGAAGCATGCCGCTGTTACAACTTCTTGGCGGTGGAAAAAGCCTACGGCATCGGTCTACATTGATCTTAATGATAATCAAGAACTGATTTCTGCTACCAATGACGCGATTAAAGAGTGGAATGATACTAAAGCTTTTACTTTTACCAAAGCCAAAAGCAAGAAAAATGCTAAGATTGTAATAGAACAGATTTATAGTCCCAACACAAACTATGCTGGGTATACTACTTTTCATTATTATGTTAAAACCGGAATTATGTACTCTGCTTTAACCAGGCTGAACATTTATTATTTACAAAATTTTTCACCATATAATTATACGTACCAGCGCATTCTTAATACCGTTGAACATGAATTGGGACATGCAATAGGTCTTAAACATAATAATGGGGTTTCTGTAATGTATCCAACCGGTTCACTCTATCCAATTGAGCCAGATGATGTTGCAAAGGTTGAAAAATTATACGGGGAATAAGCTGAAAAATTTGCGAGGAGTAAAATGAAAAGAATATATATTGTGCGTCACGGAGAAACCTATATTAATCGCTATAACAAAATGCAGGGCTGGTGTGACACACCACTCACAGAAAAAGGAATTGCGGGAGCCGAACAAGTGGGAAAAGTCTTGAAAGACATTCCTTTTGATATTGCCTTATCAAGTGATCTTAAGAGAGCAAGTGATACTTGCGATATTATTATTAAGCACAACACTAATCATGATGAAATTCAGCACATTGCCACTCCATTTTTCCGTGAGCATTTTTACGGCTATTTTGAAGGTATGGATTCGGATGCTGCCTGGCAAATGATTAGTGGCCCTCATGGCTACACAAGCCACACAGAAATGCTTAAAAATGAATCACTAGACACTGTTAAAGATTGGATTAAAGAAGCCGATCCATTTCATGATGCAGAGAATGCCCAAGAGTATTGGCAAAGACTAGATAAGGGTTTTAAATTAATCAGCCAGTTAGATGGCGCAGAAAATATCTTGCTCGTTACTCATGGCTTTACCATTCACAGCATTGCTGACCGCTACGGAGATTTTGAAATTAAAAAGCGGCCTCGTAATGCTTCAATTACCATAATGAATATGACGGATAAAGAAATGAAAATCGTTTCATATGACAAACTGAAACTGTAGTATTTTCTTTAATTATAGGAGATTTTTATGCAGTTAAAAAATGAGCAGTCGGAAATCACTGACAATTTAAACAACTGGAATGATCGTGCTGTTGTACATGCAAATGGTGGGTATGGCGATCTCACTCAGTTTGCTAAAGATAAAAGTGCTGTTACTACAACTGTTAAGCGCGACCTCGCCGTACTCAAGCCATATTTGTCTCATAACACGGTTAAAAATAAACGACTACTTCATCTACAATGCCACATTGGCGATGATACTCTTAGCTGGGCACGTCTAGGTGCTAAAGATGTTTATGGACTTGACTTTTCACCTGCAGCTTTAAAATATGCACGTAAGTTAGCTAACCAGGCTAATACCCCAATCACCTATGTAGAAGGTGACGCGCGTTATGCTGCAAAAGCCTTACCAGAAAAAACGGGCAAATTTGATATAATCGTAACCAGTGCCGGTACAATCACCTGGCTGCCTGAACTAAAGTCTTGGGCACAATCAATTGCACAATTGTTAGCGCCCGGTGGTATTTTTATGATTCGTGATAATCATCCGCTACTGTTTGCATTAGATAATGCTGGACTAGAAATTAAGTTAAATTACTTTAGTGGCACTGAAAATACCTACGAATCAGATGCTTCATATACCCCAAATTCTACTGGAAAAATTAAACATCAAACTAATCATAATTGGGCGCATGATTTTGCAGAAATTATTAATACATTAATTAATGCCGGTTTGACTATTAAAAATGTTGGAGAATACCAGGTTAGTGATTGGAAGTCTTTACCTTCGTTAATCTATGATAAAGACCAAGAAGGCTGGATACAACCGACAAATTTACCGCAAGTGCCATTGACCTTTTCAGTAGTAGCACAAAAGCCTTAATAACTTCTATTCAATACTTCGAAATTTTTTCGAAGTATTTTTTATTTTGCTTTTAAGTATATATTTTTGATATAAAAGCATTGATTTTTAGATTTTAAAGATATATACTTTATTCGTAATTTGTAACCACTTACATAAAAGGAGTGCGATTGAATGAAAGAACAAAGAAAGTTGCCAAAAAGCTTTTTTTGGGGGAATTCTGTTTCAAGTATGCAAACTGAAGGTGCTTGGAACGAAGATGGAAAAGGTTTATCAGTCTATGATATTCGCCAGCCTTCTGCCAACACGTCAGATTGGCATGTAGCAATCGATGAATACCATAGATACAAAGAAGACCTCGACATCATGAAAGAAATGAATATGAATATGTATCGTATTCAAATTTCATGGTCACGAGTTTGTCCAAACGGAGATGGTCCATTTAATGAGAAAGGCATAGAATTTTATGATCATTTAATTGACGCTATGCTTGAGCGCGGAATTGAGCCAATGGTCTGTCTCTATCATTTTGATATGCCGCTTAAATTAGCTCAGCAATACAATGGTTTTATTTCAAAACACGTTGTTAATGCTTTTATCAGATTTGGCAAAAAAATGATTGATCATTTTTCTGATCGCGTTAAATACTGGATTGTATTCAATGAACATAACTTATATTTTCAAGATGAAGCTTTCAATATTTCTGGATACCAAAGTGGCAATAAAAGTTTAACTGACATGTATACCATTTTTCATCATACAATGATGTGTCATATAAAGTTAGCCAACTACATTCATGAAAACTATACTGATGTCAAGATTGGCGGAATGTTAGCCTACCAACAAATTTATCCACAAACCAGCAAACCCGAAGATGTTTGGGCAGCCAAACAAGTGCAAGAATTTTTGAATTTTAATATTTATGATGCTGATACAGGTCGTGGGTATTCTCCAGAAGTCCTACAATATGCTAAAAACAATGACATTAATATGGACATAACTGAAGAAGACATAGCAGATATGAAAAAGGCAAAAGCTGATTTTCTGGCTTTTTCTTATTATTCTTCTTGGGTATTATCAAGTGATCATATTCAAAAAGGCGAAGCACCTAACCGCTACTTATTACAAGGTGGTGTACCGGCAAAATACGTTAAGACAAATGAATGGGGCTGGGCAATCGACCCACTTGGTTTTAGAAATGCAATTACTACTATGTATAATCACTACCATATTCCGATTTTTCCTATAGAAAATGGCATTGGCCTCAGAGAAAAGTGGGACGGGCAACACATGATTCAGGATGACCAAAGAATCAACTATCACCAAGAGCACATCAAGGCTATGAAAGATGCAATTTTTATAGATGGCGCTCAAGTTTTAGGATATTTAGGCTGGGGCTTAATAGATATTCCCAGTTCTCGGGGTGATATAGAAAAGCGCTATGGAGCAGTTTACGTCAATAGATCAAATCATGATTTAAAAGATTTAAAAAGAGTACCAAAAAAATCGTTTTATTGGTTCCAAAAAACATTTAAAAATAATGGAGATGAATTATAATGGCTAAGCAAGAAAAATCAGGCTTCAGTGCCTTTATTAACAAAAAAATATTGCCTCCAATAATGAAATTCGTTAACACTAAAGCAATTGTTGCCTTACAAAATGGTATGGTCTATTCACTACCGTTTATCATTATTGGGTCGATATTTTTAATTCTCGGCAATATTCCAATCCCTGCAGTTGCCAATGCAATTAATGCATCGGGCTGGGGCGCTTTCTTTGCCCAGGCAAATAACACCACTTTTCAATTGATGGGTTTATGGGCAGCTATTGGTATAGCTTATGTCTACGTTAAAAACGAAAAGTTTGAACCTTTAGCACCGGCCTTAACTTCTGCAGCTGTATTTATCATGTTACAGAATTTAAGTATAGATAATCCCCTCAAAGCTGCTTTGGCTGGCGGAATTACTAACGGCAATGCCACAGTCATGACTGGCAAAGCTGTGACTGAAAATATTGATAAATTACCACATGCTTTACAAGCATTTTTGCAGTCACCGGTTACTGGCGTTATTAATACCAAATGGCTCGGTGGTGACGGCATGATTGCCGCTATCATTATCGGATTACTTGTTGGCTGGATTTACAGCAAAATTATGAAAGCCGGCTGGACTATCAAGATGCCTGAATCTGTTCCACCCGCAGTATCCAATCAGTTTACTGCAATGATTCCAGCAGGAATTATTCTCATTGGAGCAATGTTAATTTTCGCTGGCTTCAGTTCATTTGCACATACTGACTTTTTAAACTGGATTTACAATACATTACAAATTCCACTACAAGGAATATCAGATTCATTCGGTGGAGCACTAGCAATCGGATTTTTAGTTCCTTTCTTCTGGTTCTTTGGAGTTCATGGTGGCTTGATCATGGGTTCTTTAGTTGCACCAATGCTACAAGCTAATACTGCTGACAATGCTCGACTATTTGCAGCAGGAAAATTAACATTTGCTAATGGTGCTCATATTGTTACTAATGAGTTTTATAACAACTTCATTAATCTAACTGGTTCAGGAATAACAATTGGCTTGATCGTATTCTGTTTAGTAGCAGCACGATCAGAACAACTAAAATCAATTGGTAAACTGGAACTAGTTCCTGGTATTTTTAACATTAATGAACCATTTTTGTTTGGTATACCTATTGTTATGAATCCTATGCTGGCAGTGCCATTTTTCTTAACGCCAGTAATAGTGGCAGCTTCAACATATTTCGTAATCAAACTGGGAATTGTACCTCCTCTTAACGGAGTAGCGGCACCGTGGACCACGCCGGCAGTTATATCCGGATTTTTAATAGGCGGTTGGAAGATGGCTATTTGGCAGGCCTGCACATTATTAATTTCGACAGCCGTCTATTGGCCGTTTGCTAAGAAGTACGATAAAATGTTATTAATGCAAGAACAAGAACAAGTAACAAATAAATAAGTAAAAAGATGTCACAAATAATGCTAAACTTAAATGTGACATCTTTTTTTAACAAAAATCAAAAAATTTTAGCAGAATAGTGGTGATTAAAGGATGGCAAGGGCAAAATATTTAACAGTTGTTCAAACCATTGTTAGTAGAATTAAAGCTGGCACCTATCAAGCTGGGGATTTATTACCTAATCAACAAACTTTAGCTAATGAATTAGGAGTTAGTCGATTAACCGTCAAAAAAGCTTTAGACGGCTTGGAGAGAAAAGGGATAATTTATAAGCAGTCTGGTTTAGGCACTTTTGTATCGAGTGATATCCCTATTCGTAGCAAAATTGATTCTCCGGCCAACGTGTTTACCGGCTTAATGGAATTGATGAAAACAGATAATATTAAAAGTAAAATTATTAAGTTTTCTGTTGGTTTTCCTAATAAGCAAATTCAAAAAAACCTTAATTTGACCAGCTCTGAACCGGTTTATAATATCATTCGACTAAGACTTGTAGATGATAATCCCCTTGTCATTGAGCATACTTATATGCCAGTCAATTTAGTTCCAAACTTAAATACTGATATTTTGCATTCATCCATATATAATTATATCCATCAAAACTTGAAGCTAAAATTTGGTCATGCGTATCGCAAAATCAAAGCTACCAAGTCTGATGAATATGATCAGAAATATCTGGCAGCTAAAAAAGATGACCCTATGCTTGAACTGGAACAAATTGTCTGGTTAACTAATGGCAAACCTATTGAATATTCGATTAGTCGCAACCGATACGATCAACGAGATTATACGATTATAGAAAATACCAGATTTTAAGACTGAATTACTCAGATTCATAAGGTTTATATTTAAAAAATAAAAAGGTTCACATCAAAAATGTGAGCCTTTTATTATTTCTAACAAAATTATTCAGTTTTAAAAGTTTTCCCTACTTTACCATTGATTAATTCCTCTACTGCCAGTGGCTTTTCAGGATTATGATTTTTATCAACATTAATTTTGCCAGTTACACCAGTGAAGTTTTGGATATTGCTTAGTCCTTTAGCAATTTTTGCTGAATCATCAGATTTTTCATTTTCAATTGCTTCCTTAATCATATATACAGCATCATAAGCTAAAGCAGAAAAAGTTGGTGCTTCTTCATGGTAACGCTTCTTAAAATTCTGCATAAATTTAGAAGCTGTGGGATCTTTAGCAGCTACTTGAGTTGAAAATGGTGTTGTGTAGTAGATTCTGCTTGCATTTTTAGCTCCAGCTATCTGTGCCAGTTTCGGATCAGCCATGCCATCACTGCCAATAATTGGCACTTTAATTCCGATTTGACGTGCTTGCTTAATTATTAAACCAACTTCAGTGTAATAACCAGGAACATAAATGGCATCAACCTTCTTTGCTTTAAACGAAGTTAAAACTGCGTTAAAGTCCTTGTCACCTTCTGAAAAAGTTTGACTATCAACAATTTTACCTTTATATGCTTTCTTAAATGCTTTAGCCAGACCATTGCCGTAATCACTTGAGTTATCAGTGTAAACTGCTACTCTTTTGGCCTTAATGTTTCTCATTACAAACTTGGCAGCACTGCTACCTTGAAAGTTATTTTGGTAACATGCTCTAAAAACAAATGGCTGTACTTTGCCATTCTTTTGTAAAGTGTAATTCGGATCAGTCGCTGAAGGACTGACACTTGGCACTTTTGCCTTAGTAATATTAGGTATTTCGGCTGTACCCGCATTAGTAGTGGCGGGTCCCACTATTGCCGCAACTTTATCTTTATTAGTTAATTGGGCCGCAACTGAAGCAGACGTGGCAATAGCTGTTTTATTATCACGCACAATGAGCTTGATTTTTTTCTTCTGTCCGTTAACGTCAATGCCGCCCTTTTTGTTAATTTCACTAACGGCTAGTTCAATTCCCTGTTTTTGAGCATTGCCATAGCCAGCAGCAGCTCCAGATAATTCCATGTTAACGCCAATCTTGACAGTTTTATTATCTTGTTTAGTACCAGTACTACTACTACTACTTTTTGCTACAGTACAGCCTGCCAGCATGAAAGCTGCAACACCAGTAACAACAACACTCATTACTTTTTTAATGCCACTAATATTATCCATCTTTTAGTTCCTTTACTCTCTAAAATTAATTAAAATGCCAACAAAAAAGCCTCATTCAATTCAATGAATGAGGCTCAAATTATTAATTAGTTAAACCCCAATCATTGACACGCAAACTAGGGCTTAACTGCTTTTAAATTACATAATGTAATTCATACACGTTAAGTCCTGCACTCCAACAACAAGGCAACTAAATTCTGAGTTTGAAAGATACTAATATTATTTTGTTTGTTTAAAGATTTCATTGTCATCAAAATTACCTCCTCAGAATTCTATGTAAACTTTAAGTGCTTGAACATGTGACTTAATAATGAATTACTCCCACAGTCATTACAACAGTTTTATTATGTACTAGCCACCAAAGTATACTTTCTGCACCTCTGGGTTAGCTAATAGTTCTTGACCGGTACCACTTAATTGCACTACACCGGTAGCCAACACATAGCCCCGATCTGCAATTGACAATGCTTGTTTAGCATTTTGTTCAATTAACAAAATAGTCGTACCTTTTTCGTTTAGTTCTTTAATAATTTTAAAAATTTCTTGAATATATAAGGGTGATAAACCCATTGAAGGCTCATCAAGTAGTAACAATTTCGGCTTAGCCATTAAGGCACGCCCCATTGCCAACATTTGCTGTTCACCACCGGATAAAGTGGCAGCATCCTGACTTCGTCTTTTTTGCAAAATCGGGAAACGCTCAAAAATCTCTTTATACGTTTTAGAAACTTCGTCATGATTTTTTTGTAAGAATGCACCCATTTGCAGGTTTTCCATTACAGTCATGCCAGCAAAGATATGACGACCCTCAGCTACTTGTGAAATGCCTGCACTCACAATTTGTGGTGCACTTTTATGATCTATTTCTTTTCCAAGGTAAAAAATTTGACCGCTTTTAGGTTTAAGTAAACCAGAAATGGTTTTAACAATAGTTGATTTACCGGCACCATTTGCACCAATCAGGGTTACAATTTCACCTTGGTTAATTTCAAAGCTGACATTCTTGACAGCCTGAATAACACCATAATTTACAGACAGGTCACGAACTTCTAACATTGCCATCTAGTCATCACCCTCTCCTAGATATGCTTCTATAACTTTAGGATTTGCTTTGATTTCTGCAGGTGATCCGGTAGCCAGTATTTCACCTTGATCAAGTACGTAGATCCTTTCCGCCAGGTTCATGACCAAAGACATATCGTGTTCAATTAGCAAAACCGTGATTTGAAATTCTTTTTGAATATACTTAATAAGGTTAGTTAAATCTGCCGTTTCTTCAGGGTTCATCCCCGCCGCCGGTTCATCCAAGAAAAGAATCTGCGGGTGTGTTGCTAATGCCCGAACTATCTCTAGACGTCTTTGCGTCCCGTAGGGCAAGTTCTTAGCTAGAGTTTGTTCATTTTCTGTCAAATCAAAAATTGCCAGTAATTTTTGTGCGGCTGCCCTCATTTCTTTTTCGGTTTTATAGAAACTCGGTAAGCGAAAAACAGTTGTTAAAAAATTTTCCTTATATTCATTTGTCATTGCAGTTAAAACATTATCCATTACTGTTAAGTCTTTAAATAAGCGAATATTTTGAAATGTCCGGGACAAGCCTAAATCTGCAATTTGAACTGCGCTTTTATGGGTTAAATCATAATTTTTATCATCAACTTGTAAATTAATCTTTCCGCTAGTAACTTGCACCATGCCGGTTAGCAAGTTGAACAAGGTGGTTTTACCAGCACCATTAGGGCCAATCAAGGCAACTAGTTCGTGCTTGTCCAGATGAAGTGAAACATCATTAACGGCAGTCAACCCACCAAATTTTCGCACTACGTGGTCAACATCTAATAAGTGTGGCATATCTAGCTCCTTTCCTTTTTACCGAAGTGGCGGGTTAAATTTTTAAGGGAGAATTCCCAGTTACCTAAAAGTCCCGATGGCTTGAAAATCATGATTAATATTAAAACTATAGCATAGATCACCATTCTTAATGCACCAAAGCTTTGTAAAACGGTGTCTAAAACGCCTAAAACGATTGCTGCTACAAATGTGCCAGTCATACTGCCAACACCACCCAAAACAACAATAACTAATATAGAGATTGATTCCATAATGCCAAAGTTTGAAGGTGAGATTGTTTGTAAGAATGAAGCATGAAGACTGCCGGCAATTGCAGCTGTTGCTCCTCCTAAGACAAAAGCAGCTAATTTCCATTTGGTAGTATTAATACCCATTGCTTCAGCAGCTATTTCATCTTCCCGCACAGCCTTAATTGCTCGACCATTTTTCGAACGAATAAAATTGGTCAAGATAATTGTAGTTACACAAACCAAAATATAAACAGTAGGCCATGAACATAATTGCGGAATATTGTACAATCCGGCTGCTCCACCAGTAATTTTCAAATTATTAATGACATTCCGAATAATCTCAGCTGCTCCTAAAGTAGCAATTGCTAAATAATCACCCTTTAGGCGAATGAAGGTAGCTGTCCCAATAATTGCTGCAATGATAATAGCCAAAAGTACACCTACGAGCATTGAAACTAAGAAGCCAGCTTCACTACTCATACGTTGAGTAATAATTGCAGTAGCGTATGCTCCTATTGCCATAAAGCCTGCATGGCCAAGAGAAAATTGACCACTGAAGCCAATAATCAGGTTCAAGCCAGTTGCTAAGATAATATTTATTCCAATCGTGACCAGCATGTTTTCAATAAAATCATCTATGACGCCAACCATTATCAGCGCATTGATTAGGTAAAATCCGCCTACCATCAGCAACAGCCACGACAAAATGTATTTCCAATTCGATTTCATTTTGCCACCTACACCTTCTCTTTAGTATTTTTGCCAAAAATGCCAGCAGGTAAGAAAAGCAAAATAACAATTAATACCAGATAAACGACTGCATCTTTATATGCCGACAAACCAATTGACTGGAAAAATGTCTCTAAAATTCCGATTAAGAAGCCACCAAGAGATGCTCCAGGTACTGAACCAATTCCACCTAAAACGGCAGCCACAAATGCCTTAATACCAGGTGTCATTCCCATTAAAGGATCAATTTGGTTATAATACATTCCAATTAAAATACCTGCAGCACCAGCTAAGGCAGAACCTAAAGCGAAGGTAAATGATATTGTATGATTAACATTAACTCCAACTAATTCAGCTGCAGCAGGATCGACAGAAACTGCACGCATCGCCCGACCCATCTTAGTTTTTTGAATAATCAGCTGTAATGAAACCATTAAAATCAAGGCGGTAACTAAAATCAAAATTTGAACGTTTGAAATTTGCACCCCACCAATATTGTAATTTACTTGTTCAATTACTTGCGGAAAACTACGAGCATTTGAACCAACAAAATATGACATACCATTTTCTAGTAAGAACGAAACACCAATAGCCGTAATCAATACAGCTATTCGAGGTGATTTACGTAGTGGTCGATAAGCAAAATATTCAATCACTACACCAGAAACTGCACCAATAATCATTGCAGAAAGCAGTGCTGTAATAAAGTTAAAATGCCAAGCATTAATCACATAGTAAGCAAAGAATGCACCTAACATATAAATATCGCCATGAGCAAAGTTAATTAAGTTAATAATGCCATAAACCATGCTGTAGCCTAATGCCAGCAAGGCATAAATTGATCCCAGTGACAAGGCATTAATGATTTGCTGTAAAACTGTTTGCAAATTTAAGCACTCCTTTTATTTTTATTTACTCAACACGAAATGAGTCGCTTACTTTACCATTAGTCAATTTTTCAATAGCAATCGGCATTTCAGGATTATGGAACTTATCCATGGTAATTCTACCGGTAACACCATCAAAATCTTTTATCTTAGCCAGACCTGCAGCAACTTTAACGGAATCATCAGATTTTTGTTGCTCAATAGCCGCTTTTACTAAATAAACTGCATCATAAGCCAAAGCTGAAAATGTTGGCGCTTCTGAATGATAACGAGCTCTATATGCTTTAATAAACTTAGCAGCTTTTGAATCTGGGTTTTTAGCAGCTACATTAGTTGAAAATGGCGTGGTGTAATAAATATTAGTTGCATTTTTAGCACCTGCTATTTGAACTAGTTTCGGATCACACATTCCGTCACCACCAACGATTGGAGCTTTAATACCCATCTGACGTGCTTGCTTTATGATCAAACCAAGCTCTGTGTAATAGCCAGGTACATAAATAGCATCGATTTTCTTAGATTTAAATGAAGTTAAAACAGCGTTGAAGTCTTTATCACCGGCAGAATATGTTTGACTGTCCACAATCTTGCCTTTATAAGTTTCCCTGAAGGCTTTAGCTAAACCAGTACCATAATCACTTGAGTTATCAGCATAGACAGCTACCCTTTTGGCCTTCAGCTTTTTATCGACGAACTTAGCTGCGCTCTTTCCCTGGAATGTATCTTGGAAGCAAGCTCTAAAGGCATAAGGCTGCACTTTGCCGTTCTTCTGTCTGGTGTAATTTGGATCAGTTGCGGATGGACTAACGCAGGGAACAGAAGCCTTGGTAACATTAGGAATTTCTGCTGTACCGCAGTTAGTAGTAGCTGGACCTACAACTGCAGCCACTTTATCCTTAGTTGCCAATTGTGCAGCGACTGAAGCCGAAGTAGCAATTGAGGACTTGTTGTCACGGATAAGCAACTTAAGCTTCTTTTTATGCCCGTTGACGTTAATTCCACCAGCCTTATTAATTTCGGAGGTAGCTAGAACTATACCTTGTTTTTCAGCACTGCCGTAGCCAGCAGCAGTACCAGACAACTCTATATTAATACCGACTTTGACCGTATCTTTATCTTGGTGTGTACCTTTGCCTCCCCCGCTTTTCGCCACTGAACAGCCTGCTAACGCTAAGCCAGCCATTCCCAACGTCAGGACACGCAACATTCTTTTTGAAAATTTACTCATCATTTTCTCCTTATAAATAGCTTGGTAACCAAAAACCTCATTCACTTAATGAATGAGGTCTTAAGTCAATTATTAGTCAAGCCCCATTCATTAGACGCAAACAAGGGCTCAACATGTAAAATTACTAGAAGTAATCTATTCAAGCTAAGTCCTGCGCGACAACAACAAGGCAATTAAATTTTGGGCAATAATATTTTCAGCATTACTTCGCATATTTAAATATTTAGCTTTCATTAAAATCACCTCCCAAAATTTAATTTAATACTTAGAATTATAAAAAAAGAACATTAGTATGTCAAGATAAATTTACAATTATTTTTAGCAAAGCTTTAAGATTTTTCTATTAAATTTATTCTTAGAAAAATTAGTTGAATTCCTACCATAATAAATAGTGCCAAATAAACATGTGATTTTGTGAGCTTTATGGTAAAATAGAGTTATTGAGGAGGCATAAGTATGTTTGCTACGGTTTTTTACTGGATTATAATTGCTGCTACCGGTCTTTGGGGAATATGGTCAGCAGCCTGGTCGATTATATATGTTGCTAAACATGAAAATGGCAACTTATGGATTTTTGCAATTATTAATGTTTTGATTTTAGCTTTAATAGGTCTGGCTGATTTAATCTATAGTACTGAAGGAAATCAGTGGTACTGGTTTGCTTCTACTAGGGCAGACATTAGTCTTTTGGTTTACATGCTGATGGCTTACTGCGCTCTGGTGATTTTACAAGTCATATTTGGTTTCACTCGTAAGCCTAAAAAGGCATAGAACTAAAATTAACAATTAATTTAGATAACTTTTAAATATTTTCATTATAAAAAAAGAGGTTGAACTGTTTTGACTCCTAAATTTGGGAAGTCATAGCAAACATTAAGTCAACCTCTTTTTTATGATTAACAATTTCTGGTAAGCATTTTACGGACAATATCAGCGACCTTTTCATATCCAGGATACTCGGCAAAATTTTTCTCAAGTATCGCCAATGCGCTATTTGTAAAGTCATTTGCTAAATCTTGTGCATGCCTAATTCCACCTAATTCACTCACCAGAAGGTCAATTTGCTCCAATTGAGCAGAATTCAGTTTCTTACCCTTCTTAACTAAATCCCTCAATTTACCAGAAGAATCTTTTTTCAGTGCAAAAATCAGAGGACCAGTATAAACACCGTTAACCACATCTGATAATACCGGCTTTTTTAATTCAGCAGTAGAAGCGGTGTAATCTAATATATCATCCCGCAGTTGAAATGCCTGACCAAATAGCAGTCCTACTTCTTGGGCATTCTTAGCAAGTCTTTTACTAAGTCCCCCTTCGAGTGCACCAATATAGCAGGCATAACCAAACAAACTAGCCGTTTTGCCCCGAATTTGTTCAAGATATTCTTTTTCCGTAATTGTAATATCATACTCATTACCAAACTGAGTGGTTTCACCTGCAAGTATTTTTTGCATAGTGCTGCCGTTTGCACGCAGATTTGTTATCTTTGAAGTGTTTTCACTTAGCAGCTGTAATGACAAAGCAAATAAGAAGTCTCCAGCATATAGTGCTATAGTTTTACCATATTTAGCTTGAACCGATGCTCTGCCCCTTCTAACATTTGAATTATCAATGATATCGTCATGAATTAGAGTGGCATTGTGCAGTATTTCAATCGAACCGGCAATATTAATTAATTTCTGTTCCCTGTTGCTTTCGCCCATTTCTCCAAATAATAGAACAAAACTAGGACGTAATTGCTTGCCAGGCTTAGAAAATGCATATCTAACTGCTTCTCCCAGTTTACCTTTTGGCGTCCGGATATTTTTTTGAATTGTATTTTGGACTTGCTGTAACTCTTTTTCTAGCCTTGACATGTTAATTACCTTTATTAATTATTCCTTTGATAAAACTCAATGCATCAACATAATGCAATAAGTAGCTGCTGACAAGACCAACTATTGTTCCAGAAAGAATTCCGAATACTGTCAATAAAGGCAAATACAATAAAATATATTTACTATGTGCTAGCAGCACTGCAATTAATAATTGACCAAAATTATGACATACGCCGCCAAGAATTGATACTCCCATTATGCTAATAAATCTGGGAACAAGCGGTAAAAATAATTTCATTAAAAACAGACTTAAGAATGAACCTGCAGCAGCAAATAAAAAGGTACTAGTACCTCCTGTCATCAGAGCAGTTAGTACTAGACGCAAAAATGTCAGTAAAACACAATTATTAAAAGGTAAAATCATTAATGCAATCATCGTAATAATATTAGTTAAACCAAGCCTAGCACCAGGAGCAAAGAAAAAAGGCGAAGGAAACATTTGCTCAACAACACTAAGAATAATTCCTTGTGAGCATAGAATTCCTGTAAACACATATGTGCGTAAATAGTTATTTGTTTCAGTCATAATATCTAGATCTATTTATTACCATCAATTTGATTTTTATTTTTTAACTCAATTAAGAATTTATGCGGCAGGCAGACTATTGTATCTCCGCTTTTGCTTTTCCAGCCTTCTTTAACACATACTTGGTCCTTACAATTGGCATCAATTACCCGAATCTTGTGATTTTTTATTTGTACAATATTAATTTTACCATTTTTCTGATAACGCCACTTCTGATCTTTATCTAAAGGAAGTCTTTTCACTTCACGATTATTAATTTTGACGATTCCTATAATTTGATCGTCAGCTTTTTCCTGATTGTGCAACATATAAAAAGGAGTAAAACTAATGATTAATAAAATTACTATAATTAAAAAATCACCAAGTTTAAGCTTCTTTAAAATTTCCATGTATTACCTCACTAACAATTAAAACTAAAAAAGTCTTACAGATAAAACCATAGGACTTTTTAGAGTTACCATTGTTAGTTCTTTACTCCGTTTTTATCGACATGATAAATTGGCTTCAAGACACCATATCTCAGCTTAGTAAGCTTCTTTTCCAGCCATGGAACAAACCACATGTCCAGACCAAATGCTCTACCAGAGCCGTTCATAACTGCTATTGCCGCAAATATCATCCAAACATTTACCCAATAGTTCATTCCTGATAAACAGAAAATAGCTACAAAAATTGCGCTCATACCACCGGCAAACCAGGTACATAATCCTAAAACCAGCATAATTCCTAATGCAATTTCCAAACACGTCATTGTCTTTTGAGCAACTAGTGCCGCATCCTTGTTAGGAATCATGACTTTAGTCATTGACTGTACCCAGTTAGGCATTTTATCAAAAACAGCCATTGGTGAATGACCATAGTCATAGTTTAGAGAAAATAGTGCAGGAGCAGCAGAAGTCGCTGCCTTGCCGCTTGCTGCTGTAGTAGCGGCAGCTTTCTGTGAAGCGCCACTGGTTGCAGCTTGCACAAGCCATGGAAAATGCAATTGCAATTTGTTGGTAAACCAGGAGCCGCTACCTTGAACTTTATACCAGCAGTCTACTAGCCACATCAAGCCTAAGTAAATTCTCAAAGGTACAGTCCATAAGACATTGCCATACCGATTAAGATTACCGCGCCATAAAGTTGGGCGCTTAATTCTGAACCATTCATCCATAATATAATGGAAGAGATAGTGACCGGAATAGATTTCCATGAAGTAAATCATGTCTACTATGTCTTTCATTAAGATGGCGAAAAAGCCGCTCAGATGAAAAGTATTAACAAGAGAGGCCACACCCCAGGCAGGCCCTAAAGAAACCATAAATCCTGAATAAGTCCCTTTAAATTTGACAGGTTCACCGCCGTTAATCTGACTCAAAATATTTCTTAAAGCACACTTACCAGCAGATTCAGCTCCCTGAACCACTTGCGGTTCACCACGGCCGCTGCCGTTAGCATCATAAAGAGCAACGTCTCCTATGACGTAAACATGTGGATCAGTTGGAATTTGGGAATATTCATTAACTATAATTCTGCCAGCTCTGCCAGTCTCAAAACCAAAGTTTTTAGCAGTATCAACAGCTTTAACACCAGCAGTCCAAATTAAAGTTCTGGTTGGATATGTTGAACCATCTTTAAGATCAATATAATTTTCATGAACACCAACAACACCGGTATTGACTTTAATTTCCACACCTTGTTTTAAGAGATATTTTTCTGCCTTATCAGCATCAGAGCGATCAAGCATATTCATAACAGTTGGGGCCATTTCCATCATAGTTATCTTGATGTCGTCTTTTTGCAAGTTATATTTCTTAGCTAAATCACCACGCCAAGAATTTAATTCACCAGCCATTTCAGTACCAGTAAAACCTGTACCAACAACGACAAAGTTAAGATACTGTGCCCGCTTTTCAGGATCGCGTTCTTTGGAACCTAAATGAACCATCATATCAATGTGGTCACGTAGTCGCTCTGCATCATCCAGATTGCCCAAAACAAAGCCATTTTCTTTAACACCAGGAGTATTAAAGTCATTAGGCTGCGAACCAATAGCTAATATGACATAATCATAGGGATAACTGCCATTATCGCCAATAACTTTTTTGGCAGATTGATCAATTTTGGTAACATTGTCAGTTACAACATCAACATTTTTTCTCCGTGAGAATAAACGTTGCAGATCATATTTTAAACTTTTGGCTTCTACCCTGTTAGCCGCAACTTCATGAAGTGAAGTCATCATAGTCATATAAGGATTTTTATCAATCAGCGTGATTTTGATATCATGCCGCTTTTTTAATTTCTTGGCAAGATGCTTAGTCGTGTAAAGACCACCATAGCCGCCGCCAATAACTACAATATTTGTTTCAGCCACTTTTAACACTCCTTAATGCGAAAATACTAGTTATATTATATTATACTAGTGTTTTGGATTATGGTAAAGTGGTCACTTTCACAAACTAAGTTAGTAATATTATGCCTATACGCTTTAATTGCTATCATTATAAGTTTACGCTTTCATATTTTGTGGTTGCACAAAGTAGAGCTCTATCTTATAATTATAGTAAGTGAACATGTACACAATGTTATAAATCTTTATTATCACTGAGGGAGATATTATGAAAAAGAATAATTTAATATATAGTACTGCTATTCTGGCACTCTCTACACTTTTATTAAGTGCTTGTTCAACAACAGCTAAGAAAAGTTCTTCAAACGATTCTAAGCCAAAGGTAAGTAAAGTTGAGAAAAAGAAAACTCCTAAGCAGGTTGCTGGTGGCAAACTGCAAGACGGTGTTTACAAATTAGTAGAAGACAACTATTTCAACGGTTACCGTGTTAAAGTATCTATGACCGTTAAAAATGGTAAAGTTACTGATACCAGTTACGATAATGTAGACAAGAGTGGCAAGTCCAAGGCTAAGGATGCTAAATACGAATCACAAATGAAGAAGTATTCTCAAGCAAAGATTGGTCCTAAGGAATACATCTCACAACTACAAAAATCATTTGCCGCAAATGGTGCTAATTCTAGCGCTATTCAAGTTGTTTCTGGAGCCACCAGTTCCAGCACCACTTTAAAGAATTATGTCAACCAGCTGACTCAGGCTGCACAAAAAGGTGATACAGCTACCATTCACATCAATAACAATAAGAAGATGAAAGATGGTACGTATAAACTGGCTGAAAAGAACTATAGTCATGGTTATCGCCAAGTTTTAACTATGGTAGTTAAAAACGGTAAAATTAGTGACTTTACTTACGACCAAGTAAACAACAAGGGCGTTTCCAAGACCAAAAATGCTTCTTATGAAAAGCAAATGAAGAAGGTTAACAAGATTGGTCCTAAAGAATACATTCCAAAATTACAAAAGGAATTCATCAAAGCTAAAGGCAACACCGAAAAAGTACAAGCTGTTTCCGGTGCAACGGAGTCTTCCTACTCATTTATTGCTTATGCTGAACAACTAATTAATGCCGCTCAAAAAGGTAAAAGTGGAACTATCAAAGTTGACAATATCGTTTACCAGGAATAAAAATATAATTAGTTAATCACAAAAAGAGTGACATTTAGCCGCTCTTTTTTATTAGGAGAAATAAATTATATGAAGAAGCAAACAAACAAGTTTTTGCTGATACTTGCATTACTAATTACAAGCTTCAGCCTGACGGCTTGCTCAACTCAAAGTAAAGACACAACGCCAGCAAAAACCGCTGTTACCACTACCCCTACCTCAGATACTCAATTTTTAATGGGAACAGTTTGCACCATTAAGATTTACAATAAAAACCAACAAAAAGCATTAAAAGCAGGTTTCAAGCGCATTAAGCAGTTAGCCACTGAAACTACTGTTAATCAAAAAGGTAGTGAAATAGACAAAATTAATAAATACGCTGGCATTAGGCCTGTAAAAGTTACTCCAACCATTTATCGTATGTGTAAAGATGCTTACTACTATAGTGAAATTTCCGCTGGTACGTTCGACTTAACAATCGGACCAATTACGAGTTTATGGCGAATTGGCTTTCCCGATGCCCATAAACCTAAAGCAAGCACAATCAAAAAACGGCTGCCACTAATTAATTATCATAATGTGGTTTTTAATGATCAGAAACAAACTGTTTTTCTTAAGAAAAAGAACATGATGCTTGATTTAGGCGGTATGGCTAAAGGATTTATTTCTGATGAGGTCATGAAAGTTTTGCAAAAAAACGGTGTGACCAGTGCAATTATCGATTTAGGTGGTAATATTTACGTTCTGGGAAATTCTCCTACAAATAATAGTAACTGGACGGTGGGAATTCAGGATCCCAGCGCTGCGCGTGGTGATGCCATCGGCTCTTTACCGCAAAAGAATGCAACTGCAGTAACATCAGGTATTTATGAACGATATCTCAAAGTCGGTAATAAAGTTTATAGCCACTTAATGGATCCTAAAACGGGTTATCCTTGTCAAAATAACTTGTTAAGTGTCACAATTATTGCCAAACGGTCGACCACTGGTGATGGCCTTTCAACTGCTGTATTTAATCGCGGATTAAAAAAAGGCTACGACTATGTGGAGCATAAGCCTGGTGTAGAAGCAATATTTATCACTAAAAAGAAAAAAGTATATATTACTTCCGGCTTAAAAAATAAATTCAAATTGTTTTCAGGCAATGGTTACCGACTTGCAAAACTTAAAAACTAGTAATTAACTTTTCTATGTTAAATGATGTTCTGAAAGGAAAATTTAATGGAAGCTAAAAAGAAGTACAGTCACTTTACAATAACTGATTTTTTTGAACTGGTGCGGCTTAATACCAAGTTAAACAGTTTAATGCCGTATTTATTAGGAATACTGTTTGCTTATTTTTATTTTCATACTTTTAATTGGCAGAATTCTTTAATATATTTAATTGCTCAAGGAGCAATCGCTTTATTTGTTACAGGCTTTAACAATGTCCAAGATTATCGCTTAGCCAAAAGTCGAGACTATCAAAAAGAACATAATTTAATCGGTAAGCGTAATTTATCTCCAGCAACTGCAATGGTAGTTATGCTTAGCCTGCTTTTAATTGCAGCGATCTTAGGCATTTGGCTAACTGTCCGAACCAATCTTTTTATTTTACTAATCGGTGCTCCCGGACTTTTTGTAGCTGTATTTTACACGTATGGTCCAGTCCCTTTTTCAAGAGTGCCATTGGGAGAAATTCTTGCCGGTTTATTCGAAGGGCTGGGAATTATGTTTTTAGCTGCTTACATTAATTCCCCGGTAAGTCAATTAGCCTATTTAAACTTTGAGTGGCCTCAATTTATTGTTGGGGGCAATTTAGCCAACCTCTTATTAATTTTTTGGGTAGCTTTACCACAAGCTTTCTTTAACGCAGCAACAATGCTTGCGGACAATACCTGCGATTTGAAACAAGATTTGGCTAATGGCCGTCACACCTTACCTTCTTACATTGGAGTTCAGAATTCCTTAAACTTGTTTAGTTTTTTAACCCTGGCTCCATTTGCAATAGTCGCTATCAGTGTTATATTTCGCCTTTTACCAATTTGGCAACTATTAATTTTTGTAACTTTACCTAAGTTATACAAAAACGTTCAAGCATTCAGACAAAAGCAGACCAAGGATATGGCTTTTTGGGTTGATGAAGATAATATCAAACACAGAGTGCCCACAACTTTTGACTTGGCTCCGCAAAATTTGTTTTGGTTTCAATTAATGCAAGTCTTTGGGCTGATTTTGGGCATTATCTTTCATTAATTAAAGACAATAGAAAAGCACGCTAAGGAGCGCGCTTTTTTATTGTCTAAATTTTTTAAAATTCAGCTTTGTGATATCTCCGAACTGTTAGCAGATAAATAACAAAATAAACTAGTAACATTAGTACTATTGGCAGCCAAACTTTATAATATGCTGTTGGCAAAACCTGATCAAAAAATTTTAAGCCAAACAAAACATCTAAGACGCCAAATGTTGCAGGAATAAAGAACAAAAGTCCTGTTTTGCTCTGCCATGCACTTTGAGCCAGCCTCTCATTCGCTAACTTCTGTTCTCTTTTAGTAGCTTTTACTACTATCATCAAAACGATAATCAGGCTTACGCCAAACACAAATGCCACTGAATAGCCCAATATCTTCATTTCTTTACTCATCCCCAAAATCAGCTGATAAGTAGCCGCCTTAGAGTTGCTATAGAGGTGACTATAAGCAAGATTACTTTGAGCCCGTTTATGTTCAATTTTTAGTAAAAATGGCCAATCTCTATCAAAACTGTTTAGCTGCACCAAAGTCAGATATTTAGTTTTACCTTTAACCTTATTTAATTCTGCAGTTGAACAAAGTGCAATTGTTTTATCTTTTTGACTGCTATTAGGAACGAGTTCGCGGAAACTTTCACCTGCTAGAGAATTTTTATTCAATTGATCTAACTTGATAGCTTTGACTTGAAAATTGCTTCTGCCGGTATTTTTGACATACTTAATTGGATTATCTGCCAGTTCATTACGAACAAAATAAAAGTGCCCTTTTGCTTCTTTATAATGGTAAGTTTGCTGCTTTTTAATTTTTAGTTGAGCAACATCGTTTTTAATATTAGCGGTGTTGCTGACAATTACCCCATCATAATATATGCCCCTTTTAATAACTTGGGGAAAAGCATTAAAGTCATGACTTAAAGCGAGAGCGCCCATAGTCAAAGCGAAGAGTAGTGAAATGATAGTAAAAACGCTGGCATAATGGTGAAGCTCCAGCTGCGTTTTTCCTTTAGTTAAATTAATTTTGGCAAACCAATTTGCAGGCACCAAGCTTAATAACGAGTGGCAAAGCAAATAAGTACCTGACACAATTGTGATAAATGCTGGCAATACGGTGTTAACCAGGCTTTGGCTAGGTAGATTTAGTATAAAGTAGCCTGCAACTACTGCCGTTAACCCTAAAACCACTTCAATTATTTTTAGCCCTGAATGTTTTTGAAAAATTGCAGGTGTATCTTCTTTTTCAGCTAAACTGCTTAAAGTGGATCTGGTTATCCTCAAAGTTACTACTATGCCGCCAACAATTATTAGAACCGCCAGTAACATAACGACTTGTATGCCCGAATTGATCCGCAAAAAACTAATAATGACGTTAAAATTCGGCATATCTGGTTTTATCAAACCGCTAAACAACTTAATAATTAAGGACGCTAGATCCAAGCCCAAAATAATGCCGGCGATTATCATCAGACTGCTAATAATGAGGGTCGCACAAAGTTCTACAAGTCCAATTCGCATGTTCTTTAATCTTTCCATCAAGATCACCAAACTTTCTGGTTAGCTCCTTCAAGTAGACCACCTTTTGAATTAATTATAGTTAGCGCTACCAACTTTAAAATGAGCTAGCCAATATTTTGAACGTTTCTTAACTTTTTGTTTTTATTTATTGAAAAGAAACCCCAAAATTATGCAACTTTGGGGACTTAGCACAATCAAATAAAATCTTTTTAAGTTTATTTATTTGCAATTAAAAGTTTTTCTAAATCTTTACCGTATTCAGACATACCAGCTAATTTAATACTTTCAATTATTTTCGTCGCCGTATCTATATATTTCTTATCATGTTCATAATGATTTAATATGCTTCATTTGCCATTCTACTTATTTCCAATTTTTGTTGATGGAGAGTTTTATCACTTTGATTCAATTTACCAAAAAAATCAATTAGTGAAATTTGGTTAGAATGTAACAAGTCTATTAAATCTTCTGTAGAAATTCGATTTAAGTTTTTCTCTACTTTCGCATAGAATGAAGGACTTATTATATCTTTTGCCCACTGCTTCTTTGTCTTTCTTTGACTTATCCGATAATCTTTTAGCAACTCCTCAATTGTCATTTTATTTCCCCTAATTTTAAGCTATCAAATATGACATTCCACTCTTTCTCATTAAAACCAAAATATGCTAAACATATCGTTAAGTTATGAAGAAAGTTAAAAAATAAGCAGTAGTCCAATTGACTTTGCTTATTTTTTGTCGCGAAATGTTGCGTAAATTTCTGCAGCTTTAGGAGATACTAGTCCAATTTTAGGATGAACTTCAAAATCCAGTCTTTTTATAATTATTTTTTTGTAAGTACAATTTTTTCATATAGAGTAACTGTTAACAAATAATAGCCTAAATAGAGAACAATAAAAATAGTAAATGGAATCCAAATATTATGGTAAGGTGCCTTCAGCAACGATCGAAACAGTTGTAACCCACACAAAACATCGACTATACCTAAAATAGCAGGCATAGTAAACAAAGTACCAATTTCTTTTCTGATTGAACTACGCAATAATCGTGGCCTAGCACCAATTTCATGCAACATCTGGTAGCGAACCTTGTCACTGGCAGCACCACTCAAAACTTTAAACATCAAAGTAGAAGCCAGCATGGTCAAAAAAGCTAAGCCTAAGAAAAAGCCCATAAATTCAAACGCACTAGTAAAGCCGAGCACATTACTATAATAGTATGGCTTTGAATTAAGGTAAGTATCTTTGTAGTTACGATTTTCCCTCAATTGCTGCTTTTGAATTTGATTGATCACTGGAAAATCGTGGACAAAGTCCTTGACATTAATGTAGCTGACAAATTTTTTCTGACCACCAATAGTCTGCCACCTTTTTGGTGAAACTAGATGTATCTTCTTAGGAAGACCATTAGGCACCATCTGACTGAAAATACTGTTTTCCGTAGTTTGCGGTTTATCCAGTTTAGCAGTAGCCAGCGTTTTTACTTTATAAGTGGGGGAATTGTTTTGATTGTCATGAAAATAAACTGCTACTTCTTTCAGCGGCTGCTTGTTAAATTCCGCTTGGTTAAAGTAGAGATGCATCCCCTTTTCTTTGTAATGATATGTTTGCTTATTAGTAATAGTTAACTTGGCTTCTGCTTTTTTAACTACTGGCGTCTGACTGATAATTGTAGCATCATAATAAATGCCTTTTTGCGCTTCATCCTTCATGGAACCAAAATTAAGTCCCACGGTAATTGCACCAAGAGCCAAGGCAAAAAGGATTGAAATCGTAGTTAATACCTTGGTGTAACTTTGCAAACGAAATTTCAATTGACCCAGAGTAAATTCATTAATACCACGATATGAAAAAGATTTTTTATTAAGTAGAAAGTTAATAATAGCCGTGAAGACGCCATTAAAGACAAAGAAAGAACCAACAATAATTGTTACTAACGCGGTGGGAATAAGAAGATAAATATAGTTAGTAGGTAAAGTCATTACATAGTAACCGACAGCCAGCAAAAGCACACCGCAAACTGCTTCAATTCCCCGTAAAACTGGATGATGATTTAGATTAATTGGAGTTTGATCCTCATGTAACAGGTCGATTACAGGGGTACGAATAAGCTTGCGCATATTGCCCAGTGCACCCAAGAGAAAGATAATAACAAAGAAAATCAATGTTCCTATTATGGCACTCGGCAATATTGCCTTATAGTGAGTAATTTCCAGCCCTAACTTACCTACCAGCAATTTGGTAACTACTGTTGTCAGACCTAAACCCAATGTTATTCCCAACAACACAGCCAAGAAACCAGTTAACAGAGTTTCACAAAAAATGAGTAAGCCAATACGGGTGCTTTTGGCCCCAAGCATCATATACATACCATAATCATGTTTACGCATGCTCAGCAAAAATGAATTGGCATAAACAAGATAAACCGATGTAATGATCACAAGCAGAATAATACCAAAGGTAAAAATATAATTCAGGTATGCTTCTCTACCATAAACATCTTTACTAATAAACACTGGGTTAGTAGCAATTGATAAAAACATGTAGAAAATCATGCTGGCAACAATCAAGCCGGAAAACAATACCAGATAATCTTTTAGCCTATTCTTAATACCCGTCACGGACAGTTTCCAAATCATTACTGCTCCTTTTCTTTTACTAAAAACAAACTTGTATTAATTCCTGCGCCAATTTTATTCATGTGCGAGCACGATTTTTTCATATAATTTCACCGTTAATAAGTAATAAATGAGATAAAGAACGATAAAAATCGTAAAAGGAATCCACAAGTTCTGGTAGGGGTGTGGTAAGAGTAGTTTAAATAATCTTAAGCCAAAGAGAACATCGATCACGCCCAACACACCGGGCAAAAGAAACAGAACCCCTATCTCATTTCTAATGGATTGGCGCAATATTTTCACCCTTGTGCCAATTTCAAATAGCATTTGGTAACGCACCTTGTCACTAGCTGCTCCACTTAAAACCTTGAACATTAAGGTTGAAGCCAGCATGGTTAGGAAGGCAAAACCTAAAAAGAAGCCCATAAATTCAAAACCGCTGCTGAAATTCTTGATTAACTGGTAACTGCCAGCCTTACTGGAGGTATAAATATTCGCATAAGCGGGATTTTCTTTTAATTGCTGTTTTTGCAATTTCAAGATGGTAAAGTAATCTTGATCAAAGTTTTTCACATTTACGAAGCTGACAAACTTCTTTTGGCCCGATTTTGCCGCCCATTTTTCAGGTGAAACCAAGCGAATAATTTTAGCGATACCATTAGGAACCATAGCGCCAAAAGCGTTGTTAGCGTATGTTGCTGGCACATCTAATTTTTTAATAGGCAAGTCGATCGTCTTGTAGGCAGGCTGGCCATTTTTCATATAAAACTTAACGTTTTTAACTGGATTATTAGTAAATTCACTGCGATTAAAGTATAAATACTTGCCTTGTTCCTTATAATGAAAAGTTTGCTGACGGGTGATGGTCAGTTTATTTTCAGCCTGCGTTACTTTGGGTGAGTCACTGATAATAGTAGTGTCATAATAGAAATTGCCTTTAAGCTGCTCATTGAGGGTGCTGAAATTAAGTCCCACAGTGATAGCTCCAAGCGCCAAGGCAAAAAGCAGTGAAACCACGGTTAAAATCCGCGTATAATCATGCAGCCGAAACTTCAATTGGCCTAAGGTAAAAATCCGAATGCCATGATAAGAAAAGCTTCTGCGGTTAAGTAAGAACCCAATCAGCGCACTGAAAAAGGCATTAAATGTGAAATATGAGCCGGCAACTATCGTTACCAGTGCTGCTGGAATAATGAATAAAATAGCGCCACCGGGAAGACCCAAAATAAAGTAGCCTGCAGCTAAAAGCACTAGTCCCAGCGTTCCTTGAATCCAGTGCAAGACTGGCTGACGCTTGTATGCGACCGGCTTTTGATCATCGCGCAATAGTTCAATTACCGGTGTTCTAGTTAATTTGCGGACATTTTTTAAAGCGCCAAATAAGAAAATCAAAATGAAGAAAATGATTGTCCAGATAACAGCATTAGGCAAAACAACAGCAAAATGCTTCACGGTCAAATCCAAGCGCGAAATCAGGAGCTGAGATACAATGGCAGTCAGACCAAAGCCTAGCAAAATACCCACTATTGTGGCCAAAATACCAGTTATCAGAGTTTCCAAAAAAATTAGTGCACCGATTTTAGTGCTTTTAGCTCCCAGCATCATGTACATGCCATAATCGTGTTTGCGCATGCTCAATAAAAAAGAATTAGCATAAACCAGATAAATAGCAGTAATAATTACCAGCAAGACAATACCAAAGCCAAAGGTGAACCGAACATAATTACTTGGTGCTGCAATATCATTTTTAATAAAAGTGGGATTAATAGTGATTGTGAGGAACATGTAAAAAATCATGCTGGCAACAACCAAGCCGGAAAACAAAACCGCGTAATCTTTAAAACGACTTTTGATTCCAGTTAAGGACAACTTCCAAATCATTTTTGTTCTCCTTATTCATCAGTGTCTAAGTGATCAATTAGTAGATGGTAAAATTCTTGTCTGGACTGCCCCTTTTTTAACATTTGCTCGCCAATCTTGCCATCTTTAATAAATAAAATGCGACTGGCAAAGCTGGCAGCAAACGGGTCATGGGTAACCATGAGAGTAGTAATATCATCGTTTTGATTCAAATCTGCCATAGTAAAGAGCAATTCACGGGCACTTTTAGAATCCAAGGCCCCCGTCGGCTCGTCTGCAAGTAGGATTGCCGGTTCATGCACTAAGGCCCTAGCTGCTGCTACCCTTTGCTTTTGCCCACCGGATACCTCAGCAGGATACTTGGGCAATATCTCTTTAATCCCTAACCTAGTTGCAATTTTATCAACTAAGGGATCGATTTTCCTGGGAGAGATGCCCCTTAAACTTAAAGGCAAGGCAATGTTTTCACGATTAGTTAAATTCTCCAAGAGATTAAAATCCTGAAAAATAAAGCCAATTTGCTTACTTCTAAAATCCGCCAACTGATTAGCATTTAAAGTACTGTTGTCTTGGTGATTAATAAAAACATTACCAGTTGTTGGCTTGTCTAAAGTTGACAAAATATTAAGCAAAGTTGTTTTACCAGAACCCGAAGCTCCCATAATGGCTACAAATTCACCCGAATTAACTGCAAAATTAACTCCCTTTAAAGCCTGGTATTGCTTTTCGCCCCGCTTGCCGTATGTTTTAGTAACTTGATCTACTCGTAAAATTTCAGTCATTTGTAAAGTCCTCGTTGTAATACTTCTGTACTATTTATCTAATACACTAATGAAAGAAAACAAGAATGTCAATAAAAAAATAAGCCTTTCAGAAATTGAAAGACTTATATCAATGTTATTTTCCTAATAATAGTGGCTAGCATAAAATGTTAACTTTTTATTAAAAATATCATTTTTAACCCAATCTACGTAAAACTTTGTCGAGTGGAGTAACAATAATTGGTGTCACAATAGCTGTAAATACTGCTTCCACAAGTCCATTCAAGCCGAGAGCAACTATTAAAGCTGTAATTAAAGGTGTGCCTTGACTAAAACTGCCTAAATGTCCTAGTAATTTAGCGGAATTACCCATGAAAACCAGACTGGTTAATAGTATTACAAAAGCAGTGTTAGTTAAAGAAGTCACTGCGCCTGCAATCGTGTAGCTTATTTCTTTAACACTGCTTTTCTTTTTAGCCGTGAATTTTCCAATCATTCCTGGGAAAAAGCCTGCTAGGACGCTGGGAACTACGGCAATTAGAAAGTTCTGGAAAAGCATCAGGCTGACAATATCGCCAGGCTGAGTATATGCCTGCACCATGCGGGCAATGCCCCAGAAAATGCCAAAGAAAGTCCCAGCAATTGGCCCCATAAGCAAAGAATAAACGGCAACAGTCAACGGAATAGTCGTTACAGCAGGTAAAGTTGGTAGTATGCGAATGTAACCAATATTGGGTATGAGAGTTTGCAATAAAAAGATTGCGACAAATATAGCAGTAATAGCCAGGTTTTTTGTTTCTTTTCTGTGCATTTTCATCCTCCTTAAAAAAACACCTTGCTATTATATTGCTTGATCTTATTAGTCGCAAATAATTTCTCCGTTATGGATTAGTTTTAATAATATTTAACGCTCTAAAACCATAAGAATTTCTATTCTAAAACTGATCCATATTCAAAGAAATGCTTAAAGTTTTCGGCTTCAGTGAGCAGTTTCTCTCGGTTATCTACCTGTGAGAGCTTATAACCGACAAAATACGGTGATGCCGTATAACGCAAGATCAATTTAGCACAAATACCCTGATCAAAGCGTGGATAGAAAAACAAGTTATAGGAGTTATTACGACCCTTTGACAAAACTTTTAGCATGTATTTTGCTCCGCTTTGAATCCAGTCCGACCAGTCATCAATATTGTTTTCATCAAGAAGATTAAAATTAAGTTCAATGTAGCCCTGAATCGGATGTGTGCTTACGTTGACTTCAACTCCATCTTTATTGAAAAGACTTATGCCTTCAAAATTATTGGGTTGAATGTACTTATAACCATCCATCTTTTCCAGACCGACTATTTGCATGTGGGGATGTGCAAGAGATCCACCAGAATTTTCGCCATAATTTTTATACCATAAAACCGATCTGAACTTGTGTGAATTGTTCATCTGTTTAAAGCATGATAATGAAAAACGCATCAAAGAACGATTGTAATCAAGTGAATAAGTGGTAATATCTCCTTGATGCTTATTGGACTCAATCAAAACAGTCTGAACCGTATCACGTAACGTATGGTATTTATTATCAAGCCAAATCATCCCACCCTGCTTTTTTAAGATATGAGTCAATCCCGCCACATCACAAAAGGGACAGCCAGAATTATTTTTAACTTTACGATAAGAATTAGGCTTTTCTTTAGCTATGTTAACATCAAACACTAATGGGTCATTTTCCATTGAGCAATCCCTCCCAAAAACATTCTTAAATCTTGCATTTTACTAGAGCCACAATAGATGGTAAACTGTAACCGCAATTATTTTTTTGAAAATCCCAACGGTGGTAGAACTTATGCAATCAAAAAGAAATTTAAAAAAATACAATAACCGCAATAACTTGCTTCTGATTATTATCGGAATAGTTCTGATTTTAGCAGTTGTATTTGGCGTGGTGTTTTATAACAATCACGTCGAAGCGCAAAAGCAGGCTAAAGCATTCGCTACAAATCATTTTAACCCTAATGTTAACATTTATGGCGTAGAAGTTGGAAACTTAACAATTAATAAAGCAACTGCCAAAATCAATCGGAAAGCGAACAACATTGTCTCACTGGAAAATGGTAAAGTTGCACTTGAATATGATCCTAGTTGCAACACCATTAAGAAACAGGAAGTTGCCGCTTATTTTAAAAAGCAACATACAACTATGCCCAATAAGCAAAGCTACGAATACCGCAACACTGATCTAGATGCTGCTAACAAAAAAATGCAGACGATGAGTCACGCCGTAGTTAATTACCATGTCGCAGGCAAAGTTTATAAACTCAAAACACAAAAATTAATTAACCAGGCAGTTTATAGAAAAGGCAAGTACACTTTTCTTAACAGCGAAAATTTAGCGGCAAAGCTTAATAAAATTGACCAGGATGTTTCAACAATTCATCAAAGCTATAGTTTTGCGGTGCCAAAGGGTAATAAAGTTGCAGGAAAGAAAATTACTATTAAAAACCAAAGCTATGGCTGGGGCGTACACGTCAAAAGGGCACAAACAGCTGTTGAACAGGCATTTTTGAATGGAACTAAAAATCTGGACGGCAAAAATTATATCTATGGTCTTGGCTACAGCACTTATGGTTTAGGCTATGGTAAAAATAATCATGGCATAGGCAATGACTATATTGTAGTTTCTCTGCAGAGGCAGGAAATGTGGATTGTGCGCAAAGGCAAGGTGGTTGTTCACCTTAACGATGTTGTTACCGGAACAAAGGACGGTAATAAAAATAACCGTACCCCTCAAGGAGTCTGGTATATTCATTATAAGCAACGCCATGCGGTATTGCGTGGACGCAACAATGATGGTTCTAAATATGCTTCACCTGTCAGATACTGGATGCCGTTTACCTTGACTGGTTGCGGTTTTCACGATGCTGGCTGGCGCGGTGACTGGAGTAAAAAAGCCTATTTAAGAGGCGGTTCACACGGCTGCGTTAATATTAAGCCCCAGGAAATTAAGCAGGTCTGGCACAATGTAAGCAAACATGAGCCGGTTATTGTATATGACTAAAATTTAATCAAGTAAGTCAAATAGTATGCTAAAAGACTAACTTTGAAGTGAAAGTTAGTCTTTTTTCTGTAAAAAGATTTAATGCTCACAAAAAAAAGACTAGCAATAACTGCAGTTAAAGCTAATCTTTTTAGTAATGATATTTTTAGTGCAAGCACATTAATGCAATTTTGGCCAATATTGTTTATTAGCCTCATATAACTCATCCAAAACCTTTTTACCTACATGGTAATCTGGAATGGTCTTATTGAGGACAACTGCTTCCAAAGCAACTTGATATGAGCCAGATAGCGCTGCATCCACAGTTCGTTTCTCGTAAGCTTTTTGCAATTCCATTAGTCCTTTATGGAAAGTTGGGATCTTACCAATACTAATGGTTTCTGCACCCATACTGCCAATGTATGCTGGCACTTCTACTACGGCATCAGTATCAAAATTAGATATTGCGCCATTGTTCTTTTGGTTAACGGTGAAACGTTCGTGGGTATTATGAATAATTGCGTTGGCAATATCAACAATGTAGTTGCCGTGAACGCCGGAGTTAAGTGAAGAACCTTTAGCTGTGCCGGCTTTTAAAACCCGCCGACATTCTGTGAAGATTCTCTTTTCACGTCCCTGCATTACCCAGTCACCACGTGTGAAGTTAACATCCGATTCAGCCATCATTACATCAGGCATCAGGTAATACTGCAGGTAGCAGTTAGGGAAATATTCAGGAAAACGCTTGAAAATAGTAATCATGCGCTTGTATGTATCAATCCAGTACTGGTCATCAAGAGTTTCGTCATTCCATTGAGCAAGGGTATCAATCTTGCCAGACTGAACGTCCTCACGCAGTTGTGGCAATAGATCCTTACCGGTCTCATCAATCATTGATGTCCACCAGCCGAAATGGTTCATGCCAAAGTATTTGAAGGTAATATCTTTCAAATCTTTATGGAAGTATTGTGCAATTGCGCCTTCAATTGAAATTGGCATATCACAGATACAAATTACCTTTGCTTCAGGAAATTCGCGGTAAATTGCCTCTGACAAAATTGCTTCTGGGTTAGTGTAATTTAAAATCCACGCATTTGGACAAATCTGCTTAACCTTCTTAATGATAGCGATAATATCCGGTATTACCCTCATTGCAAAGGAAAAGCCGCCAAGTCCACAAGTTTCCTGACCAATAACGCCATTGCGAATACAAATTTTTTCGTCTATTGCCCGTTGTTTATTTAGACCTGGACGAATTTGCATGAATAAAAAGTTTGCATCTTGTAGAGCTTCTTCCAGGTTAGTCGTGTAAGAAACATGAACCGGTGAACCTGTTTCTTTGTAATACATTTTGGTGTACTGTCCTAAAAGAGATACCCTTTCCTCATCAATATCATAAAGAACTAGCTGGTTCATATCTAAGTCAGCAGATCGTTGACGTAAAACCTCCAAGATACTTGGTGATTGGGTTGATCCACCACCAATGATTACAAATTTATTTGCCATTTCAATAATCCTCCTAAATTACTTTCCACTTTGTGATGGGTGTTTTTTCAGATAATCAAGATATTCATCAACTTTATCATGAATACTTTCTACATCAACTCCAAATACTATTTGGATATTATTACCATCTTGCATTACACCTTTAGTACCTGTCTTGTGTTTTAACAGATCCATATCTAATTTGTTTGTGTCTTTAACGTCAACGCGAAGTCGAGTATAGCAATTAATCATTTCATCGATGTTTTCCGGACCACCTAGACCAGCTACAATATTTTTAGTTTGATTATCAAATTTTGCAGTGTCTGCAGTTTCTGCTCCACTGTCACTTTGAGCAAGTTCTTCTTCTGCCTGCTCAACAGATTCATCTTCACTTTCTGCACCATTAAGGAGCGTCTCGTCAGCGTTAGCACGTCCAATAGTTGGAATATTGAAACGTTTGATCATAAAGACGAAGACAAAATATTCAAGTAAACCTGTGACGACAAACATTATTGGTATGAGATACTGGTGTCCCAGCCTTGCCGGAAAGGCAAAACTGTTAATAATCATATTAATACCGGTATCAAACTGAATATCAATGCCGACTATATTAGTTAAAAATAGACTAATTCCGTAAACTACTGAATGAGCTAGCCATAGTAATGGTGATAAGAACAGGAACATAAATTCCAAAGGCTCAGTAACACCTGCTAAGAAGGCTGTAGTAACAGTTGGAATTAAAATAGCCGCAACTTTTTGCCTATTCTTTGGTTCTGCCATTTTCCAGAAAGCAAAAGCAATACCAATAGGTAACGAAATTGAACCAAAGTTGGACAGATAACCAATAGATTGGTGCATTGCAGTAATATGACTAGGGTTGCCCAATTCAGCTAACCAAATGTTAAACGCACCAGTGTACAGCTTGCCGGCAATCCTGGCAGTACCGCCTAAAGGAGTGTAGAACAAAGGCATCCATAAGAAGTGGTGCAGTCCAACTGGTAAAAGCATACGGTTCAAGAATCCATAGAGGAAGAATCCAATGGAACCCGTAGTTGACATTACTTTAACAATGTTTTCAATAACCCAGTTGACTGCTGGCCAAACATAAGTAATAGCAATTGCGAACAGAATTGTGACAAATACTAAAATAATGTAAACAGATTTTGTTCCTGCATAAGGTGATAAATATTTATGGAGCTTAATATTCCCCCATTTATTTACCATCCAGCCCACTAGGATTCCTAAAATAATTCCGAGAAAAACTCCCATATCAGTGACTTGGATACCGAAAACCATGTTTTGACCAGTACCAAATAGTCCTTGAGAATTTGGCTTTGCCAAACGATGGGTTAATTGCAGCCATGAATTGTTAGCGAACAAAAAGATTAAATAAGTAACGATACCTAAAATTGCGGCATCAGTTTTATATTTAGGTTTAGCCAAAGCTGTAGCGATACCTACACAGAAAATACAACTTAATTGCCCAATCATACCACTTGACAGGATATTGTAAATAAAATTACCAGTATCTTTCAAAATGGTCGGCATTAAGTCTAGCTTCAAAATGGCACAGACTGATAAGATAATACCAGTTACGGCCATAAACATAACCGGTTGAATTATTGCCCGTGAAAAAACATTCGCGGACTTCATAAACTTGCCCTTCATAATTTTGCCTCCTTACATTACATTTTTTTATTTAAGAATTAGGATATGGAATCACTTCTACCTGATTTTCCTGCAGCTTCTTTTTAAAAGCCGAATCACAGAGGATTGTTACTTCTTTGATTCGAGGCACATTAAATGAAGAATTAAAGTAAAGTGTTTCATCTACAAATGCAGGATGAACCATAAACTCAGTTATTTGGTTATCCTGCAGACGGTCAAGAACAGCTTGTATTTCTGTTAAACATTGTTCTTGATCCGCATAATAAGATTTATCCAAACTGCGAATATGCGGGTAATTCATCAGATCATCAAAACCGGCAATTCCTCTTTGATAAGACAACTTAACTTGATTTTCGATACCGTAGCAATTTCTAACCGGTAACTGATACTTATCAGAAATACGCTGAGTAAGAGCTAAGTTCTCAGAAAAAGAATGAACATGATGATGACTATCTAAATGAGTTAGCTTCATTCCTTTACTTATCAGGAAATCAACTTGTGCGCACCACTCACGGTAAATTTCTTCCGGGTCCATTTCACTGCGGTGTTTTTTATAACCAGCTAAATGGTAGAATTCACCATTAGTATCAACCAGCGTTTTGGCATCCGTCATTGGTTTACCAGTCGTAATGTTAAGGTGACAACCAACTCCTAAGTCTTTGTTTTCATTTGCTAAATTGATTGCCTCTAAACAACCTGGCATATTTGCCATAAGCGTTGTAGAAGAAACCATCCCATCTTTATACGCTTTAATAACTCCGCGATTTACGGCCAGTGAATAGCCAAAATCATCGGCATTAATAACAACTTGCTTCATTCACACACACCTTTCAAATCATTTAAAACGCTTTCTTTAAACAAAGTTAATATAGTATAATGAAAGAGCAATAACAACAAAACACACAAATTATGGTGTGATTTTCAAAATAGGAAAATATTTTCAAAATAGCAAGGTAGTGTGTTAAATGACAAAAATCTTTCAAGTTGACCGTTTGTTCCCTAATAATCATTTGCGTCATCAAGATATTAAAGTGATTGAGTCGATTATTGACTCCATCATCACCAACGATAGCTTAGACATTCGCTACATAGCTAAGAAAAATTATCTGTCAACTGCTTCAATCAGCAGGCTAGTAAAGAGGGCAGGTTTTGCTAACTTTAAAGAATTTATCTTTTTCCTTTCTTCCCGTTACAAAACTCAACCGCTAAGGACCTTTGCCAACCTGCCATTTGTCCACTGTAATTTAAACGCTGAGGTAGTTGCTGATTTCTTCAATAAAATTAAGCTGGAAAAAAGAACTTATTTATTTGGTGAGGGCTTTTGCAAAATTCTAGTAAATTACACTTATCGCAAATTATTGCTTAAAAAAATTTATGGTGTAGACTTGGATGGCGTTGAAATCTCAATTGCATCTGATCAATCGCCTCATACTTTGATTACATTCTCACAATCTGGAGAAAATAAAAATGGTTTGATCAAAATTGCAGGTTGTAAGAAAGATGGCGGCGATATTATTACGATCACTGCTACACCACACAGCACTTATGCCAACATTGGTGATTTAGCTTTTGTCGTAGAAAGTGGCAGCGGTGTGCCCGATCCTGAGAACACCAGTCTAAACTATTTTTATGGTAATACTATTAATTTAATTGAAAATATTGTTAGTCAGTATTTATAATTAATTACAAAAAATAATAAATTTATGTATGATATTTATTTTTGCTTTTAGTATCAATGACTTTAACTTAGTTTTCTTAGAATTAAGCTAATTTTTCACAAAGATCAATAATAATTCGACTGGTAAAGAATATAGTTGGTATAAACAATTAGTCGTAAAAAAATGCTCCAATAATTAGATTACCTATCCAACTATTCTGGAGCACTTCACTTACTCTAAATTGAGAGCGCCATATTGTAAAGTCTTACTTTTATGAAATTTACATATTAATACAAGCATAAAAAAGCTGGTAAATTATGTTTTTAAACATTCATTTACCAGCTTCTTTTTTAACACTTATTAATATGATATTAAATATTAAACAATTTTACTTATAAAGTTTCCTTAACAGCTTGATTGACAGCATCCTTTTCAGCATTAATCAAGTCAACCTTGGACTCAATGTTCTTAGTATCCATTCTGATTTCACGCCCAAGACCCGGCTGATCAACCTTTGGTTCAAAGAATTCTTTGAATTCTTCCAGTCTCTTTTCAGTATGGAAAATGTTTGAAGCCACAGTAATATAAGTGGTAAATTCCATATCACCACCGACTGTTTTTTCCAGCCATGACCATTGATCTCGCAGCCAATCCCAAGCAAATTGTTCGCCTTTTGGATTGGCCAAGACATTCGCAAACCAAGAACGCAAATCTTGAGGCTTAACGACTGCAGCATTTTCAAAATTCTCAATAAGTTCCTTGATTTCAGCGGGATCTTTAGTGCTAGTAATACCATCAGTAAGATCGTCCTTATAGTTAGGATCGATGGCAGCTTGATATTCTTTAAGCAAACGGTCAACTAAGCCTGACTCATTATAATTCTTAACTTCATTCATTAAAACATATGGTCGAACTGAAGCATCAATTTCGTTTAAGTTTTGCTTGTGTTCAGTAAAAATTTGGTGACCATCTTTTATCACAGCAGAGTTGTCGGCATACAATGACAAAGCTATTTCTAATGGACGAATTCTCTTGTCATCGTCTGTATCGGAAGCTTGTGCCTGCCAGCCCAACCGTTCGACTTGCTTTTGGGTCAATTTATTAACGAATGCCTTAAAATCTTTTTCTGCAGGTGAATTCGGAGTAACAAATTTACGCAATGAACGAACACTGGAAGATAACGCACTAATGACAATATATGACTTAGAATGCGCAAATTTTGGCAGTAACGGGACAATCTCAGCGTATGAAATTTGTTTACTTTCTGCTAAAAGTCCCAAGTCTTGCAGTAATTGTAATTGATCAACCGGCTTCAACTTAGTAAATTCAGCCATAATATCATTCATTAAGGTTTCATCATAATTAACAATGAAGTGCGAACTATTGCCTACATTTACACGTAAAGCGTGACCGGCAGCACTGCGCAACTCTTGATAATCTCCTAGATCCAGTTCTCTTTCAGACATAATTTGTGGTGCCTTAAAGTTTGCATTCAATGGAATAGCCCACTTACGTCCAACATCTTTGCCTTCACCAATGAAGAATTGCTTTTGGCTCAAAATCAAGTGACCAGCTGAGTTTACTTTGGCGGAAACTACTGGGTAACCCGGTTGATCAAGCCAAGTATGCATGATCTTGCCAATATCTAAATCAGTAGCAGTTGAAAGGGCGTTCCATAAATCATCACCGGTGGCGTTGCCATAATGGTGTTGCTCAAAGTAATACTTAAGTCCCTTACGCAAAGCATCATCTCCTAAGAGTGCCCGTACCATAACCAGCATCCTTGAACCTTTAGCGTAAACAATTGCACTATCAAAAATTGAATCAATATCAGCTGGATGTTCCACATCAACGTGAACGGATTGGACACCATCAGTGGCATCTCGTTTTAAAGCTGCTGGTACTTCCGAAATTTGGTAAAGATTATCCCAAACATGCCAGTTTGGCTCTAAAGCATCAACTGAAACATATTCCATCATGTTGGCAAAACTTTCATTGAGCCACAAATCGTCCCACCACTTCATAGTAACTAAATCGCCAAACCATTGGTGCGCTAATTCATGAGTGATAACAGTTGCCACATAAGCTTTTTGGTACGGAGTTGCATTATCAGGATCAAGCAAAATTGCGACTTCACGGTATGTGACTAGTCCCCAGTTTTCCATTGCTCCGGCAGAAAAGTCAGGCAGCGCTAATTGCCAAGAATGTGGTAGCGGGTACTTGGTTTGGTAAAATTCTTCGTAAAATTCAATTGCCCGTTTTGCGATATCCAAAGCAAAGTCTAATTCCTTAGCTTGATGTGCTTTAGTCGCAAAAACTCCAACTTTAACGCCATCTTTGGTTTCAGTAATCTTTGATTGTAATTCACCAAAGGCAAAGGCAATCAGGTAACTGGACATTCTAACGGTTTGAGCAAAATAGTGCACGCCATCTTCGACTTTAACTTCCGGCATATTGGCAATTGTAGTTTCACCTTCATGCTCATCATACTTAAGTGCTAAAGAAAAAGTAGCTTTGGCTTCTGGCTCATCAACACATGGGAAGGCCTGACGTGCAGCTGTAGTTTCAAATTGAGTACCGATAATCTGTTTTTGCACACCATCAACTTGATAATATGAAGGATAGATCCCCATCATAGAATCGGTCAGCGGTGCAGAATACTTAATCTCAACCTTTACCTTGCCAGTTTGGCCCAGTTCGATTTCAATTGCTTCTTTTTCGTCATTGACAGTGAACGGTACTTTTTTGCCTTCACTTGTTACTGAAGCAATCTTCATATATTTCTGATTAATAAAAATAGTATCCTCAATTGCTTCACCGGTAATTGTCGAAGTACCATTAATACTTTTCTGCTCCCGATTGATGTCTATAAATAAATCATAGTGTTCTGGATGAAAAGTTTCATAAAAATGTTTAACAGCCATATTTACCTCCTAAAATACTAATTACTACCAATTTTAACAGACATAAATAATAATGACATTAAAACATTCATGTAAGTAATAATTGGCTTTATCAAAATAAATTTTTTCAAAACTAGTAGAATTATTAAATTTTTCAAAAATTTTGTAAGAGTTGCGTGTTATTTCTGTAACAACAATGACACATTGACTGTGTACTATTATCCATAGAATTAATACAGTTAATTGTGGGGATTGAATATATTGAAGAAAAGTAAAAGTTTAATACTTAAGTTAATTACAGCACTGGCGCTATCATTTAGTTTCGTCACTGCTTTGGAAACTACTAATAATTCATGTACGCAAACAGTACAGGCTGCCAAGATGTCAAAAGCAGAACGTGCAGCCAAGAGATGGATTGCAATGCGTGAATCGGGTGGTAATTATTACGCACGTAATGGTGTTTGTTATGGCAAATATCAATTAAACATTGCTTACTTAAAAGGTGATTATTCTAAAAAGAATCAAGAAAGAACCGCTGACAGATATGTTTACGGTCGTTATGGTTCATGGGTTAACGCTAAGAACTTTTGGTTAGCCCACCACTGGTATTAATAAGTATCTCTTTAATGCACTATCCCATTAAAAAACGCAACCTGATGAAGTTAACCCCCGGAATTGGACAAAGATTCCAATTGAAGTGCAACAAAAAAGATAGACATTTATCAAATTAATTGATCCCTAATACACGATTTCGATATTTTACCGGAGTCGTGTATTTAAGTTTATTGGATCTTCTAATATTGTTGAACCAGTAAACATATTACGTATCTGCTTCAATTCTGTTTCTGAACTGATTTTAAGTCGATTTAAGCATTCACGCTTCATTAAGTTGAAAATTATCTCTCCTAGTGCATTGTCATGGCAGTTGCCTTTTCTGGACATACTTTGAACAATATTCATTTCTTTAAGCTTGGATGATAACCAGCATGCCGATAGAAAGCATTGATCTGGATGTAAAATCGGTTGAGCATCTTGCGGTAATTTAGTTGCCGAGTTCATCCAGCATGTTATAAACCATTCGACATTGGGCAACAAACTTGCCTGACAAGCTAATATTTCTAATGAAGCCTCATCAATCACTGGTGAAATATATATCTTTTTCCCAGCAGTCAGTTTATATTCGGTAACATCAGTATGCAGTACATGATATGGTCCAGTTTCATCAAATTTCTGTTGGAGTAAGTTTCCCTTAATCATGCCCATTGGCCTCGCATAGGAACTATAGCGTGCAGTATGCTTACTATATTAGGATGTTTGCAATTACGAACAAATAATTTCACAAAACAAGAACTATTTTAAACAAATTATTTTATCGAACAAGCCTGTCATTTCTTTAGTCATATTATGTCCAATAAAAATTAGTGTGGTATTTTTTAAGTTACATAAATTCTTCATAATATCCAATGCTCCATTTCTATCAATCGCACTAGTTCCTTCATCAATTAGAAAAAAACAATTTTTATGAATTAACAATCTAGCTAATACAATCTTCTGACTTTGACCACCCGAAACATTTTTGTAATTAGCATCAATATTACTATATACTCCAAGAGGCAAATGCATTATGTCATTTTTAAGATCTACCTCATTTAATACATAATTAATTTTATAATCTAATTTATCATCAAACATTGTAATATTATTGGCAATTGTTGTGGGAAATATAACTGGTTCTTGAGGCATATAACCAATTTGCAAATAATTTGGTTCTAAAACATTATTATTTTTATCAAAATACACGATTTTACCACTTTCAGGTTTTACTTCGTTTAGTATCACTTTAAACAACGTTGTCTTTCCCTTACCACTAGCGCCTGTTAAAAGAACCTTTTCACCTGGTATTATTTTTATATCTGGAAAACTTATTTCTGTATTGTTACTAAATTTAACGGTCAAATTTTTTGTCATAAGCCCAAATGGTAAATTTTTATTTACCATTTGGGCATTAATTTTACTTACTTTCTTTTGGCTTCTCAATATTATTAATTGGTTTCTTAAATTTTTTGTTCCCTTAATCTGTACCAACAAATCTGCTATTCCCATCATAGAACCAAATAAGTTCCAATTAAAATCATCAATGCTTGCAAGCAACCCAAACGGAGTAATCTTTAACTTTATCAAAATTCCTACTAATAAATATAATAGACAATTACTAATTGAATATATAGATTCATTCAATAATTCTGATATATTATCAACTGAAGATTTCTTTATTTTTGCATTTTCTAATTTACTAGATGACTTATTCAACAAAAATAGCATTTTACTTACAGAAAAATACTGTTTTACTTCAATCAGCCCACTTAGCCAGTCAATTATCGTTTTTAAATAAAATTTATTTTTAGCAGATACATTACTAGATGCACCTTCCAAAAATTTATCCATAATCTTAGGTAAAAATATTTGAGCCATTGATATAACAATTGAAAGTAAAAATATTGTCCAATGAAAAGTAAACAGAACCCCTACTGTTAATACCAGTAGCACTATATAATAAACTAGCATTCTAATTGGCTCTACGTAATTATCCATTAACAGATTAAGATCATTAATCATTTTATTTTGAACAGAAGAAACCTTGTCATCGCTTATGCCAGTAAAGTAAATATTGGCTAATTCCTTCCTTATATGACATAAATATTCATATCCATTTTTTTGCCAAAAATATTTTCCAATAATACTTAAAAAATACGCAATTAATAAAGACGTACCTTGTAAAAATACATAAAATAAAAATTTAATTATATCCCCACGTCGAACAGCTGTAAAACTCAATGTTAAGAAATAACTTGCTGCCGTATTTAATAAAGCATTCATTGAATAAAATAATATTACTATGTAAAATATGATTGGATTAAATTTTATCAATTCTTTTATAGTCATACTTTTTTCCTTCATCTAAATTTATTTCATAATTAAATTTGTATTTTTGCTGTACTGATAAATTATGTGCAACCATTATTACAATTTGGTGTCTAGACAGAATATTATTCAAGATTAATTCCATACCTTTTTTATCAACTGCACTCAACGGTTCATCTAGCAATAAAACGGGTTTTTCAATGAATAAGCTACGAGCTAAAATTATTTTTTGTTTTTGCCCACCCGATAATGTATTATTTTCTGGATCTATTACTTCATCTAATCCTGCAGAAAAATTATTAATATCCTGCATTAAATCAGATTCTACAATTGCTTGCCTTATTCTTTCATAAGAAAAATTTTTAAACATTGTAATATTTTCAAGTATAGTCCCCGGAAACAATGTTCCACTCTGCTTTAAGTAGTCAATAATTTGAAAATTTGCTTCAACTTTATTACCATCTAAATTTTCAAATGAGATTTCGCCGTTTTCAAGCTCTATTAACCCTAATATTAATTTTAATAAGGTTGACTTACCCATTCCACTTTTACCAGTCAATAAAACTTTATCATTCTGATGAACAACAAAATTAGGATACTTTATAGTCTTACCATTACCAAATTTAGCTGATACATCATGCAGAGTTATTTTTTTAATTTCTTGTCTTTTACACTTATTTATCAATGTAATGTCATAGTTTTTATAAAGTATTTTATTACGTAAAGTTTTTGTAGAAGTTATTACTGTAAGATTATTTATGATATCCATCAGGGTATTAAATATACCGTTTGAAAAATAACCTGCAGAAATCACCATTCCAATTTGTATTTCACCTTTAAAATAAAGTATTCCTGAAATAAGTGGTATGCCAATACGTCCTAATACGTCTATAATAGATTGGCATAGTTGTGATATTGTCAAAGTTTTTTGTTGTCTTATTTGAACATTTTTTAATTCTACACTTTTATTGTTAATAACTTTTGAAAATATTTTTTCACCAGAATATCTACGTAACTCTTTTAATCCTCTAACCCAATTTTTTAGTAAGGTATAAAAACTATTATTTTTATTTTCTATTAATTTTATAGCTAACTTGTTACTCTTAAGAAAAACTTTTGTTACTGCAAGACTTAATAATGAAACTATTATGGAATAAAATACTAAAATCCAATGAAATGAAAAAAGCGTACCTATTATCATTATCAAATAAAAAAGATCAGTTAATAAATTATAAAAATTTTTAAAATAATCATTTTCTAAAATTTCAATATCATTCGTTAGCACATTCTCACATTCTGAAACTTCTATTTCTTTATTTAAAATAAAATGTTTTAATAGTGTAGCTCTGCTTCTATGAAAAAGAAATTGCGTTTGTTTATCAAATAAATATACTGAAAGTTTGTCAAATATGGTATGCACAGTATTTATAATTAATTGACACGCAAGTAAAACTCCATAAAGCAAAAACTCACCTTTAAACACCGCATTAGCTTGCGGGGTTAACAAATAGGTTCCTGCAACATCAAGTACCTGACAACATATCATTAAAAAAATAATTAACAATGCCTTAATAGGATTTATTTTAAACCATTTTGCCATTACTTATTCGTCTCCTCAATTTCGTGAATTTTTTTTTGCAAAATTGTTATTTCCCTAATACTTGCGTTTTCATTCATCATCATTTCATCCAATTTATATTTCAAAAGTCTTAATTGATTATTTTTATTTTCATTATGTGATTCATATACTTTTTTGAAATTCTTTTCTGTAGTGCTAGTTAAAACTTTTTGACGAATAATCCAACTAGTTACATTTAATTGATCTATAAAAGTTTTATCGTGAGAAATTACAATGATTGCAAACGGATACTCATTAATAAACCGTGCTAAAGAGTTTATAGAACTAATATCAAGATAATTAGTCGGCTCATCCAATAAAAGAAAATTATGCTTACTCGTGAGTATCTTTGCTAATTGAAAACAAACTAATTGTCCACCGCTTAAATTTTTTATTTGTGAATTTCTATTATTAATAAGACTTAAATCTCCAAGCAATTGCATTGTTTCCCTATTATCAAACATAGTAGACTGCATAAGAGAAGTAATGACAGTGTCATTACTTTGATTTTTTATTAAAGATATATCTTGATTAAAATAGCCCATTTTTAAACTTGAAGAAAAATATCCTTTTGCCGTTTTATCAAAAATACTTTTAACAAAAGTTGATTTACCCGTTTTATTTTGTCCAGCAAGACTTATTTTTTGATTGTTAGTAACAATTAATGGTTGTTTTATAGTAAACAATTCAACTTTTTGTATACTAATTATTTGTGGTTCAATTCGTAGAAGAGTACTACCATTTTTAAAATTTGGACCATTAATAACATTTTTAAAAGTTATGGCCTTATGAACGTAGGGCTTGACCATATTTTTATCAATATCTTTTATTTTATTTTCTAACCTTACTTTCTTCTTAAAAATAGATTTTTCACTCTTTTCTTTATTTGACTTCTGTCCCTTCCAATCTGACCAAGAAATACTAGGCTTTTTATGCTTAAATGAATGTCCATCATTTACTTTATAATTCAATGCTTCTTTTAACTTTTTTATCCGTTTATTCTCTGTTGTATACCTAGCATTTTTTCTTTTTTCTTTTTTCTTTTCAAGTTCTTCAAATTCACCATATTTCCCCTTAAATGCTTTGATATTTTTATTCTCTACATACCAAATTGTATTGCAAATACTGTTTAAAAAGTTTTGATCATGGCTAATTATCAAACATGAACCATTAAAATTATTAATGGTATTTATAAGCCATTTTTGTTGAGAAAAATCCAAATTCGATGTTGGTTCATCCAAAATTAGTAACGGATATTTCTTGTTCTTTAAAGATAATATTTTTGCTCTTATTTCTAGCTTTTCCTTTTCTCCACCACTCATATTGACCTGATCAAGTATTTGCTGAACATATTCAATTGAACAATTCCTTATAACCTTACCTTCAACATAAATATCATTTGTTAATAAATTATTTTTGTTGCTAATAATTTTTGCTAATGTAGTTTTACCGACACCATTTTTACCTATAAACCCTATTTTCTGTTTATCAGAAATATTTAGATTATTTATTTTTATTAGTATTTTCCCTTTATAGCAAATTTTTGTATTTACTATTTTAACTAACTCCATATAGCATGTCTCTTTCCTTCGGATAATTAAATTCAAAAAGCTAAAATATCTGTCCAATGCATATTACTATTACTAATAACTGTCATTAATGTCATAATCACACCTGTAGATCCAGTCAACATGCTTATATCTGCTTCACTTATTTTGAAGGACGGTGGTAAAAAATTATAATTATAAAATCTATACTTATATTTTTTACTACATTTATTATAAATTTCCTCTTCTAGTTCTGTTTTTACTTGTATTAATTCATCAGATGAAACCATTTGTCCCATATTATTAACACATAATAATGCTCCAGCTAGACCATGACAAACCGTCGCAGAATCCATGTTCCAACTATTAATATTAGTTTTTTTTAGGGTTCTAATGCTTTCTATAGCCATATTTTTTGCATTATTATTATTATTTAATTCGCATGCTTTATAAAGCTGCATTGCTATACTCATAGATCCATAACACCAACTTGGTCTAATAGGATATAATTCTATTATTCCTGAAGCAAGTTCTTTTCTTCTTGGCCAAATAATTTTTTTATCCATCAAAACAGAGTTATTTACATAGTTATTAATAATAAAGTCTCTAGCTTCATAAATGTTTTTGTAATAAAAGCCTTTAGCCAATACTTTCGTCAGTACAGAAAGTGGTCCCGCCATACCATGCGATAAACTAAAATTAATTGCATTTTTTTCAAATATATTGTTTGAAAAAATATGTTTTACCGGAATCATTAACTGAGTAGACAGTATTACATCAATCAAATTTTTTACTAAGTTATCAAATGTATTTGTTTTTTTCTTGTATAACTCAGTAGACAAAAAGTAATTAATTATAGCAGACAACCCATCAAATATATCATAATCACATTCATACAAGCCTTCTTTTCTTATATCATAATTGATTTTTTTTGATATTCTTGTACAAAATTGACATATACACTATCAAATTTTGATATCATAAAATTAAATCGCTTACTATTAATTCTCGAAAAAGTCCATATTTATCTGTAAATTTTTCGGTATATTTTCGTATACTCTCAAATCGTATATAATCTGGAGTGACTTTTTCTAAAAAGTTAAAAAGGTCTGTAAGTTGATTTAGTAAGCTAATTTCAATCTTTGGACAATTCTGATTTGAAAATAAATCAATTTTTAAGTAATTTTTGGATTCTTGTATTGCTTTCATCTGACTATTTATTTTTTCAAGTAAAGAAACCCCGTTTCCTACACGTGTTCTCTCGTATGACATCATTTCATTTTTTATAGTATTTAAATCATATAACAATTTTGACTCATCAGGTAGTGACTCTAACTTTACCAACAGTTTCTCAAAATAATCTTCATTTACACCACTTATTGATACATCGGTTAACATAAACTCCTTACTTATTAATTTTTGTATCAGTTGAATAATGTCCTCACTATAATTAGATAATCCCAAAGTGTTAATTATATATTCCACTGCATTAACACCTTTAATAGGCTTTTTAGTCGTTTCATAAATACAGCATATAAGTTTAGATTTATGAATTTTATATTGAAAATTATTAGAACTAGTACTTCTGTACAACAACTTAAAATATTTTCCATCATCAATAGCAAGTTGATTCCAGCATATATTCATATTAAGAATATTCTTAGGATTATTTTCAATACGTGTTATAACTTTGTACAGCCACTCAGAGTCTGGTTTTATAGCTTTTTTGAACATTCTAGTTTTAGAATACCCATTGCCGTAACAACTTGACAACGAAACAGATGAAAAAAGACCAAAAGGAGTAGCTCTATAACGCATTCTATTTATATAATTATTCAGTGTCCTTATCACTTTTTTGCTTTTTAGACTAGTTTCAGAGTCATAACATATTTTATGATATAAACTGGGATTACTACATAAAAGTAATTCTTTAAAAGGTGGCTTTTTTAGAAATTTTTTTAAATAGTTAACGTTATGATCAATATATATTAAACATTTATCATCCTTAGGAAAAAAAGTTTGTCTAACCATTACATTATCTTCGATTTTAAATTTTTTCATATTTTATCCTGTAAAACAAAAATAACAAAAAGTTCGATTTTGTATTCTTAGAAATCGAACTTTTTGTTACTACAATTGTGTAATACTAATTAGCAATACATACTTTAATTAGCAAAAGCCATTGGTGACACCTGAATGTCTTCTATGATTGCTTCCACCACTTAAAAAAACATCTTGTTCAATCAATTCTTCTTCCAAATCGAATAATTCTAATTTTTTGTTACTTCCTGACTGTGTTCTTTCCATTTTTATCACCTCATAATATATACTTTAAACAAAGTAATAACATTAAACTTAAAAGCTTAAATATTTAAATTATATTTATAATAAAACAAAAATAATAAAAAGTAAATAAAGTAAATATTAATTTAGCATTTTGATTTTACATATTTTTATAAAAAATTAATAATTTTTGTGTCGCTTATAGTAAATTTATTACCCATAAACACTTGTAGATTCATATACAATGTAAATTAGCTTTTTTCTTTGGCATCCTTATCTTCCAAAATATACTTACTATCAATCACTGAATTACCAATTTCATTATTTTCGAAATAATAAGTTGGCTTATTTAGGTATCGCTTTAAAGAAAAGTTCCAAACATTTAAGCTGCTAGATACCCTACTCTGATACCATTCTTTTTGCATTTGCTTAATTCGTTCCTCAGATTGCTCTTTATTAAGTTCTTCAACACTCTTTTTAAGATTCTGCATATTTTTATTCGATAGCAATGTCACGAAAGTTCCACTCTCATCTTGATACAAGAATGTAAATGTATCAAAGAATAATAAAGAATACCCATTGATAATGGCTCGCCCACATGCCAGAAAAAATCCTGCTAATGTCGCAAGCAGATTCCCCTGGGAAATTGGAAAGCTAGAACCTAAATATCGAATAAAAATTGATAATGGAATCGATCTATCTAGCGACGGTGGTCGTTTCTGAATTTTCTCTGGTAAAATATCAAACAGAAAATACCTAGCAGGTGTATACATCCCTATTATTAAGAATAATAGTACATTGCCCGTTCTAGTAAAAAAGATAATATCAATTATAAAAACCAACCAACAAGACAAAGTTACTACCCGATTTATCCAGCCAAAGACAACGGAAATATGTGAATCTTCACGATTTAAGTGTATCTTCTTCATATCGTATTGCCCTTCTGAATTATAAACTAGTAAAGTCTAAGCCATCAATTGATTGATGAGCCGGATGTGTAGCTGTGTAGTTATGTAGATTTTGCTCAGTCGGATGTAACATATCGTTTAGATAGAAGTTAAATTCAAGTCGTTGATTCGAATTATCAACATGTGTTCTAAGTGTATCACGAATTTCTCTTTCACTTTGCTTAGTTAGTGGATCACGTGAGAATATCATTGGATCACGTGAAATATCAGGACTTAGACCATTACCTGTATCGACTAGCGGAATGCTGTACTGCTGTCCAGAAGAATGAGTTCCTAAAATACTGTCTGATGTAACATCTGAAACTTGCTTGTATAAACCATCACGTTTATCTTTACCAACAATGACACCTTCATTGCCATCTGAGTAATATTTATAGTCTGAATAATTATCGCCTAGTTTATCAAGAGTAATTGGAGTGGAATCATAATTTGAACGCTCTAATTCTGGTGCTTGACGCATTGTTCGATAGTCTGACATATCAACATTAGATGCTTGCGTTGGTGCTGAAAAACCACCAAGCATTTGACTTAAATCAGGACCACCGTTGCTGTATGCACGACTTACTTTGTAATCACCAACTTGACTAAACGGCTGCTCAACTCTGTGAGTATTATTATCAAATTTTGGTCCAATAGTTCCGTCTGGCGAAACATCTAAGTTTTGAATAATAGAATCACCACCGATTAAACCCGGATCTCCTTCACCGTAATTTCCAACAAGCTGATATGAACCATCACCCATCTTAGCTCGTACATAAGAGCCATTGTTGCTAGTAACTAATTGTAAATCGCCGGCTGAAATTCCAGAACCACTTGTGTAGTTAGTATCATCAGTAATAACATTTGAAGATAGCTCGTCAATTGCAGCTTGTGGTGAGATACCTGACGGCCCCCAAGTTTTATTAAAGTCTGCAATCCTTGTTGAAGCAATATAGTCGTTAGGTGTTACCTCCGATGCATTGCCATATCCCATAGGATTACTAGTTCTAGAAGATCCACCTCTACCAAATGAGCCAAATATATTTCTTGTGCTTAATGCATTGCTAGCAGCAGCAAATCGGTCATAATCGTTATTCAAGTCAGCTTGATTGCGTTGATAATCTGCATAAGTATCAGCTAGACTTGAACGAACATTTTCTAATCGTTCATTCGCCTGTGCATTGTTTAGATAGTTCTTAAAACCTTCTGCTGTAAATGGCTCTTTGGCATTACCACCGATCATTGTTGATGGATTAGCATCCTCTTTATAAACTTGTCCTAAATCATAAGCAGAAATCGGCTTGACGTTTTCTTTAGAATTACCTGCATTATTGATTGAATAGGCTGCTTGTTTATTAAGTTGATCATTAAGACCATAATTCAAAGTTTGTAGCGGTACATCTGAACCTTCAATATTAGTTTTCGAAACTAAAGCTTGTCCTAGCACTCGATTAATTGCCGACATTACTGCCCTTTGAGCTGTATTTGATACTCCAGCAGCCTGCATTCTCTGAGAAAGGTCATTCTTGTATATCTCTTTGTTGACCATACTACTTCCAAATGCAGAATTATCAGTCTGATTAGGCATTGTAAATACCTTACCGTCTGAATGAATTGCCGCTTCTTGTCGAGCAGCAGTCATAGCAGCAGCTTCACCCTGTCGATATTGAGCTGACTTGATCCACGTATCTTGATCTGAGTAGCCATTTTGAGCAAATTTATCGCTATTCAGTTGCGCGTATTTAATCTTTGCAGCATTTGCAGCATTATTAATTGCATCACCATCAAAACGTGACTTTTCAGCACCAGTCGTGGCTGCACCAGCTGTGGCCAATGATTTTTGGAATTGATCTGCTTGACCAGCTTCTGAGTTCATCTTACTTGCTTCACTGCCCAGGGCTTCCTTAGATACCTTGGCAAGTTTAGATGCATTACTATAAGAGCCATCAGTTTGTTTACGTGCATCGGCTTGAGCCATTCTGGTAGCTAACTCTCCATCTTTAGACATATCTTGTAAATGACGCTTTTGTTCACGTAGTTCAGAAAGTTTGCTTGATTTTTCATCAGCACTGATATTGCCTTTTGCGTAAGCATCCTTAATAGCCTGCTCTTTAGCATTAATGTTATCTATGTTCTTATCAATTGCAGAATGACCATTATCAGCATCTTTAATTGCCTTATTCTGATCCGCAAGTGATTGGCCAGTCTTAGCATTTGCTTGATTGACCTTGTCAGTGGCTAATTCGCTGTTTGGTTTAGTTGTAAAAGCATTCTTAGCCTTTCTTAACTGCCTCAATCCAAGAACTGCAAGTGGCTTATTCGCCAACTTAGCCGCACGTTCTCCAATTGCTCCTCCAGCTGCACTTGCTGCTAACATTGCAGCTGGATCATCTAAACCAGAACCAGCAGCAAGTCCCATTAATCGACCTGCGCCTGGGCCAACAATACCATTCATTTTTGCTAGGGATGATCGAAGCGGTTTACGCTTAGCCAAACTGTTCTTAAAGTCGCTGCCAAAACCAGATTTCATATTATCTTTGAAGTCTTTAAGAGTATTTGCTCCTTTTGCTGCGGCCTTAACGCCATCTTTTGCTGCACCTAAAGCACCTTTAGTCGCACCTAAGGCAAGACCAGCTGGGGCCATAGCTACTGCACCTAATGCAGCACCACCTACCATAGCACCTGCCTTAAGCGTTCTAGATGTGCTTTGATGAATGTTATCAAGCATATTAGTGCTGATTCCAAACAATTCAGCCAATGATTTCGACAATGGATGGAATAAAATTACGATAATAAAACCAACAACCAAAACTTCAAAAACCGATGCACCACTAGAAGTTTGTGATGGGCCTTGACCCGCTAGTCCTAAAGTAATTGAATTCAAGAACTGTTTACCTGGATTAGATTTTTGCCAGTTGATCATATTAGCAATCTGTTGCGAAGTTTCACCAGTAATTCGTCCATTGTTCCAATCCATAAACATTGCCATAAATGTGATTGTTAACGCATGAATACACTGGATAAAGACCGTACCGCAGAAGTCGCGTAACCAGGCAACAGTTCTGCTCTTACTCCAATCTAGCGACCATAAAGACATAAATACTGGTCCAATTGAAACTAAAACTGTGAAAGCAATGGCTCTAACAAAGTAATAGTATTTCACATATACCGCTAAACTGATGTAAGCAAGTAGATAAATTATTTCGAAAATTACCCCTGCAAAGTCTGAGCCACCTAATAGCATCCCACTAGAAACAGCATTAATAGTAGTTTTATCAAAGCCCAGCTTAAGCGCCGTTTGAAAAATTGATTCATTAGCACCAGACGGCGTAACAGATTCCATAAATTTGGCGAAGCCCAGTAAAAATCCACCGTCTATTTGTAAAACCATATTTACAAAAGTCGGAAAAGCAGCTACTCCAACAACAGCAATTAGTGTATCGACAATATTTTGATACCAACGTACTCTTGACCGAACTGGATCAATAACTTGACCGTAACCCATTCGCATAGTTGAAATAACTAATGCAATTGTAATCAATGCAGTCCCCAAAGCTATCATTGCTGGCTGCAACCAATTAGATACTTGCTCCATTGAAGAGTAGTCTGATGAAACAGGATAAATTAGCGTCAACGGATTACTTTGAATATCAGTTGCTAATTGTGAAGAACTAGTTTCGCCAGCAAAGATTGAAGCTCCTGCTCCATTCTTTTCAAGCCAGGAACCAATCGAACTTGACCAAAAGGCATTCATTAAAGCTCGACCAATTTTACCCCAAAGGGTCGTTGGCGTTGGCATCTCTCCTTTGGCCAACATTTTTTCAACATCTTCGGCCGTGGTCTTTTTGTCACCTTGAGCTGATTCAGCATAGTCTTCTTTATAAGTCTTATCTGCTTTTTGAGCCTTATCTTTAGCCGTACCAGTCGCATACTTATTTAATGCAGCGTCAAGTGCTTTATACCATTTATCCGATCCTTTAGTACCACCATATTTAGCTAGATAAGCATTAACCTTTTTAGCCGCTGAAGATGTCAAAGATTTTTGAGCATCAAGCAAATTACTAGTGTATTTATTCCACGCACTCTTTTCCTGACTAGCTTGCTTATTAGCTCTACCCCATTTGTCCTTGTTTTGCTGTCCAGCATTATCAGTTTGCTTATTCTTTTTATTAACATAATCTGTAACAGCTTTTAATAGGGCCGTATCACTTTTATATGCTTTTGGATCAATATTGAGTGATTTAGCATAATTATACAAGCCTTTATCTTCAACCTTACTACCATTTCCGGTACCATTACCATGTAATTGCGATGAGCTAAGTTTTCCCTTTTGTTTAGACCATTTATTTAATGTATCGGCATTCGTTCCCCAACCGCTACTGTTGAAATGATTACCAAATTGTGTAAAGTTACCCTTGATAGTATCCCAGCCTTCATCCCAATACTCTTTCCAAGTATTAGGATTATTCCATTGAATATTACCGTGACTATCCGTTACATTTAAATGCGTGTTTTTCTTTGATGCCCAGGCTGAAAAACCAATCAAAAATACAGATACCATAAAGACGACTGTAATAGAACCTAACCATGCAGATATTTTTAAGAAAAGCTTTCCAATGCTTTTTGGCTTTTTATCCTTACTTTTTTTGTTTTTGGACACAATTTTTCATCCCCTAACCAATTGCTTTGTTAATTGAATTAATCGCATTTCTATTTTCTCTAGCCTGGCCAACAGCACGATTAGATTCCACAAATTTCATTTCTTTGGCACTTGGATTAGTTCTGATCCAAATATTTTCTCCTTCTGAACTCAAAATACCTTCACCAGGCTCTGGATTACCTGTCAAAATATCAAGCGCTCCGTCCGGTAAATCAGTAGTTTCCTTCATTAATTTTCTATGTTCCGGCTTAGTTGCTAAAACATACATAAATTCCGAGTTAGTAACTAAAGCCTTCGCTTTAGGATTACCTTGGAAACGTTCAATATCCTGAGTTAACCAAGTTATGCTACCGTTTCGTTTACGATCACGTCTAACAATTGTTTCAAAGAATGATGACATTTCTGGATCATCAATAAACTGTAAAATTTCATCGGCATCCAAAACTTTTTTAACCATTGCTTTAGATGGGTTCTTCATCCAACGTTCCCATAAATATTGAGTAATTACATAGTAAGCCACTCTTTTGAGTGAACCGTCCAGCTGCGAAATATTGAAGTTTACATATTTATAATCATTAAGCAACTTTGAGCGTCCTCTACCAAAGAAAGTTTGGCCATCAAAAATTGGGCGTTTACCGTCACGTAGATACAGTTTTAGTGCATCGAGTAATCTGCCAACTTTACTATCTACTTCTCCATCGTCATTGCGATTTTGCAATTCCAATTTGGTATATATATCAGTTAAAGTAGGTTCTGGCTTTGGTAGTCTATCTTGGTAAACTTCGTCTACCATACCTGCCTTGTCCTCAAATAAACTATTTGGATCAGATGTTATACCTAAATCATCAACCACGGCATTGACTGCATCTTCTAAACGCTTTTCTTCCCCAACGCTCATCTTAGATTCACTTTCGTTACTTGTAAGAATAACGTTAACGAATCCTTTAACATTGGCCAACATTTGCGAAACATTAACTTGTTGAACATACTTTGAACCATCTTCATGCGTGGTAATTACTTTATGCGTATCATCTCGTAATTGGATTTGCTCTTCCATCTCTTCCATAGAAAGTTGATTACCACTAGCATCAGTCATCGTTTCTTCTTCAAGCGGATTCTCAAATAAAGATAGCGCACACGGATTGATAACAAAATCAGCATCCCCCGTGATAGTCAGGTTTAGTTGATTTAATCTTTTAGCCAACAAAACATACTCACCATCAGGATCAATTGAGCGATGCTCAAAACCTAGAATGGTGATTTCCCTAGCCATTTTTAATTTATTTGATGCGGACTTACCACCACCAGCTTCTCCAACGATTCCCATATTGTAGTTGATTGGTCTATGCGTTTCTGTACCAAAAATATTTAAAAATTCGATGTTATGTGAAGGCGTAGCTTGATTGTTACCAAAGGGGATGCCCCCATTAAAGCGGCCAGCAGCATTTCTTGCAACATCCATAACAGACAAAGCCTTTCGGTCAACGTTTCTGTAAGTATCATCTAAATAACTTAATCTTGCTCCTATTGGTAAAGTTGTCAGGTACCCACTCTTTTGCCGTTTTGCATATGGTGTAACCGAAACACCTTCATTAGCCAGTAAGTCAGCGACTACACCGAAGTTCTTATTAACTTCACGATCACTCGTACCGTACACAATCAAACTAATCACAACATCATACATTCGATTTTCATCAAATTGAATCTCATCTAAGAAGTTATCAATGTCGTTATATTTTGAGATATTATCTCTTAATTGAAACGTTTGCCCTTTTTGATTTTGATAATCAGCGTTGGCTTGAATAGTCGTCAGCATATTAGATAAATCACGCATAGTTGATCTACGCTCTCTAGGAACAATATCTAAAGTTAGATCAACATTACCTTGAGCCAAAACTTCTTGGAAGATTTGAGTGTTAAGCATTCGTGGATAGCCGGAAGGTGGAACGTAAGCTGCAATACCGTATGTTTTTGATTTCATATTTTCGCGCATTACGAATTCATCTTGCATTAGATCATCAGTTGACCAATAGGATGGCCCAAGTACATTTAAGAGTGATGGCTGTCCTAATACGGAACTAGGTGCATTTCTATTTTTCTCATACTCATCTTCGGCTTGCTCATATTCATCTGATTCTTCATCTTGTGCTAAATTAACGTAATCATCATCTTCTTGCTCATCATATTCAGTTTGTTCGTAAGTATCATCTACAAACTCTTCTTCATTTCGACCTCTAAATAAGGATTTTAAACTCATTGCAGTACCTATTTTCTAATTTAAATCATTTAACTCATCAATGTTAAAGGCACTTGATACATCATCATTTGTGTCATTATCATCAGTTGCAGTTGTTTGGTAATAATCTTTGCCTTTAGCTAATAAAGCTTCATTTTTCGCTTTTTGTTCTTTTAGCAAAATATCACGCGCGTGATTGATAGCTTCAGTTTCAATATGAATACGTTGTTGTACATCTTTAAAGTATTTATCAGATTGAAGCGAACTTGAAAACATCTGATAACGTTGCAATTTGACAATATCTTCAAATCGCATTTTCACTGACGATTCACGATTGAATGACTTATACAAAACTTCTAGTAGACCAAACGATGCTAATGGTGCTAATGCATGATCCGCACGTCTAAGCAGGCCATTAGCTCGGTCAATTTGCCGAAACAGCTTTTCAGCTGCTTTTTCATATATCTGTTCTTCTAAAACTTCTGGACTATCGCCATAAACTTCATCGGGTTCGATTACAGCCATAAATTGTAAATAAGCTTTATTTTCAAAACGATCAGTTTGTCTCTGATAATTTAAAGTATCTTCGATCACTTCGGATGCATAGTCTTTCATTTGTGGGTTAGAACCAATGATCCGTTGAGAATTTTCCTTAAGTTGATTTAAAAAGTCAGTCATTTCAACTCTTTGACTTTGGGATGTAATTTTTAGTGGTTCTCTGACCCCATTGAAGAAAACTTCCATAATTGCATTTTGTTGCGCCAGTTCATCATCCGTCTTCAAATAAGGATTAGATTGTTGCATTTCTGCCAGGGCGATAAACATCCTCGAATTGTTACCAGTTTCGTATTCAATCATTCCATCTCGAATATCAATGATCCCAGCTTCTTGTAACAAATCCTCCCAACTATTCCAATCATCGTAAGTCAAATCATCTTCATAAACGGGCTTTTCTGCTGTCTCGTCGATAACCTCCTCGTCATCTTCTTCATCTTCAATTTCTTGACCCGCACGGTCTCTCGGTGTCATATCAAAATCTGAATTTTGTGAATGACGATAAATAATAATCACTACCACAATTACCGCAATCATTACCACGGCCAAAGATATAAATAATAAAATTTTAACCACCTCTTCTATTTTTAGAAAACAACGTTAAAGCAAACAGTCAACCTGCTCAGGTTGACTGTTTAATTAGCGTTTTTGACTATCTACGTCTTCTTCCACGTTTATTGTTAGAGCCTTTTCTAAAAAGTGTTCTCCAAAAACCATTCTTTTGAATATCGACCGCCAATTGACCTGGTTTCAACATAATTAGTCCAACAGCCCAAACACCAATTGAAACAGCAATAATGATGAATAATTGATTATGAGCCACAAAAATCATGTCAATGAGTAAAGCAATCCAAATAATTGCGATAAAACCAATAATCATGCCAGGTTTATTAGCTATGCTATTCTTTGAATTCAAACGCTTAGTATTTCTATTATTCATAACCATTCCTCCTTCCCTAATTTTTAATCAATTCTTCGTTCAATAACGTATGGCAAGTCAGCATTAACCGGATGACGATGTGGCTGAATATTAACGTAAGTACCAACCTCTCGCCTAGAATAGCGATAATTGATCAGTAACTGTGTACTTTCGTAATAAAGTAAGTCACCTTGTTTATCACGGATCGGTTTAAAGGCAATCACAGCAAACGGAACAACTACTGCAATAAATGCAGTTCCAGCAACAATGATTGCCATACCACCACTCATACTTAGCGCAGTTAAAATATTATTCAAAATTGCAAAAACAATACAACCTAAAATGATTCCAACTGCTGAAATACTAACTTGAAGCCAGGTTGCAAAACCTAAAACCTTTTTTTGTGCACCTGATAGATTAACTATCAATTCTTGCTTATTTCCGCCCATAGTTTTTAAACTCCCTCCCTATACGTTACTTAGCGAAATTTACTGCGTACTGCCATTAGTTGAAATTCCAGTTGCTAAACCAACGATTGATTGGGCATGGATAACTACTAATTCACCGAAAACGATGAAAAATAAACCGACAAGAGAGTTAGTCCTGTTACGTGAATCACCAGTAATTGATGATGCACCGATTTTCATACCACAAATAACTGCGCACAAAATCAAAATAACCGTCGAGAAATCTTGTAATGGAGCTAAAAAACCAAATACAATATCTCCAAAACTCTTACTGCCAGCTGTATCGCCAGAAGTTCTTGACGAAGGGTTGTAAGCAGAAGCAAATGCTGCTACTACTGTGAATTTCATTCCACAATAAGAAGAAATCAATCCTACCCAAAATCTAATTGCTCTAGCATACTTAGCAAAAAATGTTTTATTTTCAGCTTTTGTCGTTAAATCAGACATATTTTTCTCCTTTCTAAAGTATTCACTTCAATGCAAAAAATAAGAGCCACAAAACAGACTATCTCCCTATTGTTAGAAGTAGTTTATTTTGTGGCTCTTTATAAGCCTTAATTATTGTCAAAGGAATTAATGAGTTAATACCTTTTTTGCATATCAGCTAAACTAATCATACCTTGATTTTTCGAATCAGTGGCTCACACTCAAAAACAGCAAAAATGCTAAATTTTTATTTCATCTCGAATCAATACCGCTTTTCCATTAGTTACCATGTTGATCAATTCCTGATCTGTCAAAATAGTCATCCCCACTTGACCAGTTTCAGTAATGACTAACGTGCTATCTTTGTTTAATCGTAAATAAACTTTTAAATCAATCTCTGTTCGTATCCCAAGTCTTAAATTTACTTCCTTGGTTTTTTTAAGAACATTATCTTCAATGGCTTTCGAAGCGCGTTTTAAGTACATATACAGCCATACCTCTTTTCTACATTTGTGAAATAATTATACGATGTATTTTCGAAATGAGCTGCTATCACTCCATATCGGTAAAAATAAAAAAGCTTACTAGAATTATCCAGTAAGCTTATATCAAAATTAACAATATTCTACAAATTTAGCGCACCGATAAAAAGCACGATAATCGAAATAGTAAGAAAACATCCAAACATAGTAATACTCCTCTTTTCTTTTTTTGATTTTCAATTAAATTGTATGCTTTCAAAATAATGTTTTCAGAATTACTCCAAAAAAATCGTAACTTTTTCTACTTTTGAGCACAAAAAAAGCTGGTTCGTATACGAATCAACTTTTTTAACGCTATGCGTGCAATTTAGCAACTTTAACGCTATCTTTTCAAAGAAAATTATACCACATTATCAAATATGGTACACTTGAAAAGCGTGTGATTTTACGTGCCATCTCCTTGAAGGGAGGTGAGACACATGGCAACTTTAATCGCCGCTATCTTTTCAATTGGCTATTTGCTAGGTCAGGTTGCAAAGTTAGTTAATTCTCTAACTACTTTCATCAATGTTCTTCGGAACAAATAGCATTTGGACAGTCGCTTTATAGCGGCTGTTTTTTATACCAAAACAAAAAAAGATGAATCTTTCGATTCACCTCTTTGTTACACTTACAAGTTTTTATTTGAAGAAAAATCACTCCAATTTAATACTTCAAAAATAAATGATTCAAATTGTCTTTTGTAAACATAATAACTAAGTCATTAAATTCCTTCTTGTATTTGCTCATCTTTACCTCCTTTTTCAGCTCTTAAAAAATTGCTCTTGTACGAATTCTTCCATGTTTATTAGTATTTTTCGTTATTGGTACAAGCCTAAAATTACTATCCAAAAATTTTTGAAGATAATCTATAGCACGCTTGAAGTCCCGATAACCGCTCCATTCAATAACTTCTTCGTTAGATCCTGTTCTCTTATACACTTTCTGCGCTAATTTAAAAGTTTCAGCTGTATCACTTTGCCACTCCTTAACTAAATTCGCATTAGTCATAGCATAATCATAAAAATTATAATTATTGGAACGTGGACCAGAAATCAGTCCTTTAATAAGATCGCGAAGTTCAAGTTCCGAAAAGTCCATTCGATTACGTGTATCTGCTGTTCTATGAAAATCTGCTTTAATGGAACTAATCAAATAAGCAAAACCCAACAAATAGGCTTTTGACATATAAGAATAACGAATAAATGGCTTGTCGCGAAAATAGTAAACATCTGTATAATCAGATTTCAATTGATGCGCATCAGACAAAACAATAAATCGTCTGTAATACTCTCTATCAGCCATTTTATAGTAGATAGGTATGCAGTACGTTTGATCGCTTTTACCAAATAAACCTAATTTATTTTGGTCTTCTTCTGATACAAACATTGCTTCCACAACTTTATTCGAACTGGTTTTAACATTCGTTCTATATCCAATAAATGGATACAAAATCTTGGCCGCTTTTAAAAGCTGTCTGTCTGTCCATTCATATGAGTTGTAAATAGCTAATGCTACTTGTTTAAATCTAGAAAAAAGTGAACTATTAGATTGAACTTGTTTATGTTCAACTATCAATTCTTCTTTACCGAACGATCTAATTACTGGTACATCAACTGAAGCTTTCTCGCATAAGTCGAACAAATCAAGTTGACTATAATAAGCTTTCATATTATTTCTCCAAATCAAAAGGGACAATACTACGTATTGTCCCTTCGAATCTCCTCTAAATAACTACTAAAATAGTTGCCTGTAAAACTTAGGTAAGCTAACAACAATTCCAGTTAGAGCTGCCTTATCTTGCTTAAGCTGTGGTAACTTTGTTGCAGCTAATTCCTCTTTACTTGTACTAACAATTAAAGTTGGATCAAACTCTGCTACATACCTGCTTAAAAACGTTCTGATAATAAAATAAATTGCTTGATCTTCGCCCATACCACGTTCCGCATATTTATACGAATATTGCCAAACTAAGTTACTAAAAACATCTACAGTAATAGGCTTTAAACCACCTGATTTTTTAAAACTTAATGTAGCAATTTGGTAGCTCTTTTGATTCATTGAATCTAAAAAGCCACTAAAAACTATGGTTTCAGCTTCTAAACCAAACTTTTCAACTAAAATTTTATATATCGTCTTAATTAAAGCTATTTGATTACTACTAAACGGTTTTAACAGTCCAAAATCAGCGTCTAAGTTTTGATCATAGTCATCAAACTTAGCTCCAACAATCATTGCTTGTGCTACTTCAAGCAGCATATCTTCATCTTCATGCAAGTAATCTAAGTCCATACGACTATAATGATTATTACTACAAAATTCAGGATCATAAGCTTCATCAATTTGATAATCACCAATTTGATAAATTATTCTCTTTCCAACTTCATGTAGCATATGTTTTCTCAAGGAAATTTCATCCCCTAGAAACAAAATGCTTTGTGATAGTCTCACTTTTACCTGAAAATGATGTGCATATGCGTGTGTTAACTCAAAAATGAATTCAACACCTTCTCCAACATCGTTAAACCTAGCAAGATTAGTTGCTACGCTTTTAGGAATGTAAGTTTCTTGAATACCATGCCAAGCTTCTTTTACCTCTTTATATAATTCTCTTTTCAATTTTGTGCCCTATATTAAATCTTGTTCCCCGAATGAAAGATATTTTCCATCAGAAACAATAAAATTATCTATCAAATCAATACCTATTTCTTTTGACAAAACCTGTATACGCTTAACAAATTTAATATCATTTGGTGATGGGTTTAACTTGCCAGATGGATGATTGTGCATCATGAAAAATCCGGCAGCATTACGTTTTAAAACTGTTCTAAAGACTTGTCTTGGCTCTGCAATAGTACTTTCAAGACCACCCTTTGAAACAAGATCATCACCAAGTATACGATTACCATTGTCAAGCGAAACAACGTGTAGTTCTTCATGATCCAAACCACAGTATTTCTCTGCAAAAAAGGCTCCTACATCCGTTGACGTACTTGCCATCTTAGGTAATTTATCCACTTTTTCAGCAAGCTCTTTACGCAAAAATTGTAAATAAACTTGTTTCATATCATCCGATAAATTATTAAACAAAGTGCCTGTCATCAGTTGATCATCTAAATCCGTAAGACTTTTAACGCTAATACCTTGTTTCAATAACTTAAATAGATCTTCTTTTGAAAATACCGATACAAATTTACCAAATTCTACAGTTGCATCTAGATTCATATTTTGTTTGTTCATTATGTTTACTTCTCTTTCTATTACATATTTTGTTTTAATTACTTAATTTACTAGAACAAATTTACTTGTTCCTCTTCGACTGATTCAAGAATCTTAGGCTTTTTCCAATAAGCTGGACACCAGTCTACGCGATAGCCTAATTTCATAATCTTGATTTTCTGTTGATGAGAGATTGGTTCTCCTTCATACAACTCGCCTAGACTTAAAGCATCATTGATAAACATTGGACTATCAAATTCTTTTGCTTTTTGCCAAGCTACTTCCCAAATATTAAGATCAAGTCTTTCGCCAGTGCTTAAAACGTCCTTCAGACCTGTGCCGTCACTGAATATAACTGACATATTAGTTACATCGTCAGTAATTTCGCATCCCAAATTAATAAGCATTGCTTTTAGGTTAGGTAATTGTTGCTGTAATGCCGCTTCATCAGTCATACTCAATAATTCAAAGTCATTTGGATATTTTGGTAACCATTTATCTGGAATTTTTACCATCTTGTTTTCCTCTTTTTTCTTTTACTTATTCTGATTTAAGAACACTTTTGCTGTTTTCATTTGGATATGCGCAGCTGCAATTCATAAAATCATCAGAAACTGCATCGTTACAAAGATTGGCCACTCTAGCACAATACTGCTTGATTGACGGGTCTAATTCATAATCTTCAAGTGTGGCAAGTGCAAACATACCTTTTCGGGTTAATGTATGCAGATAACAACTTGGATTCATTGAATAAGTACCTTCGTAAATAAGTAAGCCATATCTTGACTTGATTAAAGAAATGTCTTCCGCAGCTAAATTCAAATCTACTGACGAAACAATTCCATTAAAGTGATACCTCGTTCCTTCCAAGTCAATGAATCCTTGGTTTTCCAACTTAATATCGTCTTCTAGCTCTTTAATGTAAGTCGCTACATCAATTATGAAAACTTCATAATTATCATTTTTAGATATTGGAATCTGTAGTAACTTTGCAAGATTTATTGTGTCAATTAATTTTGATCTATCAAAATTAATTTCATTTGATACATTCATTTTCTTTTTCCTTTACACACAAAAAAAGAGCAACAAATTTGTTACTCTTTTCCTTAAAATACTTAATTTTATATAGTTTAAACTAAAGCTTTAGTTACAATACTCTTTAAATCACTATTTACTTTATTCAAATTAGTGGATTCAGGCTGTTCGCGCTTTGCTTTACAAGTTTCAAGATAATGATCAATTCCTGCATGAAAGTCACTCTTTAGTTCAGGTAACGAACTTCCTTCATAAGATATAAAGGTGTCGTTCAAACCTAAAACATCTCCAAAAAGAATATCATCTTCTTCAGAATATTCAACAGATCCATAATAATCCTTATATTCTAATAAATTCATAGCTTACCTACCTTTTGTAATACCTGTTTAATTCTTTCTAATTGATACCGCTTTAAATATTTTTGGGGATGCGGCTTGTGTAAATCAATATTAACATTATTATAGCTAAATTGTACACGAGAGCCGCTTGTTTTTCCTTTATTTGATAATTCAAAATCTGAATACAATAATAATTTTTTTGCTTCATCAAACGTAAAGTCTTTGGGCATTTTGTTAAATCTATTCAATAATTTGTAGTATTTATTCATTTGCTTACCTTAATATGCAGTAAATTCAATTGGTACGTTTGCAACAAGCGCATCATCTATACCTTTAGCTGCATCTGGATCCCAGCCAGCTAAAATAACTCTATATCCATTGGCATTTAACATGTTAACCAATTCAGAATAATTAGCAGCAACTTGATCATTCGTCAACATGTCCATATCGTACGCAATCGTAACCGTATGAACATTCAGTTTTTTAAGCATCGGTAAAAATTTATGATAAGAATTCACTCCTGCAACAGCAAGAACATCTCTACCACATTTTTCCAATTCTTCATCTGAAAAGTTCTTTGACAAATTATTAACCGCAATATATCCTTTCAAACCACCTTCTGTTAACCAAACAGCCTTAGGCTTCTGAATATATTCCTTAAGCTTCTGATAATCCTCTGAATCATCGGGATTTAGTTTAGCGATTTCCGGATTATATGCAACTTGTATCGGTAGCTTACCTGAATTATCCGCACCGTCCTGTGCAGCACTAGATTATACCCAGTAATATTTAGCCTGTGTTTCAATTTTGAAAGTACATTCGTCTTTCATTACATCATCACCATAACTAATTGTTATCTCTTTTTGATCATCTAACTTACCTTGAGTAAGCAATTCGCCATTACGATTAGCTGCTGAGTAAAAGTAAGTCTTATAGGTATTATCGTGATTGATATACATCCTCATATCTCCGTCATGAAGCTTAAAGGGCTCAATCAATTTAGAATACTTTTTTGGCTGATCTACTCTTACTTGGAAGCCCATCACACGATTAAATTCATCGTAGTAAGGTACCAACATACCTTGTGTACCAGTCTTATGCCCATTATTAGTTGAAAATACCGGATATTTTACAATCTTGTCATTCAACTTAGTCGAGCTAGTAAAAAATCCTGGAACACCGTGCCATAAATCATTCGGTAAATTAAGTTGTTTCAAAATTCGTTTCCAACGTGAAATTACAACTGGTTGCTTATTTGAATTAAACTCCTTTTTAGCCTGGACAAAATATGGTTCACCATTTTCATCTGCAACATAGAATGAACCAAAACTACGTGAGCCATGAAGTTCAATTTGATCATCGCTTAAGCCGCGCTTATTCAAATTTTTTCTATGCGCCTCAGTTAATGGATAGGCTGCCAAAACTAGTTCATTCATCGTATCTAAATCTCTTGCAGCAGCCATTGGAAAAGTCTTATTAGCCTTAAAATCAAAAGCTTTTTTATCAAACTTAACCGCAGCTTTGCTATCAACCAATACATAAACGTAACCATTAATTGATTTAACTGTACTTTGGTATTTGAAACCATTAATAAGTTCTTCTTCAATTTTTTTACGCATACAAATGACTTTAGTTCCAGTAACATTAATCTCACACCAATGATCAGAGCCACAAATTGGACATCTAGCTCCAGCAAAACGTAAAAGCTTAACATTATCTTCTTTGGGATAATCAGTATCTTTCATACTGCTTACACTTAATCTGCCACCATATCTTTGTTCTAATTCACTTAATTTTGAATTTGTAACCATTGCTACACTCATCTTTATTCCTTTCAACTATAATTAACTATTCACTAACATTTTTATTTTTTGCCGATTTCTTATAAAAATCGCCGCCTTTCTTTTACATACAAAAAAGAGACATTGAAATTGTTCAATGTCCCTTTTCTACTTAATAATTATTTACTTTTTTATTTTTACAATGACCTACTTACAAAAGTAAATCACGACACACTAATAACTCTACTGCTCCATTTGAAGCCTTTGTTAAATAAACTACCTTGACGTTAAATTAAACGCCCATCAAGACTTTTACATCTTTAGTCAATAAAATTACTATATAGTTTACTTACTTATTATAGCATCTTGCTTGTAACTTTCGCTATAAATTACTAGAAAAAAGGCTGATTTCTAAATCAGCCTTTTCACGCACTGAAGTTAACCCTCGAGATTGGACAAAAATCCAACTGGAGGGTTTTACTATGGTTAAATTTACCGTCAAACAAAAATTACAAGCGCTTAACTTGCTCAAAGAAGGCTACAGCAGCCATTCTGTGGCGCAAATGATTGGCACCGGATCACATCAACTAATTGATACCTGGGCTGCACAATACCAGCACTTTGGCGTTAAGGGCCTAGAAATTCGGCACACCTCGCAAAATTATCGTGGTCAATTCAAGCTTCAAGTCTTAAACTGGAGAAAAGAACATGACGAGACCTATCAAAATACCGCCATTCACTTCAAAATTGCCACACCCAGCTTAATTTGTACTTGGCAAAAACGTTTTGACGAAGGCGGGCTTGATGCGCTCTTTACCAAACGAGGCCGACCACCAATGAACAAATCGCCTAAAAAACCAGTTAAGTATACCAGCAGTGAGTTATCTGAATTAGAGCGGCTGCGCTTAGAAAACCGTCAGCTCCACATTGAGAACGACTACCTAAAAAAAGTCGAAGCCTTAGCTCGGCGCAAAGACGCTCAACGCAAGAAGAACGGACCATCATCCAAGAGTTAAGGCATGAGCACAACTATCAACTGCAAGAACTATTGCACTATAGCTTTTTAGCCAAGAGCACCTACGAGTATCACCCGCGCAACAGGCGGAAAAAATACAGCGATCTGGCTTTACTGTCGCTGATTAAAGTGGTTAAAAGGCATAATCCCATCGGCTACCTGCCCATGACCGACACGCTAAAAATCAAGTACGGCTTGCAGGTGAACCATAAACGCATTTACCGCCTGATGAAGGAGCACAAGCTGCTGGCCCGCAAATACAACTTGCGTGCAGGCAAGTATGATTCATCAAAAGGTCCGCAAGGCAAGAAGGCGAAGAACCGCTTCCACCAGAAGTTTAAGACCGATCGGCCCTACCAAAAGGTAGTCACCGATATCAGCGAGTTTCGCTATGGCAATAAGAGCATGAGCGAACGGTTATATTTCTCGCCCTTTAAAGATCTTTACAGCGGTGAAATCATCAGCTACACCATCAGTCAGCGGCCGCAGAACAAATATGTTCTAGATGGACTCAAGCAGGTTTTGGCGATCCGGCCCAAACTGCCTTACCGCATGACGATTCTCAGCGATCAGGGCATTCAATACCAGTCCAAAGCATATTGTCAGACCCTAAAGCAGCACCACGTTTTTCAAAGCATGTCGCGACGGGCGACTTGCCACGACAATGCGGCCTGCGAGAGTCTCTTTCACATCATGAAGGTTGAGCTAGACTACTACACCTATACCTATCCTACTAAGAAGGCGCTGCAGGAGGCCATGGAAAAATGGATTAAATACTACAATCAAGCTAGAATCAGGCACACGCTAAAAGGCCGCACCCCGATTGAATATCGGAATACGGCCTTAGCAAACATGAATTAATGTTAACGTCCAATTTTAGGGGTTAACTTCATGACTAATTGTTAGGTTGCGTTTTTATATGTGTGTAGTTTAAGCAAAAGTATATATCTGTTTAACAGGATATCTAACAGATTTCACTTCGGGTTCTTCATCTTTAGGCCTTTTGCCGACTGCAATTGCCATAACAGGTACAAAACGTTTAGGATCAAGTCCAAAAGTTTCAGCTGCCTTCTTGACATCATAACCACCGATAGGATTACTTTCGTAGCCATGGCTTCTTGCCACTAGCATAAATTGCATTGCTGCCAATGCTGAATCGATTGACGAGTCCATTACTAAAGTTTGATAGTCTGCATGTTCATACAGCGGAAGAAATGTGCTAAATACTTCATCTAATTTTGCTTTATCAATTTGACCATTATGATATGCTTTTGTCCATAAGTCACGATAAGACTTATAAGCTTCAGTATCTCCAAACAATAAAACCATGGCAGAACAAGTTTCTACTTGAGGCATATTAAATTTCATAAAATAACTTTTCAGTTTTTCTTTACCTTCTGGCGTATCAACTATTACAAAATGCCAGGCCTGTAAGTTGCATGCTGATGGTGCTGTGGCAGTCTCCTCAATCATTTTTTCAAATTCTCCATGTGAAATTTTTACTGTTGGATCAAATTTTCTCACAGATTGCCGATTAAATACCACGTCTTCAAAATTGTCATTTATAATTTTATCGTCTTTCATTACTATCCCTCTTCAATTTCATGTGTTTCTTCCATAAATGGGGCTAAGGCTTTTAGATCAGGTCCTTTACCACTAGGAATATTTTCGGCTCTTGCAACAATCGCCGGATTCATACCTGGATGAGTCAGAATATAGAATTTATTATCTTCAAGAGCCTTAAAAATAATCTTTGGTACATTGTCTAAAGGCATTCCAGTAGTAATATCTTTTTTAGCTTGCTTTTGACCTTCCTTAAATGTTTCACTAGCATAATAAGGATCACTTTTATCAGTATATTTCTCTGGACGATGTTCTTCGGTATGATATAAATCTGTTTTTACGAATGCTGGACAAAATACATGTAAACCAATGTTTGCTTCTTCAGCCTGTAAATCATATTCAACTGCTTCAGTCATTCCTACAACAGCGAACTTAGTAGCATAATATGCAGGCATTAATGGACTTGTAATAAGCCCAGCCATTGAAGCAACATTTAAAATGTCGCCATGTCCTTTTTGCTTACGCATAATTGGGATTACTCGTTTTAATGCCCAAACTTGGCTCATCAAATCAGCATGTAAGATCCATTCCCAGTCACGTGTAGGAAGTTCCCAAATTGGTCCTGGAATTGCAACACCGGCCGAATTAATTAACAAGTTAATTTCCCCGTACTCGGCCATAGTTTTTTTAACCATAGCATCAATATCTTTTTCTTCGGTTACATCAGTTGGAATACTGATCACTTTTGCACCTGTTTTTTTAGTATCATTTTCTGTCTTATACAGTGCTTTCTTATCTATATCAGCAATGGCAAGCTTCATACCTCTTTGAGCGGCCTCTAATGATAACGCTCGTCCAAATCCATGACCTGCACCGGTAATTAATGCTACTTTGTTCTTAAATACTTTCATATGCATTCCTCTCTATTCGTATTTGTTATCAAATAACATTTCTTACATTATCTATATTAAGCGCTTGCATAAGAAATAAAACATACAACATCAATAATTTGTTAGATGTTTAACAAATTCGATAAATTGTTATATGTTTGGTTTCAGTATTTATTTTTATCTTTACTTGCTACCTTTAAAGAATGGACAATAATATTTTTCTGGGTTCTACAAAACTGTTTTTTCATTTCTTTTGGTGACTCTTGTTGCCCATTACCTAGCCAATCAAGAACAATTTCAGTAAAACCACCGGTAAAAAAATTGGCAATAAAATTGCGGTCTTCTTTTCTAACTTGTAAGTTTTCCTTGCTTATAATTTCATCAATATATCCGAAAAGAACATTTATTTGTGGTTTTCTAAAAATAGTATCAAATTGTTTAATATCCAAGTTCTCGTAAAAAGCTTTGCCTAAAGAAGGATTTTCATAAAAATATTGGAAAATATTATAAATATCGTTATCCCAATTGTCGTAACCTTGTGATTTATTTAGTAGATCTATAATTTCTGTTTTAACCGTCCATTTAATAAGATCCGGTATATCCTGAAAATGATAGTAAAAAGTAGGCCTGCTTTTATTAGTTAGAGTTAACAATTGTTTTACAGTTATTGCATCCAATGGCTCTTTTTTAAGCAATTTTTTTAGCGCCTGAGCAAAATCTTTTTTAGTATTTGAAGATATTTCTTTATTTTTCATTTTTATTCCTACAATATAATCTAATAAAAACTTCCCAGCAATTACTTATTCTCTTCAACTATTTGCCTAACTTTTGCGTACCGCTCATCCCATTTATTAATGATTAAATTATCGTATTTCTGTTTTAATAAAAAGTCGAGCAAGTCCTTTTTATCAGGTCGATCTAAAAACAAATATTTTTGCGGAACAACGATCTCAGGCATAACTGCTCGCAAATGTTTGAGAGAAATTTTTTTAACAGCACATGATTTTAAAATAGGGATAATGCAGCCATCATCTTTAGGCATAAAATAGTCATATATTTCTCCATAATCGTCTTTTTGAATTTCTTGGCCTATCTGAGCTAAAGTAGCAGCATTACTGCGAATCAAAGGAGCACATTTGATAAATAGTTGTATCCCGCCATTACTGCCGGTAGTATAAACAAAAGCCTGAAAACTATCTTTAAAAAAACTCTTGCGGTATTCAATTATTTTTTGTCCCGTTACAATTTCTTTTACGTATTCCTCATGCAGAGATAATAATAAAGTAGGTAAAAACGGATCATAAACTTCATCTTTTATTGTACACATTATCAATAATACCTTTCTTTGTTACTTATGCTCATCATAAATATGTTTAGTTAAACAAGCAACTCTATATAAAAAGGAAATCAAAAAAGATAGTCTAAATTATTTTCATAAAAAAACTGAGCTGTACCCCAACCGTTGAAGTACAGCTCAGTTTTTCTAATCATCTTATGCTCTGTGCCTTAATAAATGAACTTTTGCGGGTTCACCTTTTAACCAAGTAGCAAAGAATGCATAGCCGAAGACCATCAAAGCAACTACAGCCGCCAAAATAATCATATTATTATTGTCCAGCGAAATTGCTTGCTCTTCTTCTAGCAGATTCTTTGACTCATTAACTTGATTGCATAATCCAAAGAATAACATGATTAGACTGCTTAGAGTTAGTAAGCCATTAACTGCCGTTAAAATTTTTATCTTCGTTAGCTTCAAAAAATCATGTCCTTTCTTTCGATTTAAATACCGGTATTATATACCCTCTGGAAATAAATGCAAGACCTTTGCTTAAAATAATTTAAATTTTTTATTTCTAATATGAGTATTATTATAATTTTATAATTAAAACTTCTAAAACCGAACAAAAAGAAGTACAGAATCTGTACTCCCCTTTTATTGCCATTCACTTGTTAACCATTCCTGCGCCAGTTCAAACCAATGAGCAGCGTGCGGATTTTCTTGCCATTCTCTGCCTTTAACTACCATATCTTTTCTTGCCAAGGAAAAGCCGTGACCACCACGATTGAAAATATGAACTTCACATGGAACTTTGTTATCATGTAAAGCTTCTGCATACTCAAACGTGTTAGTAACAAGAACCACTGGGTCATCCCAGGCATGGAAAATAAAGGTTGCTGGCGTATTAGTGGTTACGCCCAAAGAACTATCCTTGATAAATTCATCTTGCGGAACTTTATCCTGCTCATCTTCTGGGATTTCAAAACCAATTTTGGTCAGGTTAATTAAAGGATAACCTAAAATAGTTTTATTAGGCAGAACTTCTTCACTCTTAAACCCAAACTCTTTCTGATACTTCGAAGAATTAGCCATGCTGTTGGCAAAACTGGTTACGTGACCACCAGCGGAAAAACCAATTGTGACTATTTTATTTGGATCAATCTGATATTCCTGTGCATGTTTGCGAAAGTACTTAACAGTAGTCAAAACGTCCAGACCTGCATCTGGGTAAATATCGCCTTCATCCTGAACCAAGTTATATTCCATGACCACGCTGTTAAAGCCACAGTTATTGAAAGCCAGCGCTACAGGTTCACTTTCTCTTTGGGACAAATGATCGAAGCTGCCTCCGGGAACTACAATTGCCAGGGGGTGTTTTGGTGTTACCAGCTCGCCAATTGACCCCAAAGTGTATGTGTGCAAGGTGAACTTGCGCTGGTTAAAATTAGTTAATGTTAAATCATTTACTTTCATTTTTTCTCCCCCACTTTTACCATGTTTTTTGCTAAAAAGGTTGTTGCTAATGGTACAGTTAATAATACACCAATTAAAGAGTACATTATAATCAAAGCTTCATTAACAAACATTTTTTCATTTAGTACTTCGCCTAAAGTGTAATTCAGACGAATGTACCATAAAAATAATGAAAGGAAGCTGCCAAACATTCCAAATAAAATAGTATTCATTGCTGTTCCCAAGACGTCATTACCAATTTTGGCTCCACTAGCTTTCAGATCTTCATACGAAATTTCTGGATTATGCTTTTTGATTTCCAATAAACCTGAACTCATTGATACAGCTGCTTCAGCCACTGCGCCAAGTGTGGAAAAGATAGCAACTGCTACTGCAATTAAGGGATAACTTAAACCCGGCATTTGCGATAAGCCAACCAAAATTTCACCAGCTTCTGGTCCAAGTCCGGCAGCTTGCGCTAACCATTCAAAACCCAGAATGATTAAGCTGGCTGCTAAACAAACAACTAGAGAAGAATAAAATGAATTTTTAGCAACCTGATAATCATGCGTGCCTAAGAAAATAATAGTTACCAGCTTTAAAGGAACGAAAATCAAAATCAGAAGAGGGATACTGATACCCCAAGAAATCAAAATAGCTACTAAGATTAATAGTAAAGTGTTGATTAAAACACTAAAGAAACTGCGAATTCCAGTTTCTCCACCTACAATCGTCATTAAGATTGCTAGCACGATCAGTAAGGCAGTTAATGTACTCATTCTTCAATCCCCGCTTTCCGCTTTTTCTCTTCTAAAAACAGCAAGCTGCAGCCAGTGGCAAAGACAACTGTTAAAACAATACCAATCGCTGAGATAATACTCTGTGTGACGCCAAGTGAAAGGGTAAAACCAAAAGTAGAACGCAAAGTGTTATTATCTCGCAAATAGATAATTGTCAGCGGCAATTCTTCAGACATAAAGATTAATACCAAGACGTTAATCAGAGGTCCCATGATTTCCTGACCCATAGTACGTCCACTTTTAATTAATTGCTTGGCAGTTAAATCAGCTTTAGTCTGAATTAATTCATAAAGACTGGAAATAATATCAGTAGCTTCATCCATTACAGCCCCTAAAATGCCCAGCAAGGTTTGTGCTAAAAAGATGCCGCGAGGATCTTGGGTGGCGTAATCTCCCGTTTCGTATTTGATCTCCGATTCACCGGTCAGGCGCATAATCAAGTAACACAATGCAAAAGAAACAAAAGTACCTAGAATTGTCGCCAACCACGTTGCCAGCATTTTACGATTAAAGCCTTGAACAACCAATAAACTAAAGAATGAAAAAACAATATCAGCCAAACCAAACAGCAAGACAATATAAGAACCGTTAAGTTTGATATCCAGCATGATCACCAGGTAGAAAATCGCCCAGCTGAGTATCATTGATGCAATTAAGTTAAACGACTTTTTACCGGCAACTGCGACCATTAGTGTTGACGTTACTGTCAACGCTAAAACCAAAACCCAGTCGCGTTTAGGATCTTGAATAACCGGTTCACCATGTTTAACATTGACCAGCACTCTCTGTCCCGCACGAAATTTCTGCGTAACTAATTGCGAGGGGTAATACATATTAGTAGTTTTATAGGTTTGACCCTTAAACTTACCTGACAAGACTTTTAAATGAAGAACCTGCTTTCTGGTTTCATCTTTATTACCATAAACATCCGTACTTTTTTCTTCTAAAGAATCCTTAATCTTAGTATCGGTAATTACAGCCACATCATTTTTAGAATAAATATCTGTCGCAAAATAGGTACAAGCTGTTAGAATCAAACCTATAGCTGCAATTAATACCGCAAATAAGTAGCGCTTTTTAATTTTTTTCAACCAAATCATTCCAATCGATTTATACTTACCTACTGTAACTTAAAAGCAGCCATTAAACATAAATTTTAAGCTAAGTTTGCAAAATTTAAATATTATAAAAAACGGCTTTTACTTAAAAGTCGTTTTTTTAAGACCTACATATCTAAGAATCGTTGCCACCAATGAGTCTTTTCTTGCTCAACCTGCATGTCTGCTAATGTTCGGTGAGTATTGGTACTAGCACCTTTCTCGGCATTTTCTTTAGCTTTAGCCAAAATTTCCTCATGCATTTGTTCGCTTGACTTTTCTTCGTCTTGTGCAACCTGAGCTCGTTTTTCAGCCGCAGTTAATGGTTTAGTATCAGGCATTTTGTCTACATCTGTTATGTCATCATCATTGGTTACGATTCCTGAAATATCAGGCAAAACACTAAAATCATCTTCTGGACTAGTAGTTTTAGGAGCAGGCTTTTCCAACTCTTTTTGCTTTTCCAATAACTGTTTATTCTGCTTTTCGATATGATCCAATTGCTTTTGCAGATTACTCAGTGCTGTATTCTGCTGGCCAATTGTTTGCTGTAAAGCATTCAGTAATTTCACCATCTGAGAAGTAGACATTACTTCCTGCTTTTTGTCATCTTCAGTTTTTTCAGGCTTATCTTTTTTAGCAGTAACCGCAAAAACCTGTTGAGCAGCTTCCTGTAAGGTTAAACCGTTATCCTGCGCCAATTTGTGAAAGTCTTCCAAATCCTGCACATCCTGCTTGCTATATAAACGCGCATTTTGCTTTGTTCTGGCATAATAATCAGTCTTACCAGTAACTTTTTCCACAATTAAAGAATATTTACGTAATGTAGCAACACTAATGTGCAAGTGTTTAGCCGTTGCCGAAGGTGCGGTTAATTCTTCAAAATTATGCTTATCTTCATTCATCAGATATACTCCCTAGCACAATTAATTAACCAATTTTATGTAACAACTTTTTCTTATGGTCAAAACGCTCCTGCGCTTTTCCAATTAAGCGGGTAATCAGTTCAGAATACGAAATACCTGCTTCTTCAAACAGCTTAGGATACATACTAATATTAGTAAAACCGGGGAGCGCATTAACTTCTGTCAAAATAACTTTATTATCACTAGCACGTAATGTCGAATCAACTCGAGCCAGGCCACTGCATTCTGTAACTTGATATACTTTTAAAGCATTTGCTCTAACTTTATCTACAATTTCTTGAGGTAATTTTGCCGGAATTTGCAAGGTAGTAGTGGAATCAGCATCATACTTATTTTCATAGCTGTAAAAAGTTCCAGCTGCATTGATAATTTGGCCTACGCCTGAAACAATTGGCTTGTCATTACCTAAAACAGCAGTTTCAACTTCTGTACCATGAATGGTTTCTTCAATTAAGACCTTGTCATCATATCTAAAAGCGTCAGCCAAGGCATTATCAAATTCTTCTTTATTGGTAACATGATGAACGCCAACTGAAGAGCCTTGGTTTGACGGCTTAACAAATAAGTCAGAGCCTAGTTTCTCACTGACTTTATCATAATCGCGTTTGGCATTAGCAGCGTCTTCATATTCAAAGCGTTTAATCGCAATCCAGTCAGCAACAGGAACGCCAACACGCTGTGCTAAAATTTTGGTAAATTCCTTGTCCATGGTTACAGCAGAAGCTAACACGTCATCACCAACAAAAGGTTTATTCAAGATTCTGAATAGCCCTTGCAGACAACCGTCTTCACCTAAATTACCATGCACAATTGGAAAGAAAACATCAATTTCCGGTAAATTTTGCAGTTGAATTAAGTTTGAAATATTGGCCACTTCATGTGGATTCTCAATAGTGTATTTAGGATCTTTTAAAACTTTAAATGAATCCTCTTCGCTTGCTAAATAGCCATCATTGGTTATCCAAATTGGGTGAACATCAAACTTATTTTGGTCAATCGCATTATAAATATTGTGGCCTGACATGATTGAGACTTCATATTCAGATGAATTTCCACCAAAAATTAAACCAACTTGTGTTTTCTTAGTCATTATTTTTACCTCTTAGCATTATTTCTTAACTTTTTATTATACGGCAAGAAAAACCCGAAGAATTGTAATTTAGACAATTTTTTAGGATTATTTTTATTATAAGCAAAAAGCCTTGTATAAGGCAAAATCATAAACAAAAAATTTATACTATATTAAAAAAATACCTTTTTATTCCCAGGTTATTTCATAAAGCTTATTTATTTTTGTGGGATGCTTGCCAGGATTAACCGGATCAAAAGACTGGTGGTAGGCTACAGTCAAATAGATATCATTACTAGCAACCAGTTGTAGGCCTTCTAGCTCAGTATAATAACCGGCTATCTCTAATTCACTTTTATGAGACAAATCAATTAGTTCCCACTGTGACGGACTGACTGTATTCCAAGGAATTTTAACAATTTTGCGATTTTGGCCTAATCTGTCGTCCGCAAACTGACTGGAAATATAGATATTCCGATTATTGTCAATGGCAAACCCCTGCAATGAGCCTACCAATCCCATGCGACCAGATAAATGTGGTATTTTAAATGCAGCAATACAATTTACCATTCTGATATCAACATGTTTGGTTAACGTTGTTGCTTCATCAAGAGCATTATTAATATCGTTTAAATAGTAGAGTGCAAAATAGCCGGTAAAGTCATTATCCCCATAGGCTATTAAAAAGTAACGTAAATCTGGTGATACAGTAACTTCTACACGCGCAAATTGATCTCCACTACAACTGACACCAAAATCAGCTCCTGCGTAATTTAAATTGGATAATCGCGGTCGCATTTTGGTATTCGAAGTAATTTTAAAATAATGTGGCATTGCAATACGTGCAATTTGTTTAGACCAGCTGGACCAACCTGAATTCAAATCATTTGGCTTGATGCCAATAAACCACTGCCCATTTCTTCCTGCATACTCCAAAGTTTGTGTATGACCTGCAGCCGTTCCAGCTAAATGTAAAACTGGTAATTCCTTATTAAAAAGAACATTACTGTTATTCTGACTACGATAAACAAAAGTATCTCCGGCTACATGTTGCAAAACATAGGCATAGCCATTATTAATAGTAGTTTTCTGTACTACTACTTGCCGCAAATCCTTATCTACCGGGCCGGTTATCCCATCCCAATCATCTAAGTTACTGCTTAAGCTGATACTGATATTTTTTGCCAGCTGCATATTTGCATTATTAATCAAAATACTTTGTCCTCATAAAAGCCTTGTGCAACAAATTATTAAACATCACTATTTATTTCAATCTTAATAATAGTTAATTTAATTTTGTCTTATAATTTATACTAAAGAAAGGAGAGCTCTTTAAATGATAAAGAAAATTTATACTGCCCTCTTGTGCTTACTTTTCATTTTTCCATTTAGTAACACCAAAGTTTATGCGGCAGAATTCACTCCTGACGAAATAAATAAGGTAACCCATTTACAACAGGAATATGCTCAGCTTGATAATACCACTTTTAATTTTAATAATCTTTATCTGAGCAAACCCCAGTTTAAAAACAGATTTAAACAAGGCACACTCGTTCCTGCTTACCTCAATAGTCAATTAGCCTACACCAACTATTATAGACAGCTATTTGGCTTGACTCCTATTAAAGAAAATTTTCAGGATAATATTGCTGCGCAAAAAACTGCAGCTGTACTGGCCGCACTTAATGCTAACCCTAGGATTAACCAACATAGCCTGCCTTTTGAAAAGCGCCCAAAAGTAATTAATAAAAACGTTTGGCAGCTAGCTCGCAACATTTCGAGCAAAGCTAACCTTAATTTCAATACTAGTGATCAATCAGCTGGTGATGTTATTACTGATCTGCTAACCGACCAATATAATTTAACAGGCGCTGACACCGGTCACCGAGCATGGCTATTATCAACACGCCTAACATCAACTGGAGCAGGCGCTGCGTATGGTAAAAATGGCTACCGCTATTCTGTTCAAAAAGTTTTTAATCCTGATGATGTTTTTCGTATTCCCAGCCAAGAAATGGTAACTTATCCTAGCAGCGAAGTTTTTCCAATTGAACTTTTGCAAGGTCAAAATATTGCCTGGTCTGTCTATCTTTCAGATCAAAGCTTTAAAGGCAATCCAATAATTACCATTACTGATAAGGATACTGCCCAAACTTATCAGGCTAAAAATGTCCATAATTACAGTAAGAGTGGCTATGGCAATTTTGAAACTATTATCACTTATTATCCTGGATCAATCCCGCTGGTTGTTGGTCATGAATATGAAGTAAAAATCTCAGGTTTGACCAGTTATACCTTTAAGCTGTTTCAACTTAAAAATCCTTCTGAATCAATTCAATAATAAAAGCCTCGAAAAGCTGTTTTTTTCGAGGTTTTAGATATTTTTGAACTGAGTAAAACTTTAAAGGTAGCGTGCAACAGCAGTCAACAAATCTTTTTCATTATTAACTATGGTTCCATTAAGCTTAATCAAACCAGTAGTATACAAGTTAACATAATGAAATTGATTTTCAGCAATCTGAGTTAGAGCGTGTAGCTTTTTTTGATTAGTAGCGCCCTGCTGGCGTGTATCAGTGTATAAGCCAATTATGGGAATCTCTTTTGCATAAGCCACACCTATTTCACTGGCAACACCATTATCAATGCTAAGTCCATCAAGAACCGCAACCATCAAATCACTATTGAGTAATTTTGCGGTATCTGCCTGGGCGATCATTTTAGAATCAGCATACGCTTGTTTATCATTAATTGACGCGTTTTCTTGAGGTAAATATAAATCAATGGCATCATCTATTTGCCGAATTTTTGCCGCTAATTGCGCGTTATAATTAATTTCTGCTTGTGAAAACAAGGCATTTGCAAAATAAATTTTCATTTGAACTTCCTTTGGTAAAAGTAATTAGTTGCTTTAAGCCAATCACTCTAATTGTTTGGCGAGCTAATTTCCCACGGAATTGCGCTTAGGATATAAAGAATGACACCTACAATGACAAAATCTAGGAAAATACTGCTGCTAATTTCCAATACATAACCTAATACAGCTAAACTTTCAACGTTAAAAATTACGGGAATAACTGCCAATACGCTCGCAATTAATATTAACCAAAACCCTGCCCACATACCAGACGCGGTAACTTCGTGGGTCAGCATTTTTGAATTTAAAAATAACTTCATATCACTTATTAATGACCGCAAACTAATAATAGCCATTATCAGTATAATTACGTTAATGATTAATAAAATAAAAGCCACGTTGCCCCCAAGTGTAACCGTATTCAGATTAAAAGCATCTATTACGTCATATGGGGCATTGTTTTCCTGCTCTTTTAGTTTTTCTTGTACTAACTGGGCATCACTAGATACGCCTTGATCAACATTTAAATCAATGTCATGCAAAATTTGCTTGGCTAATTTCATATTACTGAATTTAAACCATGGTATACCCAACGTATAGTCAATAATATGGTCAGCAATTGGCTGTGTTTGCTTAGTAGTCAACAAATTAGCGTTGCCATTTTTATTAGCACCAATTATTTCTGCTAAAGTATCAAAGTGCTTGTTGATCTGCCTGACAACTACAGCCTCATTGCTATTGTTTCTAATTTGCCCTTTCATGAAAAAGGGATTTAGGAAAGTAGCGGTAATCATGGTTAGCGACACAATCAGAAAGATAATAAAGGACAGAACTTTTTTATAATCCTCGTTCTGCTCTTTATTTATTCTGTGCAAACCATCTCGCGCGCCATTTGCCATATTTTTCCTTTCTAACAGACAATCTCCTTGTCTTCATCAAACATTGTATCTATTGCATGATGTATGGTCTTAATATCGGTAGATTCGATAATTTCATGACCTTCTTTAAGCGCCTTATCAATAGTAGATTCTGAGCAATGTAAGAAACTATACATAAATGATTTTGTACCATAATCTGCTATTTCTTCAGGAGAAACGTCATAATCTTTATTGTCATAATATAGACGACTGATGCCTGTCACGGCAAAAGCAATCCCCAGCCGTACTTCTTTCGGATCAAAGTCCACATGATTAAACAGCTGTTTTTCTTTTAACCAATCATTAATGGTATTACTCCAAAAATCTAACGACTCGTTACTTTTAAACACCTCTGTAATAATGCGCTTAAGACCTTCATCTTTGATCCCCAGCATTTCAATTGCATAAATAAAGGCTTTAGTGCGAGCACAAACTTCGTCTTCCTTGCTAACACCAAATTTTTGCACCTGCTTATCTAATGTATTGAGAATATTGCGCACTACATCAGTAATCAAGTTTGATTTATGGGGATAATATGATTGCAGTAAGGATTTGGAAATCCCCGACTTTTCTGCAATCATTTGAAATGAAACACTATCCATTCCATTTTCTCTAATTAAGTGAAATGTATTACTTAAAATTGTACGTCTTCTTTTATAATTTTTACGTCGTGCCATAATGTTTTTTCAGCTCCTATACATTTTGCCTTAATTATACCAATGATATAGAATAAATAAACAAAAAAGGCACCGGTATATTATATGCTTATAATTCATACTAAAGAGAAAAATGTTAGCAGTAAGCCATTTAATATGTCTTTACTTTAAATCACTTTCACTTAACAAATGCATTGAGCGATCATTATATACATAATTAATTCCTCGCGCCAAAAGCAAATCAACAGAAATACGGACCATTCTGTCCGGATAATGGCTATGCTTAATTGTGTCAGTCACTACAATTTGTTCAATTGGTAATTCATTTAGAACTTCAAGCGCGTTTTGTGAGAGCAGTGCGTGTGTGGCAGCAACATATACCTTTTTAGCGCCTGCTGCTAAAACTGACTTGGTTGAAGAGGAAATACGCGATCCTGTATCAATTAAGTCATCTACAATAATACACTTCTTGTCTTTAACATCACCGATCATATCATGTACATCAGCGTCATAACGGGCACGGCGCTGGTCTACAATTGCGATGGGAGCATCAAAGCACTGGCCAAAGTTACGAGCAAGTTTAGCACCAGAATGATCCGGTGAAACAACGACAATGTCGTCTTCGTCTTTAGAAGCGATGCCATTATCAATAAAATATTGCGCTAATAATGGCATAGCGTGCAAATGATCAACTGGAACATTATAAAAGCCTTGAATTTGTGAAGCGTGCAAATCAAGTGCGATTAAATGATCCATACCAGTAATTTGTAATAAATTAGCTATGAGTTTAGCAGTAATTGGTTCCCGTGAACGAGTTTTGGTATCTGAGCGTGAATAAGCCAGATATGGTACTACTACATTAACCCTATGCGCTGAAGCACGATGCAAGGCATCTAAAACAATTTCTAATTCCATAAAGTTTTCATTTACAGGATCTTGAATTGACTGAATGACAAAAACATCACACCCCCTGACACTTTCGCCAATATTAACTTGAATTTCGCCATCGCTAAAATGCTGCACAGCAGTTTCGATTAATGGCTTTTTCAATATTTGCGCAATTTTTTCATTTAAAGCGGGATTTCCGCCCAGCCCAATTAGCTTCATTGGGTGCATTAACTGAAGAAGTTCTTCCTTGTTCATAGCTACCTCGTTTTTTAAAAAATACAATCTTTGCAAGTCTATTATAACCAAAAAAGTCCTTAGTGCCTAGAAAAGTAATAATTCAAACAAAAAGCCGAAGATACTTTCGGCTTCTACTATGCGAATTTACTCTTAATTCTAAAAATTTAACGACCTATTGGAAAAAGTCTTCCATTAAGTTTAGTAATTTGAAACTCTTTACGGCGTAACTTTCATGTTTTTGTCTGGGCATGACCAAAAGCTGTCCTTGAGGAATAATTTGACTATACCAGCGGACATGCTCTACTTTAACCCAGTCTTTTTCACCCACTACACAATAGGTAGGTATTTTAATTGCCTTTAAGCTGTCAACCGACATAAAGCTCTCTGATAATTCTACTTTACTGTCTCGGTTCATGCGTAAGAAGCGCAGAAAACCTTCAGTCAGATAGTGGTAAGGCCTGATGCCATTACCGTTAACAAAAACACCTGCTATCATCAGCTTTTTAAAGATATCTTGGTCTTGACTTGCCAGCATCATTGCCACCAAGCCACCTGCATCAAAGCCAAAGCAATAGCAGCCTCTGATATGAACCTGCTTAATAAAAGCCGCAAGGTCTTCAACTTCAGTCTGGTAGTGTTCTGCTGCTTCTCCCTGACTCAGACCATGACCCCTCATATCCAACACATAAACCGTGTAATAAAGAGACAAAGGAGCCACTATCTGGTCAAACATGCCCCCATCTAAATGGTGTCCGTGTAATAGAAGAAGTGGCGCGCCCTTACCTAATTTACTGTAATAAAGTTCATTACCATTTACTTTTTCTCTCATCTTTGGTCTCTCTCACTAGCCTCAATCAACTTCTGATTAGAACCATTTTCCTTCTTATGTTCATGCCACAAGCTACGGATGATAATTTTAGCAATTATGTAATTCGCTTTAAAATTATCAGGAATCATTTTTGAATTAAAGTGATGAACCATGCTGTCTTTGCGTTGCCAGTAATGATATAAAGGCTTGCTATCACAATAAAAGCCCTCTGTTAAAGCCAAGTATTGGACATTAAATATTTGATCCTCCATAAAAGCCAAGTTTTTCTTGAAACTAAGATGATTCTGGCGTATAACCGATAATTTGTAGCCTTTGTTCCAAGTATAGCCTTTAACAGGAGTAGCCAAGCAATGGTTATCACATAAAGAGCCAAATGGATTACTGATTAACTGGTACGTTCTAGCCTTACCTTTCATTCCCCGTACAACTTTTTTAGTTACAGGAACTGAGCCCGGCTTATTTTCGTAATCAAGCCAAAAGCCACAGGAAACCATTGCAGCATCGGGATGATCATGAAAGGCATTTACAAAAAAAGCTGTATAACCGGAATCTACCCAGTCATCACCATCATGAAAAGTAAAATATGGTGTATCAACATTCGCAATACCAACATTACGCGCATCAGAAAGGCCACCATTATGCTTATTTATTATTTTAAAGTAACGGAATCGTGCGCGATAGCTCTCAGCTATTTTTCTAGTATTATCCGTTGAACCATCATTGACAATTAACAACTTAAAATTCGGATCATCTTGCTGTGCCAAATGATCAAGTGCTCGAGTCAAGTATCTTTCAACATTGTAAACTGGCATGATGACAGTTAATTCAGGTTGCTCAGTCATAGCTTCCTCCTTTACTTTTGTTATTATACCATCTTAAATATTAAAAATAACGTAAAGTAAGTAGTACATAACTATAATTTAAACTTTTGCGTTTATCATTTAGTATAATTAAGGACAGTTAAAAGGAGGGAAATAACTGCTTATAATTTTATAGAATATTATAGTTAAAAATAGGCAATTGCTATATAATAATCTTAAGAAAGAACAAAACATAGAAAGGATTGTTATATGGCTAGCTATAAGATTGGTGAAATGGCTAAATTGCTTGGTGTTACTGTCCGTACTTTACAAAAGTGGGATAGTAATAAAACATTAGTTGCACACCGCACACCAACTAATCGTCGCTATTACACTGAAGAACAAGTCGAACAAATTTTGCATAAATCCGGTAGTAAGCAGAAAGGTAAAATTATCGCTTATGCTCGAGTTTCAACTTATGGGCAAAAGAAAGATTTGCAAAATCAAATTGATTTTATTCAAACCTTTTTAAATGCCAAGGGCATTATTATGGATGAAGCAATAACTGATATTGGCAGCGGATTAAATTACAAGCGTAAAGCTTGGAATAAGCTACTTGAAGAAGTCGAAGCAGGTAAAGTAAGTGAAATTTATATTACCTATCAAGATCGTTTTATTCGTTTTGGTTATGATTGGTTTGCTGGTTTTTGTAAACGGCATGGTACTAAAATAATTGTTTTAAATCGTAAAAAGACCTCTCCTGATCAAGAATTGGTTGATGACTTAGTAAGTATCATTCAAGCTTTCTCTTGTCGCTTATACGGATTACGTAAGTATAAGAAGCATTTGGAAGCTGATAAAAGCTTAGTTGAGGAAGATACTGATGATAGTAACTAAAACTCAATTAGTCAGATTATGTCCTAATCAGATAATGACTAAGCAGCTTGTAGCCTTGTGCGACTATCGTCGTTATTGTTGGAATCAGGGCTTAGCTACTTGGAATGATATGTATGAAGCTAATATCATTAATCCAATAGATAACCCTAAGCCCAACCAATATCGAGTACGTAATGAATTAGTCGCTAACAAAGAAGATTGGCAAGATAAATTATCAGCTCGTTGCTTGCAATTAGCAATTAAAGATTTGGCACAGGCATGGCAGAATTTTTTTGACAAAGCTCAACCTGATTGGGGCAAACCACAATTCAAAAGCAAAAAGGCGGCCCGTCAAGGCTTTAAAACAGATCGAGCTAAGATTATTAATGGCAAATTACGTTTAGACCGTCCTCGAGGAGTGGTTAAAGAAGACTGGTTTGATATTAAACTAGCAGAAAAGCCACAAATGACGAAATTGTTAACCGTTAGTATCTTAAAAGAGAGCGGACATTATACAGCAGCTTTAACTTATCAATTTGAGCCTAAGGTAAAGGCAAAAACTGGTCAAAAAACTGCAGTTGATGTAAATGTTGGTCATTTTAATTGGACAGGCGGTAACTTACAAGTTTTACCTAGGAAACTAGTTAAACTATATGAGCGTATCAAACATTATCAACGTCAACTGGCACGTAAGCGAACAGTAAATGGTTTAAAAACAGCTCTTAAAAGTTGTAATTACCAAGCAGTGAAAAACAAACTGCAACGTGATTATCGTAAAGTTAATAATATTCAAACTGATTTACTGCAAAAGTTCACGACTAAGTTAGTAACTGATTACGATCAAATTGTCATTGAAGATTTAGATGTTAAAGCAATGAAAATGGGAATAGCATCTAAAGGTTTACATCGTTCAATGTTTGGAAAGTTTCGGCAGGAATTAGTTTATAAGTGCAAGTGGTATGGTAAAGAATTGGTTTTAGCAAGCCGCTTATACCCATCCACACAACGTTGTGCTAACTGTGGTTACATTAAAACTGGTCCAGAAAAGATCACGCTAGCAGGCAATGTTAAGCACCATACTAAGCACAATGAGTATATTTGTTATCAGTGTGGCTATAAAGCCGATCGTGATGAAAATGCGGTGCGTAATTTATTAGCACTAGCCAAGTAAAAAGTAATAATGGGGCAGGATATGTCCTCAAGCTGTAAGAGTTAGTCAATGTGATCACCTCAAGAGAGATATCAGAAAACTAATGAAGACGACAGTAAGTAAAATAAAGAAAGGAAAAATATTTTCTTTCGGAAAGTAGAAAAAACAAGAAATTCTGCTTTCTTCTATGTTTTATATATCAGCTAATTACATATGAAAAAAGCAAAAACTATTTTAGCTATTATTACAATGTTATTTTTTAGTACTATTTTATGTGTCACTGTTAAGCAAACAGTTAAAGCAGATGATTTGCCCGTAGTTTGCCTGGGAACGTCTTTGACTGAAACGCAAAAAACCGGCACGTTAAAAACACTCAGCGAACCTTTAAAGGGCGCTAGCTATCAAACTATTACCATCACAGGTGCCGATTTAGTCAAATACCTTAACCCATCAGGCGCCAATTTTACTACTAATTCTGGTGTTTGGTCCAGTGCAATGATTGAAAAGACCGCCTCTGGTAACGGTATTAACGTTCATATTCTTGACTATCAGGGGCGCAACAATATTACCACAATCACATCTGATCAATATAAAAACGCTGCTTTAACTGCCGGTATCTCTGATGCCAACATTTACGTTACTAGTGCCGTTCCTATTGATGGTTCCGGCGCTTTAGCCGGTGTCTACGCAGCTTACAGCAAAACCGGAGAAAACTTAAATCAGAGCCAGGTTAATGCAGCCCAAGATGAAATAAACACACTCAGTAAAATTACTAAAGAAAATAAAGATAAAGACGGCTATAGCGATGCACAACTGAACAACGCTGTTGCAGGTGCAAAGCAGGAAATGGGTAAAATTGGTAATAATATTTCAAACAGTCAAATTCATGACATTGTTAACAATCAAATTAACATCAATCATCTTGGCGACGTCATTAACAATAATCAGAAACAGCAAATAATCAACATCTTAATTGAAGTGCGTGATTCTGGTGCTTTAAAAAATCATAAATTTAGAGACCAGGCTGATGCTTTATCAAAAAATATTAAAAAGAATGCAAAAGACATTTTCGATAAAATAAATACCCCAGAAAACCGCAATTGGTTTGAACAAATTTGGCACAATATTACGTCATTTTTCAGTCACTTATTTGGCGGTTTAATAGTCACTACATTTTAACTAATTACATTTGGTCCATAAACTTATTTAATGTATGGTCAACAAATTCGTTACCGCGATTATTGGCATGGCCTTTAGTCCATTCAAATTTAGTCTGAGAAAATTCAGCCAAGAGCTGATCCAGTTCCTGCCAGCATTCAAGATTTGCAATTGGGCCCTTAGAGCTTTTGGTCCAGCCACGCTTTTTCCAACCCTTAAGCCAGCCTTTGGTAATCGGATTTAGAACATATTGAGAATCGAGTACAAACAGTAGCGGCTGGTGGTTAAAGTTCAACTCAAGCAATTTTTTGAGAGCTTCAATTAATGCAGTTAATTCCATTTTATTGTTAGTCGCTCCAAACTCACCGTTTGAATCATAAGCAGACTTTTGTTGGCCATCTTCTTGCCATTCAATTAGATAGGCCCATGCAGCTTTATCCGTTGCACGCACATGGCCACCTTTAAAATTGCCGGTATTACGAGTGCCGCCATCTGTATAGATTGTGGCAAAAAAGCTGGACGGATTTGCTTTAGTCGTTCCGTTTAATGCTCTATTCTTTTTAGAAGAAGTTGCTGGAGTAGAAGGATTATCCTTGATTTTACGGCTTTCTCTTTGAATCTTGGCAATTGCCTCTTTTAATGAATCCTCGTCTTTTTGAAAGACCCGTTGAACCGTTTCGTGATCCCAATCCAAATATTCTGTAGCATCCGTTATTTTGCTAAAAGATTTAAACTCAGCTCCAGAATAGCCATCAACCTGTTTTCGGGCTTCATCCCAAGTGCGATAAACGCCTGGCTTGCGGCCCTTTTTTACTGCATAAAATTTCATATGTTCCCCTTTCACTAATTTGTCTAGTCAATGCTAAAATAGATGTAGTTCTATTTTTAAGGTGGTATTATGTTCTTCAATACTAAAAAATACAAGGAAGAAGTGGAAAAAAACCACAAGCGTGATCTTGCACAAGAACCTAGCAGACTCAGTATGCTTTTTCTCGCTGCTTTGGCAACTTTTGCACCAACTCGTATTTTTTTGCGTTTACACAAAAAAAGAATTGAAGATGATGCCACCATTGAACCAAAAAAAGGCAACTTTGAACAAGTACCGATAATTTATTTTCATGGCTTTCGTGGCGGTGACTATACTACCAAGGTAATGATTCAGCAAGCTTTGATAGATAAAGGAACTTCGAAGTATCTCAAAGTAACTACTGACTTACTGGGTAATTTCAAGTTGGAAGGTACCTGGACAGGTGATCGAAATCCCATTGTACAAGTTGTTTTTCGCCAGCGACTCGTTGGCGTTTATGCAATTGATTACTATTTGCGTTTTACATTACCATTCTTAGCTCAAAGGTACCATTTTTCTCACTATTCGGCAATCGCACACTCTCTTGCCTGTCCCTGCATCGTGCGCACAGAAATGCGCAAATCCCGTAAAAAGCAGTTCCCTCATTTGGTCAAATGTGCTTTTATCGCAGGTCCTTTTGACGGAGTAGTATACTTAGGAGATATTCCCAACGTTAATGCTTTCAATCAAAAGGGACGTCCAGCTGTAGTTAACTTGCACTACTTGTATCTTTTACTCAGACGCAAACGATTTAATCCCAATATTTCAGTGCTAAACATTTATGGCAATGTTTTAGACAACACCAACAGCGATAAATTTATTTCCGTGACTTCTGCTAAAAGCATCCGCTACATTTTAGCACCTTATGCCAAATCTTATCATGAAGTTGAGATTCGAGGTAAAAAGTACGCAGAACACAGCTGGATGCATGATAATCCCTTTGTTATCGACATTATTGATAAATTTATTGGTCTTAAAAAGTAATTTGATTTTTGGAGGAAATAAGTGTGATTCTGCTCCGTGACATAGGACGCATCATCATTATTACTAATACTATATTAGCCTTTTACATCGTCTTTCACAGAAGACGGTCTGTCTCAACAACCTGGGCGTGGCTGATTATCTTGCTGGTTTTTCCAGTTTTAGGGATGATTATTTACGGCTTTTTCGGTCGGGGAATTTCGCAGGAAAATATTTTCGCTATTAACAAGCAACATCATATTGGGCTGCGAAATGTCCAAAAATCTATTACTGCTGCACCTAAAAAAATTAGTACATCTGATACCTCAAATAAGGCTAAGATGGTTATCCACTTTTTTGATCACGATGGTGAGTCACCATTAAGTAAAAATAACCATGTTAAACTTTATACCGATGGTGAAGTCATGTTTCACGACATGATGCGGGATATCAAAAAAGCTAAACAGTCTGTAAATGTTGAATTTTACACCTTTTATAATGATGAAATAGGCAATGATTTTCTCGACTTGCTTATTCAAAAGGCACAAGAAGGCGTATCTGTACGCTTACTATATGATGCCTGGGGTTCAATGGGAGCAACTAAAGCCTGGTTTGACCAATTAAGAAAAGCAGGCGGGGTTGTGCTGCCTTTTATTACCTCGCGCAATATGATTACGCGGTACCGGATTAACTACCACTTGCACCGCAAAATTGTTGTGGTTGACGGGAAAACTTCTTGGACCGGCGGCTTTAATATTGGTGACCAATATCTCAGTCGCAAGAAAAAATTTGGTTATTGGCGTGACAGTCAGGTTAGAATTGTCGGTTCAGCCTCTCTACTTTTGCAAGAGCGCTTTGTCATGGATTGGAATGCTTCCATTCAAAAGGAAAACCAAGTAATCACATTTAACACTATTTTGTTCCCGAATTTGGATGAAAACGACATTCATCGTGGTGACGTGGCAACTCAAATAGTTTCAGACGGGCCTGACAGTTATAATGCTAATATGCGCAATGGGATTATGCGGCTCATGTCGCTAGCTAAAAAAAGGGTTTGGATTCAAACGCCCTACCTAATTCCAGACGACGCGATGTTTGCTACTTTACAAACCATTGCGCGCTCAGGAATAGATCTCAGAATTATGATTCCTTGCAAACCAGATCACCCCTTCATTTACCGCGCAACGCAGTGGTACGCTAACGAACTATCCCGTTACGGTATCAAGATTTACATTTATAACAAGGGGTTTATCCATGCCAAAACGATTGTAGTTGACGATACTTTTTCAACAGTAGGATCTATGAACCAAGATTACCGCTCTTATGATCTTAACTTTGAAGATGTTGCCGTTTTTTATGATAAAAATTTCACCAGTGAGGTTGCGCAGTCTTTTGAAGATGATATGAAAGATTCATCATTATTAACACCCGAAGACATAGCCAAACAAAGTCGCTGGCTTAAGATTCTGCAAAGTTTCTCACGGATGCTTTCACCTATTTTATAATTAACAAAAAGCCTTCCGTTGTGGAAGGCTTTTAAAATGCGCTATTATTAATTATTCTGCAAAATGATAAACACTTTCAGCTGGGTAGCGAGTTGTTTTAGCCATAGTTTCTTCGGTTTCGTTACTCTTGCCAATTACTATTGCCATTACTGGTAAGTAGCGTTTGGGCTCTAAATTAAAGGTTCTGGCAATTTTAGACTCGTCATAACCAGCAATTGGGTTAGTGTCGTATCCATGATTGCGAGCAACAAGCATAAATTGCATAGCGGCAAGTGAGCAAGACCTAATGGAATCAATTGCACAAGAATAATATGTGCCATTTTCATAAGATGGCAAAAAGGTTCTTAAGACTTCGTCTAATTTTTCCTTAGTGATGTTGCCTGTCTCATATTCCTTGGTCCAATTTTCACGATACTTCTTATAAGCATAAACATCGGCAAAAACTTGCACAACCGCAGCACAGCTGTCCATCTGGGGGTCGTTAAACCTCAGCATGTATTTCTTAACTTTAGCAATAGTTTCCGGGGTATCTGCTACTTCAAAATGCCAGCCTTGCAGGTTGCAGCCAGAAGGAACTGTAATTGTTTCTTCAAACATTTCTTTAAATTCTGAACGCGGAATCTTGACACTCTTATCAAAATGACGCACAGAATGACGATTTTGAACCACATCATTAAAATCGTTATTACGCATTTCGTCACACTTTCTTTATTAAATATATCTCTACTTGTTAATTTTACTACATTGTGTTACCGCTTTCACATATTATTTATAACTCTTAGCAGTATAATAATATATAAATTATTACAGCTAAGAAAGGTCCATTAAAATGAAAAAATTAGTCAGAGATAAAATTCCAGAATTTGCTCATTATGCTACTTATCGCAAACTTGCTCCAGCAGAAATTGAACCAGCATTAAAGCAAAAATTAATTGAAGAAACTAACGAAGTTCTTGCCGCTAAAACCGAAACTAATTTAATTGAAGAGCTAGGTGACGTTTACGAAGTTATCTTAGCTTACCTCAAATATAAAAACGTTGACCAAGAAACTTTTTTAAATCAGGTTAATAAAAAACGCGCTCTTAAGGGCGGTTTTACTAAATATTTGGAAATGAACTGGGAAGAAAAATAATTAAAAAAAGACACGCTTTTGCGTGACTTAAAAAATATCCTGAATTTCAATATGAATATCATGATGAATGTGATTTTTGAGCGCCTCAACAATTTGCGCGATACCATAGGAAAAGCGCAGGTAATATTGTCTGTTCTTTTGTGTTGTCAAAATACAAATTACCTGCTTTTTCTTCGGATTAGGTACTTTAATTAAAGTTACCATAGCAATTTCCGAATATGAAATAGTTCGGCGAAAGTAACCTGAAACTACGGCCCTTTTTGGTGCAAGACCTGTAAAGCCGTCAATAATACCTATCATTAAGAAAATCGCTAAAAATATACTTAAACCTGGATCTCCCTTTTCAATTAACTGCCAGGTAAAACCGATCCAGATAAAAATTACAGCCCAAATAATTGAAGAGGAGCGATAATGTCCCTTTAAATCAATATTTGCCTGCCAGTACCAGCTATAACAGGTGTAGCCTAAAAGTAAGGCATCCAGAATTAAATAAAAAACTATCATATGACTCTCCTCAATTGTATTTTCATCTATTATAACAGACTCACGGTCTTTAGAGCGGTTAATCAACATTAATGATATTTTACTTGCATTTTTATTAAAATTATGATTGAATTATTATCAAATTAAATGCAATGAAAAAGACAAGTAAATAACTTACCTCTTTAAGTGAATCGGTGGCAGTGGAAAACCGTTAGACCCTGAGTTATTGAAAAACACTTTTAGCAACACGCTGAAATTCAAGTAAAAGTAGGTTGTGTCGTCTCCAGTACGTTACCACGCTGGTGAAGCATGTTAGTGCTTCATGAGTTGGCCCTTTGGGGCAATTAAGGTGGTACCGCGGAAAAAGCCTTTCGTCCTTGTTTTTATTAAAAATGGGATAAAGGGCTTTTTCTTTTCCTTAACTTATAGGAGGTCAAAACAATGACTTTAATTTTACCCGAAGGTTATCACCCAACTCTTACAATTCGTGATACAGAAGCAGCTATCGTCTTTATTCGAGAAGAATTCCAAAGGGTTCTAGCTAAAAAATTAAATTTGCAAAGAATGTCTGCCCCGCTTTTTGTTGAAAAACATACTGGAATTAACGATAACCTGAATGGGGTCGAACGTCCAGTAGCCTTTGATGCCAAGGATCTGCCTGCAGATGATACACTTGAAGTCGTTCATTCACTTGCTAAATGGAAAAGAATGGCACTGAAAAAATATGGCTTTAACATGCATGAAGGACTTTTTACTAACATGAATGCTATTCGCCGTGATGAAGATTTAGACAACTTCCATTCGCTCTACGTGGATCAGTGGGATTGGGAAAAAATCATTGCCAAAGAAGAGAGAACAGAGGAAACTCTGAAAATCACCGTTACTAAAATTTTTACAGCAATTAAAGAAATTGAAGCTGGTTGCGCTTCCCGTTATCCTGCTTCTACTTACCACCTACCTGAGAAGCTTTACTTTATCACCACGCAAGAACTAGAAGACCGCTGGCCGGATATTAGTCCTGAAGAACGGGAAAACAAGATAACTGCAAAAGAAAAAGCCGTCTTTATTATGAAAATCGGCGACAAGCTCAAAAGAAGTGGTAAACCTCATGATGGTCGAGCACCAGATTATGATGACTGGAAATTAAACGGTGACCTGATTTTCTGGTATGAGCCCTTGAAACAAAAAATTGAGATTTCCTCAATGGGCATTCGCGTTAGTCCAGAAAGTCTCCATGAACAATTAAAGAAAGCTGATTGTCTGGACCGTGAAAAATTGGAATTTCACCGCATGCTGCTTGATGGAGAACTGCCTTACACCATTGGAGGTGGGATTGGACAATCTCGTTTATGCATGCTTTTGCTCGGTAAAGCCCATATTGGCGAAGTTCAAGCAAGCGTCTGGCCTCAAGATATGGTTACTAAGTGCAGGGAACACGACATTCAAATTCTTTAATAAATAAAATGCCATGCTGTCAGAAACTGATAGCATGGCTTTTATTGCAATAACCCTATCTCACAGGCAAAATCTTGTAGTAAACTAACAGTAGAAAATCTAGTTTTAAGAAAGGCAAATTTATGATTGATTCTAATAAGATAACTGAGTTAAAAAATGATATTGATCAGGCACACCATATTACTTTTCTGACAGGTGCTGGGGTATCAACTCATTCCGGTATTCCTGATTATCGCTCCAAAAACGGTATTTATGATGGTGTATCTGAAAGTCCGGAAACAATTCTGAGTGAAGAAACACTTTATCAGCGACCTGAATTTTTCTACAAGTTCGTAATGGATAATATGTACTTTCCTGAAGCTAAGCCTAATGAAATCCACCAGAAAATTGCCGCTATCTGCAATGAAAAAGGAGATTTAATCACCCAAAATGTTGATGGCTTGGACAACAAAGCAGGCAATAAACACGTCACTGAATTTCACGGTTGTCTTTATAATATATATTGCACTAAATGTCACAAAACGGTTGAATACGATGAATATGCCAAATCTTACCGTCATGATAATTGTGGTGGTATTATCAGACCAGGAATCGTTTTATACGGTGAAGCAATTAATGGCGACAGCTTGGCAAAATCAGTCAACGCAATGCAAAACTCTGACTTAGTAATTATTTCAGGTACCAGCTTTGTGGTCTATCCTTTTGCCCAATTATTGTCATATAGACAAGCCGGTGCCAAAGTTTGGGCAATTAATAAAACAGCTATTCCTGCAGAAGGCATTTCTGCCATCATTGCAGATGCTCTAGATGTTTTTAAGCAGCTTTAAATTTTTTAAGGGCCCTTTAAGCTATTCAAATTTGTTTATCGCCCGAGTACTTATTTATTACTTGTTAAAATTCAACATAGTAATTAAATTTATTCTGAAAGAGAAAAGAGCCTTTAAATGGCAATTTTTAAAATGTATGCTCCCTTTTTTAGTGGAAGCAACTGGATTCACGTATTAACCAGTGGTAAAGATTGGCTCATCATTTTAACCCTGATTTTAATGGAGTGTTTACTTTCCGTTGATAATGCGGTTGTTTTAGCAGCACAAACTAAGGTTCTGCCTAATAAAAAGCAACAGGAAAAATCTTTGTTCTATGGCCTTTGGGGCGCATATATTTTTCGCTTTATCGTGATTGGCATTGGTACTTACTTAATCAATTTTTGGGAGATTAAATTAGCTGGTAGTCTCTATCTTTTCTATCTGTCCTTTAAGTTTTTCTACAATCAAAGGCAGCCGCAAAAGGCTGCTTTTAAAGAAAAAGCAGAATCAGAAAAGATCACTAAACATACGCCAAAAAAGGGCAAACATTTTTTGTCACTTTTCTGGCGGACTGTTATTTCAATTGAAGCAATGGATATCGTTTTTTCAATTGATTCCGTTTTAGCAGCCTTAGCCGTTTCCAGCAATCCAGTAGTAGTATTAATTGGCGGCATGATTGGTATCTTATGCATGCGCGGCGTAGCCGAAATAATAATCAAGTTAATGGACATTATTCCTGAATTGCAGCCAATGGCTTATATTTTAATCGGCATCATTGCTTTTAAACTATTGCTGTCATTGCCACCACTGAATTACGAATTACCTAATACGACCTTTGCATTAATCGTGTTCAGTATTCTAATTTTAACTATTGCTTTTCACTTTTTACGTGTTAAAAAGAGTAAACGCAAATTATAGTTTTTGATCAACGTATTCTTTGAGCACAACTGCCTGGTTGTGCTTTTTATTCTTTGCACCATAAAGAAAAAGAACATCTTGTTCAACCAGCTTATCTTTAACTTTGGCAATAAAGGCAGCAGTTACAGGATTGTGATCCAATTCATTCATGTACTTTTGCCGAAACTCAGAATATTTAGTATCATCATGATTGAACCATTTACGCAATTCCGTGCTGGGACCAATTTCCTTTGCCCATTCATCTAAATTTGCATCTTTTTTACTTTTGCCTCTAGGCCACAAACGGTCAACTAAAATGCGGTATCCGAGCGGTTGTTCATGTTCGTAAATGCGCACTAATTTTATTTTTGTCATTATATATCTCCTTTTAATTTAAGTTTACTACACGGAAAGAAAAATGAATTATTCAACTTATTTTACTAATAAATCTACTGCCGCTATTACTAAAGATTTAATTGGCAGACCTCTCACATACAATGACGGTGAACATATTATGGGTGGTTATATTGTAGAAGTAGAAGCATATTTAGGGGTCAAGGACCGCGCAGCTCATTCTTATGGCGGTCATCGCAGTCCCGCAAACGAGGGTCTTTACAGAAAAGGTGGAACTATTTATATTTATGCTCAGAGACAATATTTCTTTTTTGATGTTGCAACGCAAGAATATAATGAACCTCAAGGAGTTTTAATTAGGGCTATCGAACCGGCCTGGGGTATAGATCAGATGATTAAAAATCGCGGAGGCAAAGACGGTGTCCTTTTAACCAATGGACCTGCAAAAATGATGCAGGCTTTTGGCATTCACAGTAAAAAATGGAATTTACATTTCTTAACTGACTCCCCTTTTAAAATTGACTTAGATGACAGTCACAAAAAGCTGGCTAAGGAAATTAAAACCAGTGCCAGAATTGGGGTCAGCCAATCTGAACTAGAATGGGCCAATAAAAAACTGCGTTACTATGTAGCTGGCAACCCGTATGTATCCAGAATGAAAAAGAGAGCTTACCAAAATGACAATGGCTGGTAGTAAGAGCAAGCTTTTTCATGTCTTTTAAAATAGTAAAAGAAATTAAATGAGATAATTATAAAATATTTTTGAAATAAAATTATTGACAAGTTGCTTTTGATAGCCTATTATTTTTCTAAGTTAAATAATTTCCAATGCAATAGAGGTCGCGGTTATTACAAAACTGATCTGAGTGAGCGAACACTGTGAAGATTAGTGTAAGAATTACCGCCGAAATAAGAATATTGTTCGTTTCAATTTTCTTGTTGGGCTGCAAGAGAATATTTTGCAGACTGTCCTGGTTAGTCCCCAGGGAGCGCTATATGATTTGTTTTAAAAATAGATTATGAACCTCGTTGTTTTGATTAACAGCGGGGTTTTTATTTACGCTTTTATTGTATTGGCTTTATTTGAAACATATTTTATGGAGGTTTTCAAAATGAAGTCAAGATATAAGTGGTTGGCTACCCTAGTTGCCTTATTCACTTGTTTGAGCATAGCGACTGATTTTAGTCTTACTGAAGCTGATGCCAAAAAGGATGACGGCACACTAAAAGTAGCTATGGAAGCTAATTACCAGCCTTACAATTGGACACAAACTAATAATGCCAACGGTGCTGTGCCAATTGAAGGCTCAAAAGAATTCGCCAATGGTTATGATGTTAAAATTGCTAAAATTATTGGTCAAAAATTACATAGAAAAGTTGAAGTGGTTAAGACCGAATGGGACGGTTTGCTTCCTGCTCTAACCAGTGGCAAAGCTGATTTAATTATTGCTGGTATGAGTCCGACTGCTGAGCGTGAAAAGGCAATTAATTTCTCTCAGCCTTACAGAAACAGCACTTTTGTGGTAATTACCAAGCTTAACAGCAGATACGCTAACGCTAAGAAACTAACCGACTTTAAAGGTGCTAAATTAACCGCACAACAAGGTACTTTCCACTATGACCTGATCAAGCAATTAAAGGGCGCTAAGCGTCAGCCAGCTATGCGTGATTTTGCGGCTATGCGGCAGAGTTTGATTTCAGGTACTATTGATGGTTATGTTGCCGAAGACACTGAATCAACTTCCTTTAAGATGGTTGATCCTGACATTAAGTCAATTCCTGTCAGCAAAATGGCTGGTTTCCACGCCACAAAAGATGAGTCTGTCACTGCCATCGGAATCGCTAAGCCCAACAAAGCTCTGCTTAAGAGCGTTAACCAGATATTAGCTACTATTCCTGAAGCAAAAAGAACTAAGCTAATGACTGAAGCTGTTAAGCAGCAACCTAAAACTGATAATAACAAAAAAGGCAAAAAGGCTAAGTCTGAACCTTGGCTGGTATCAATGTGGCGCCAATATGGTGGCATGATTTTAAACGGTATCGGTATGACCCTTCTTCTGGCCTCAGTTGGTACTATTGTAGGTTTCTTTATCGGCCTGGCAGTTGGTATAGTTAGAACTATTCCTACACCAACCACTACCGGTAAAAGATGGCTGCTTAAGTTTGTGAACTGGCTGCTTTCGGTCTACATTGAAGTCTTCCGGGGTACGCCAATGATGGTGCAAGCTGCTGTTATTTATTATGGTATTGCCCAATTCTGGCACCTGAATATTGACAGAACTGTCGCCGCACTAATAATCGTTTCTATTAATACAGGTGCATATTTAGCCGAAATTATTCGGGGAGGCATTATTTCTACACCAGAGGGTCAATTTGAAGCTGCTAGCGCCTTAGGAATGACTCATAATCAAAGAATGTGGCACATTATTTTGCCACAAGCGATCAAGAATTGCCTACCTTCAATTACTAACGAATTTATTGTTAATATTAAGGATACTTCCGTTCTAAGTATTATTTCGGTATCAGAATTGTTCTTCGTCGGTTCGACCATTGCCAGTCAGACATTCAAGTTCTTCCCAACTTACCTAACAATTTCTGCTATCTACCTTGCTTTGACCTTTACCATCACGAGAATCTTTAATTTAATTGAAAAACACCTTCAAGGTAGTAAAAACTACAACTTAATGGCAAACCAAGTTCAAGTGGGCACACCTAAAGACATGGAGGCTAATAACTAATGACTGAATCTAATGAGACTATTTTACGTTTAAAGAACATTAAAAAGACATTCGGTGAACACCAAGTTTTGAAAGATATTTCTTTTGATATTAATAAAGGTGAAATCGCCACAATTATTGGTCCTTCAGGTGGTGGTAAATCAACTACATTGCGCTGCATCAATCTGCTTGAAGAGCCTACTGCCGGCGAGGTTGATTTTCATGGAGAAAATGTTTTGGCGCCAAACTACAATCGCAATATCTATCGTGCTAAAGTCGGCATGGTTTTCCAGCAATTCGATTTGTTTGAAAACAAGAACGTTTTAGCTAATTGCATGGTAGGTCAGGAATTGGTATTAAAACGGTCAAAAGACGAGGCCCGCAAAATTGCTATGACAAATTTGAAAAAGGTGGGTATGGAACAATACGTTAATGCCCGTCCCAGCCAACTTTCAGGTGGACAGCAACAACGGGTCGCGATTGCCCGTGCTATCTGCATGGACCCTGAAATTCTGTTATTTGATGAGCCTACTAGTGCATTGGATCCTGAAATGGTTGGAGAAGTTTTAAGCGTCATGAAAAATCTGGCCACCACAGGTCTAACGATGATTATCGTAACCCACGAAATGGCATTTGCGAAGGAGATTTCCGACCAAATGTTTTTCATCAGCGATGGCGTAATTACTGAACAAGGCACGCCAGATCAATTATTCAATCACCCGCAAAATGAAAAAACCGTCAAGTTTTTGAGTAATTTTCAGAATAATTAATAAGGTCTAATTAAATATAAAAAAACTGGTAAATCTGCGTGATGAATAACGTGATTTGCCAGTTTTTTAGTTTGCTTGTGGCTCTAAAAGTTCAATAATTTCCTGATTAAATTTAGTCGGCTGCTCCCACTGCGGGAAATGACCAGAATGATCAAACCAAATTATATTGCACGGACTAGTAATTTTAGCAGCATATTCTGCAGTCAATTGCGATGATACATGGTGGTCATGCCTGCCCTCACAGAAAGTTACCGGAACAGTAAAATGCATTGTATTTTCGAAATTAACGTCCATTAATTCTTCCCAGAAATACTGAATTGATTGTTTCGAGCCCTGCAAGCGATGAATTAAGTCCTTAAAAGAATAATCTTTGGCAGATATAAAAGACCAAATTAATTTGCGGTAATTTTTAGCACCGTAAATTGAGCCGCCATGAGCTACAATCATTTTAGTTAATGCGAGGCTGGCCTTAGTTGGTTCATGTGCAAAATCAAGTTGGTCAAGTTTAGCAGTATTTTTCATTTTTGTCCGTAAAAAAGCTTTTTGTAGAGCAATATTCTTTTTCATGTTAACGACTTGGCCAATTCCGATATATTGTGCAACAAGGTCCGGGTACATTTGAATAAAGTAGAGTCCTAAAACCGTCCCCCAAGAATGGCCCATGATGATCAATTTATCTTGTTTTAAACGCTTTAATAAATAAAGTACAAACTGATGAATATCCTCCAAGATGGTATGAATGGACAAGTCTTCTTCAGGTGAAAACTTGTAGTATGACAGTCCACTACCTCTTTGTTCCAGATTAACAAAAATAAAATGATCTTCTAGTTCGCTATTAAATTTTTTCGTTAAGGGAATGCAGGCATCCCCTGGACCACCATGTAAATATAAAATAATCGGCTCCTGACTTTGCTTTGAACTAATTGAAAAATAAAGTTTTGTCCCGTTAATCTCTACGTTTTCTATCACTGATGTACTCATTTTTTGGCCTATATTCATATAATCGATTGCTATTATGCATACACTGCTACTTTATTTAAGTATATTATTAATGCCGCTATTTTGTAAATTCCAAATTAAGTTTGACAAAAATCAGGTTCTATTATTATATGTAGATAAATAGTCAACAAGCATTACGCTAGTAGAAAACCCTCTACTTTTACCTCATCATCGGAGAAAAACTCATGAAGAAAAATGGTTACAAAATTACTACCTACATTTTTGGATTCTTATTTATTATCACTTTAGGCTTTTTGCTCTATGATACTAGAAACCCGCCCACTGTATTTGGGGGTTTTACTAATAATGCAATGCCACTAAATCCTTCCAATCCTCATGTGGAAATTTCGTTTGGTTTGGACCCCGAATATGCTATAAATGTCGACGGACATCAATTTGAAAGAGGCACATATAAACGCATAAGTGACAGTGTGTTTAGCTTAAAAGCAAATAATGGTAAAGAGAATGGTGTCGCTTTTTTATCAAATAAAGGTTCATACTTGTTTCACTCTAAACTAAAGAAAAAGCTGATTAGTATTGAAAAGTTTTCGAATAAGCCAGAAATAAAGCCAGGGACTATCAAATAGTCTAACGTACTTTATGCTAGAAAAAAATACCAAGCAGTATAGTTGCCTGGTACTCAAATCTTGTTAAATTTTATTCATTTTTACCTTCAGCTTGGTAAAATTTAGCCCTATTAATTAAATAGTCAAATAAAATCACACAGATTAGATTTAATACAATAATTAAGAGTATCAATAATGGGTGATCTTCTTGCTCATCTGTCATATTCAACAAATATAAAGTTTCAAAACTAATAGGTGCACCTTGTAATGCCATAAAATAAAATAAATCATTTTCGACTTGCTTAGTAAATGTTTCTTCTTTTACTTCAAAGCAAGCTGTAGCAATTATTGTTATGATGAATGCACTAATTGACCATATTAAGTTATAATTCGGCTTATTGGAGAAAAAAGCCTCCATTTCAATTATACACAACCACAGTAAAGCAACTCTTGCTAATTTCATTTTCATCTCATTTCCCACAGCCTTTCTCTTCTAATTTATTTTAATCATTTTATCATATTTTACAGTATAAGTAAAATGTTATTTTATTAAAAACATTATTCTAATAATAATTAAGGGGTCTCAGCTGTATGAAAGAGATATTAAGTTATCCAATATCAAAATATCAAAGGCAGATATATGTTTAAAAAAACACGTTTTACACTGCAAACAAAAACTATTTTTCTGGTTTTCTTTACCACCATTGTTTTTATTCTAACTGCTGGAACCATCACCTCATACAAAGTAGCGCAAAATCAAAAACAAATCATCAAAGAAGAAATTAATAGTGTGTCTAAAATTGTCGCCAATAATGAGCAGGTACAAATTGCTTTAAGAAAAAAAGTCAAACCCACAACATATAACCCGATCCAAAAATATGCCGAACAAGTTAAAAAAGAAACTAAAGTAGACTTTATTGTGGTACTTGACGATAATTACGTCCGCTATTCCCATCCTTCCGAGAATCATATAGGCAAAAAATTTAGTTCGCCTTCTGATGCTCAAAAATCAAGTTCTGGTAAGACGCATTATTCTCACCGTATGGGTGTTTTGGGAACTGGCTACCGGATTTTCCGCCCGATTTTTGCACACAAGCAGCAAATCGGAATAGTTTGTGTTGGTTTAACCGATAAATCAATTAATAAAGTTATTCGAGTCGCCCAAAGATCAGTTGTAATTGGCTCTCTAGTTTCATTAATAATTGGCATACTGCTGGCTTTATTAATATCAAGACGCATTAAAAAAACGCTGTTTGATATGGAACCAAACGAAATTGCATTTAAGCTCACAGAATTATATGCTATTAATGACAGTATTGATGAAGCGCTTATTGTTGTAAATAATCACAAAATTTTAATTACTGCTAATTACTTGGCTAAAAAATCCTTTCCTTCCTTAATGGTGGGAAAAGCCTTGGATAAAAATCTAATTGATTTATTATTCGCAGACAACCAACAATTACCTAAAACAAATGAGCTTGTCTTAATCAATGCTAAAGAATATATTGTTTCAGTTAGTCAACTGGTATACCATAAGCAGATTTTTGGTCAAGTAGCTCTACTGCAGGATCAGTCCAAATATCAGAAGTTATCCGAACAGCTTGCCGGTAGCCAACAATACATTCAGTCACTAAGGGCACAATCACACGAATTTTTAAATAAATTGCAGGCAATTTACGGCATGATTGAATTAAAGCAGTATGATCAAGTTAATTCATTCATTGCAAAAATAAACCAAAATTACCAGCAAGAATTTGGTCAATTGAATAAACAGCTCGAATCTCCTGCGCTTGTTGGCTTTTTAACTGGAAAAATTAACCAGGCGAAAGAACAAAGAGTCAACTTGGAAATTACGCCAGACTCCAATTTACCGCAAAAGGTTGTAACTGAGCAATTAAATTTAGACCTGATTAAAATACTGGGTAACCTCATTGACAACTCGTTAGCAGCAATTAAAGATAGTGGCAAAATCACCTTGGCAATTAATTTCGATAGTGAAAGCTCAGTCTTAATTATTGAAGTTGCTGATACTGGTACTGGTATTTCAAGTGAAGTTAAAAAGCATTTATTTAAACAGAAGTATTCAACTAAGGGCAAGGATCACGGCTATGGACTTATTCTGGTGCAGCAAATCATTAAATCCTATAGTGGCCATCTTGAAGTTTCATCTTGTAAGCCTCATGGTAGCAATTTTTATATAGAATTGCCTTTGCAGGAAAAACACGAAAAGGAATAAAATGTTAACAATTTTAATAGTTGAAGATGACCCGATGGTCAGCTCGATTAACAAACAATATTTAATGAGAATTATTAAGCCGGAAAATCTGACTGTTTATCAAACCGCTACTGCCAAAAAGGCACTAGCAATTACTAAAAACATCAATCCTGATCTAATTCTACTTGATGTTTACCTTCCTAAAACTTCTGGCACCGAATTACTGGAACAATTTATTCAACATAATCTCCATCCCAATGTCATTATGCTTTCCGCCGCCAAAGACAGTACCAACATCAACATGGCTTTAAAATATGGCGTTTTGGACTACTTGCTTAAGCCTTTTTCTTTTAAGCGTTTTAAAGAGGCAATTGAACATTTTTTAAAATATAACAAGGTGCTACAAAAAAACAACACGGTATCACAAGGTGAACTTGATCATATTTTTATTACTCAAGATATGAATAACTTAAATGATGAGAGCGGGTTGCCTAAAGGACTTTCAGACTTTTCTTTAACCAAAATTGAAACTGCTATTTCCCAACTTGCCGGTGAATTTTCCAATCAAGATGTAGCACGACAATCAAAATTATCACGCATTACTACCAAAAAATATTTGGATTATTTGGAAAAAACCGGCAAACTTTCCACTAAAGTTCACTATTTAAAGGTTGGTCGACCAATTAAAATATATAAATTGAACAAATAAAAAAACAAGCTATTGTGAAGTGACCCCCAAATTTAGGACAAATTTTGGGGGTCATATCATTATCGTAGCTTGCTTTTTATTTAGATAAATTTTAGTCAAGTTTCACATCATTATCAGTATGACCAGTCTCTAATACTTGGTGGAAATTTTCATAACTGACATTAATCATATCCGTTAAAGCAGGACTGGTGTATGAACCAATATGAGGAGTTAATAAAACTTTAGGATATAATTCTGTTAATTGTCTGGTCAAATCATTAGTGATATTGCCATTATAATTATGGCCTAAAACTTCTGCTTCATCAGGCAGAACATCGCTTGCAAAGCCGGCAATTTGACCATCTTTAATTGCCTTAATCACAGCAGGGTAATCAGCCAGTTGCGATCTAGCAGTATTGACCAGAACCGCATTGTTCTTCATTTTACCTAGAAAAGCTTCATCTATCAAATTATCATTTTGCCCTGGGAAATATGGTACGTGAATTGAAACAATGTCTGATTGAGCTAATAATTCGTCTTGACTTACAAACTTTACGTATTGTTTGGCAAAATCACTCGGATAAGGATCATAGCCCAAAACATTGGTCCCCATGCCATGATACAGTTGTGCTTCCGTAGCACCAATTCTACCTGTACCTATAATACCTACTGTACTTGAATGAACTTCACCTGAAAAAGTGGCAGTCGAAACTGAAAAGTTTCCCTTATTAGTCAAGGTGGTAGCTAAGGCGGTATGTCTAAAGAGCATCATTCCTAAAGTCATAGCTAATTCAGCCACTGCGTATGGTGAATAAGCAGGAACACGGGCAACTTTCATATCATATTTTTTAGCGGCTTTGAGATCAATATGGTTATATCCCACTGTTCTCGTGAAAACATATTTAATGCCCCACTCATTGAATTTAGCTAAGTTGGTTGCATCACCTACACAGTTGGCTCTGAGTAAAACTGCATCTGCTCCTTTAGCTGTTTCAACATTATCATGGGTTAGCATGTCGGATTCCAGTTGCAATTCATAATTATACTTATTTAATTTTTTAAAATAATCCACTTCATTTTTGCGAACGCCATAGGCTACTATTTTAAACATTTACAAATTCCCTCCTAATTAATGAAATATGCCAATTTGACTCAAAACGCCCAAAAAAGCGATCCATATTGGCATGGCAATAACCGCCATAATTGTTGAAATAAATGATGCATCAGAAGATAACACCGGCTCACGGTCAAAACTGATTGCATAAGATGATGCAACAGCCGCAGTTGGTGTAGCCATCATGATAATAATTGTTCCTAATGCAATGTAGCTGACAGGTAAAATATTAGTTACAGTTAAAAGAACCAAGAGCAGTAAGTTCAAGATTGGCACTAATATAACCTTGTTAAAACTGTAGTACCATGAAGTCTTGTTGGCAGCAGCTTCTTTGAATGAAGTTGAACCTAAAGTAGAGCCGATTGATAGCCAAGCAAGAGGTGAAGCCAGATTTGCTAAGTATTGCATTGGTTTATATAGCCAAATTGCGGTTTGGTCAATACGGTAAAACGCAACGTGAACTATTGGTGCATTGGCATTGATTACGCCGTTAACTGCTTGTTTAACAGCTACTTGAGGCACGTAATTTTGGCACAACCATAAAATCAAACCCAAGAATGTAGCGATCACGACTGGGTTGACAAACATCTTCTTTAAGTTGCTGGCCTTCATCTTGAGTCCAGACATCTTTATGTATGCATACGAATATAAGAAGATACGGTAACCAATGTTAAAGATAGAGCTGTACATGATACCTTTAGGACCGAAAACAGCCCCTACAATTGGAATACCAAAGAAAGTAGTTGAACCAAATGTGGTTAGTACTGCTAAAACATCCCTTTTATCTTTAGGGTATTTAACATATGATAACGGGGTCAAGAATATCAAAATGATATAAATTACAATTCCCCAGATTAAAACATTCATTCCTTGTGATAAAGTTTCATTACTAATTGGTTGCATGAATGAGTTAAAAGCCAATGCTGGTAACGCAACTGTCAAAACTATTTTGGACAATATTTTACCAAACTTTTCGGTAAAAATACCGCGTTTACGCAGGTAAAAGCCCAATAGAATAATGAAAATTGTTGACGTTATTGAACTGACAATCGCAACATTCGAAAAAGTTACTTTGATTGCTTGCGCAATATTCATTTTATTTCCTCCTATTAGTTATTCTTTTCACATTGATAATACTACTTATTTGTGAAGCTAATAACTTTATCAAACTAAAGTAACCTTTTGTAACTTATGTAAATTTAAAAGCCGTGACTTTCACTTCTGCTGTTAATCCCAAAATTAGGACAAATTTGAGATCATAACAAACAGGCAAACCACTTCCATTGTGATTTGCCTGTTTTTACTTATCGCTCGAATAGCGGAGTTTCTTTAATTTTTATCTAACTAATCAAATTTATCGTGTTCTTTGTGCCATTCTTTAATTTGCTCCAGCCTTTTTTTAAAGCGGTCTTCATGACCCTGCGAGGTTGGCAGATAATATTCGTGTCCCTCTAAACTCGGTGGCATAGTTTTCATTGTTGTTAACTTGTCTTTGGCATAATGCGCCAGCTGGTAACCTTTACCATAGCCCAAATCTTTCATCAACTTAGTCGGAGCGTTGCGAATTTGCAAGGGCACTGGTTCATCAATCGTCTTTTTGACATCTTCTTCAGCGGCTAGTCTAGCTTTATAAACCGCATTTGACTTTGGCGCAAGCGACAAATAAATCACTGCTTCAGTCAAATGCACATCACATTCCGGCATCCCTATAAATTGACAAGCCTGAAAGACGTTGACCGCTACATTCAGTGCATTAGTATCTGCCAAGCCAATATCTTCACTGGCAAAGCGCACTAGTCTGCGTGCGATATAAAGCGGATCTTCTCCCCCTTCAAGCATCCGCGACAGCCAATAAATTGCCGCATCTACATCGCTGTTACGCATTGATTTATGCAAAGCGGAGATGATATTGTAGTGTTCTTCTCCGTCTTTGTCATACAAGACTGACTTCTGCGTGATTAATTGTCCCAGACTATCCATAGTCACAGCAATCGTATTACCATTTTTGTTGCCGTTTAAAACTGCCATTTCCAGCGTGTTTAAAGCCGTCCGGGCATCACCATTGGCAAATTTGGCAATGGCTTTAATCTCCTGCGAACTGATTTTAACGGTTAACTTACCAAAGCCATTAGGGTTATGCAAAGCATTTTGCAATAACTTGATAATATCTTTGACTTCAAGCGGTTTTAAGACAAAAACCTTGCAGCGCGAAAGCAGCGCTGAATTAACCTCAAAAGAAGGATTTTCGGTAGTGGCACCAATTAACGTGATACTGCCACGTTCAACATAGGGCAAAAAAGCATCTTGTTGTGCTTTGTTAAAACGATGAATTTCATCAACAAATACCAGCGTTTTTTGTCCTACTTCGTGTTCTGCTTCAGCCTGCTTCATAATTTTACGGATTTTAGTAATACTGCTGTCAACTGCACTAAAGTTGAAAAAACTCGCCTGACTCTGCCGAGCAATTATTTCCGCCAAAGTTGTTTTGCCGACTCCCGGTGGTCCCCAAAAAATCATTGAGGAAACTTGGTCATTATCAATGATTTCCCGCAATATTTTCCCCGGTCCCAGCAGTTGTTCTTGTCCTACAAACTGATCTAGGTTTTGGGGGCGTACACGGTTAGCCAATGGTTCATTTTGCCCATTATTTGTAAATAATGATTCTTGCTTCATCATGACATCTTCTTTTTATTTACTTTCAGACAATTATTAACCTAATTATACAAGCATTTTTAAATTGATTATGAATAATAGCTATCTTTAAAAACCGCCTTTGCTTATTTAATTATTGCCACACAAAAACAACACTGAAATTTTACTAGCAATAGCATTAACCAAATTCATATTTAATGTCTAAAATATCAGCTAAAAATAAGCTTCTTTATAGTATTCACGTACGGTAAAATAAAAGAAAAATATATAAATACTAAATGGTAATATAAATGGATACAAGACAATTAAAACTTTTTCTAAATGTTTGTTACACACAAGATTTTTCAGAAACAGGCAGAAATTTATATATTAGCCGTTCTGCTGTAATTCAAAGAATTAACAAATTAGAATCAGCATTAAACGTTAAACTATTTAATAGAACCACTCATGGTGTTAGTCTAACAGAAGCAGGTAAAGCATTAAAACCAATGGCTAAACAAATTTTAAATGAAGAAACCGAAATAATAGAAGTGATGCAAGACTATTCAAAGACTTTAACAGTAGGAACAATATACCAACAGAATCCTGTAATCATTAACAAGTTTTTGGAAGAGCATCCCGAAATAGCTGATCATATTAATATACAGTTTCAAGAAATCAAAGAAGTATCAGATATTAATAATAAAATTGATATTATAGAATATTATGAAGTAACCAAATACTTAGATCAGTCTTTCGATTTCATTACCCTTAAACTCGAACCAATTTATGTCGCTATACCGCCTGACAAAATTTTAGCTAAGAAAAAAATAATTAACCTTTCTGACTTAAATGGAATGGCTGTAGATATTGAAAAAGAAGGCGTCTCTTTAATAAGTGACAAAATTAAAGATACCATAGAGAAAAAATACCCTAGGATCAAATTAAAAAGTTTTGGCATTTATAATTCATCATTTTTCGCAACAGCCCGTTTGCGGCATGAAATTATTATTATTGCTCAGGGAATGCAAAACTATGTCAAACCTTTTGTTGTAAGACCATTAAATATTAAGGAAAAAGCGCAATATGGGTTATATTATCGTAAAAAGACCAGCAAACTAGTTACAGATTTTATGAAAAATTTTAAATAAAAAAGGCGGACCTTAGTTATTGATCTTTGCTTCAAAGTAAAAATTAGTCTGAAGTAATCAATTTGTCCGCCCCTTTTTAATGCGCATTTTTCATGAAACTCATAGCTTTTTTAAGATCAGGCGCTTTGCCATTAACAGCATCTTCTGCCCTACCTGTGATTAGTGGATTTAATCCAGGGTGCGTGAGAATATAAAATTTATTGTTTTCCAAGGCTTTAAATACTATCTTACCTATGTCATCAAGTGGCATTCCAGTATCAATTTCTTGAGCATTTCGTGCTAGAACTTCCTTAAAAGTATCACTCTGATAATATGGATCTGAAGTATCCGTATATTTCTTTGGTCTATAGTCCTCAGTATGATCAAGATTAGTATGAACAAAAGCAGGAGCAAAAATATGCATATGAATTTTGTCTTGCTTATATGCTTGTAAATCGTACGCTACTGTTTCGGTCATGCCAACTACAGCAAATTTGGTAGAAATGTACATTGGTGAACCAGCTGTAGACATCAGACCTGCTACGGAAGCAACATTAAGTACATCGCCACCATTTTCTTGCTTCATCATAATAGGTAATACCTTTTTAAGCATATAAACTTGACTTAGCAAATCTGCGTGTAAAATCCATTCCCAATCTCTTATTGGCACTTCCCAAATTGGACCACCAGTAGCAATTCCAGCATCATTTATCAGAAGATCAATTTGGCCATATTCTGTCATTACCTTGTCTACAGAGTCATAAACTTCCTGTTCTTCAGTAACGTCTGCAACGATTTTCTTTACACTACTACCATTTTGAATCAGCCGCTCACAAACAGTGGTTAGAGCTTTTTCATCTTGGTCAAGTAAGGCTAATTTCATCCCTCTTGCAGATGCTTCTACAGCAAATTTCATCCCAAAACCATGAGCAGCCCCTGTTATAAAAGCAACTTTATCTTTAAATTTTTCCATAAAATTTATCCTCTTAGGCAAAATCAAGTAAATCAGATAATGGATATCTAGTAGTTGTTATTTCTGGATCAGCTTTAGGATCATGTTTACCAACAGCAATGGCCATAATAGGGATGTATTGCTTAGAATCAAGACCCATAATTTCAGCAGCTTTTTTAGCATCATAGCCAGCCATGGCATTGGTATCATATCCGTGTGCTTTAGCAACTAACATAAATTGCATAGCAGCTAAACTAGTATCTACAGTTGCGTCTGCAATGAGCATTGAATCTGGTGCATTTTGATAAAGTGGCATGAAAGTGTTAAGTGCAGCATCCATTGCATCCTTTGTTACTTTCTTTTGCTCATACATTTTATGCCATAATTGACTATATTTTTTATAAGCCAAAGTATTACCGAAGAATAAAACTATAGCAGCAGAGTCATCTATCTGGGGAAAATTAAAAGGCATGAAATATTGATGTAATTTTTTTCTGCCCTCATCTGTATCCACCACTACAAATTTCCATGATTGCAAGTTGCAAGCAGACGGCGCCTTGATTGTTTCATCAAGCATTTCTTTAATTTCATCACGACTAATTTTGACAGTCGAGTCGAACCTCCGGACTGAATGACGGCCATTTACAACTTCCGTAAAATTATTATTTACTATTGACATAAAAATATCCTCCCTTTTTGTTATCGCTTACACAAATTATTATAAAGCTTTATCTTTTTTTCGGTGTCTCTATTTCATTTACCGGTGTTAAGTAACAACTTATCAGTAATCATAGTTTTCTTTTGTTTACTTTAAGAATAAGTAGCTAATTAATAATTTGCGGTACAATGATATAAGTAAAGAAATTGTATATTATGAGGTGAAGATATGAAATTTTTCAAGAAAATTGGTATTGGCTTAGCCGCAACAGTGTTGACAATTGGTCCGCTGATGCCAAGTCTAAATCATATTCAAACAGTGCAAGCTGCGCCAAAAACACAAAAACTAGCTAAAAACAGAATTACTTTAGTCAATGACGCACCCGTATATAATCAATATGGTCAAAGACTTAAAGCAAGAAAAAACGGGAATTATTCTGTAATTGAACCAGATGTTAATGGTTTCTGCTATGTTTCTTCTTTTGATGTTGACTCCTTAGATTATTACGGCACAATAATGATTAATGGGCAAAAATACTATAAAATTGGTCAAGGAGAATATATTAATGACGGTGATGTTAATAACGTTAACGGTAAAAGCTCTAAGACCGGTAAGCTGGTTTTGAATCACAGATCTGCGATCTATACTAAAACAGGTAAACTAAAAGGCAAGACTCTACCAGTTAAATCAGTCGTTAACTATCAGGGCCAGGTTAAGCAAACCCAATCCAAGCAAAAATATTACTTTGCAAAATTTAACGTTTCTGAGCAAAAGGCAACCTTTTATTACTTGCCGACAGAAACAGTTAATGGTAAAGACTGTTATGCAATAGGGAAAAATCGTTATATTAGAGCAAATAACGTTGACAGTATAGATGGCTATCCTCTTATGTATAATGGCGTTACCTATGCTACTGTTCTCAAAAAGACGACAACTCAAACATTAACCAATGATTCCACTAAACACGTTCTAAAAAAGGGGCAAAAAATTAAAGTTGATTTAGCGGTTGAGCCTTGGGCAGAAGACTTTGAAGGCTATATCTATCGTCTGCACGATTATCCTAACGAATATGTTGGTCAAAGTTACATTAAATTGAGAAACTATTTGCCAACATCAAGTTACGATGAACTTACATTCACCTATGTAAGGCCTAATACAACAACAAATACTAAATTCTATAATTTTGACGGTACTCCAACAGGTATCAGTTACAGGAACCGTAAGCAAAGCCCCTTGACCGTTGATGGTCTTTATTACTTATGGGTACCTAGTGAGAAGAAAGCAGAACTGTTTTATCACTTTTTAACCTACAGAATAGATAGAAGCTATTTTGTTAATAACGACGGTACTGACCTTAAAAAACCAGAGCTTGACAAAAACAATAAACTAATTGAATCGACAGAAGATAAGATTCGCTATACTAACAGCTTTGTCAAAGCTAGTGATGTTACTTTTGCCGGTGGAATTAAACTTACCCCTCTCAATACTGCTAAAGACGCTGAAAGCGAGCAGAAAGTAGCAACAGATAAGGATAAGCAAGAATTGCAAAGAAAATTTGAGGAAAATAAGAATAACAAGAATGTTAAGTGTGAGCAACAAAGTGCAGTAAGTAATTATAATAATGCTTTGATGATTGCTTCTTCTGTTTTACAATCTCCAAAAGCAACGATTGCACAAGTAAAACAGGCAATTTGGCTACTTGACACAACCAAAATTCAATTAAGTACTTTAAACTTTGCCGAATGGAGTTAAATTAAAAAATAGAGTTAGTCCACTTTTATGGTGGATTAGCTCTATTTTTATTGCTTAAATTTATTGAATATTTTGAAAACCAGCTTACCCTTGCAAAAATATTGAAAGCTACGCAAAAATTTAGGTAATTTATATAATAAAACAATTTTAAGCAGCAGTTTAGGGTACAATGATATTAACTTAAGTAATTTTTTGCGAGGTCATAAAATGAAATTTTTCAAGAAAGTTGGCATTGGTTTAACAGCACTGACTCTAGCCAGCAGTCTATTTTTACCATATACCGCTAACTCCCAAACAGTAGAAGCTGCTCAGAAGGCCAAAGGAGAAGTTACGCTGCTTAAAAACGATTATGTTTATACTCCAGCAGGCCATAAAATAAAATTGAATATTGATCACGGTTATACCGTTCCTAACGGCTTTGCCGCTGATTCCAAGGGCTACGTGATTACTGATATGGAAATTGATGAATATAGTGACGGCAGGACCAGTTATCCATACTACGGCACTAAAAAAATTAACGGGCAAAAATTTTACAACCTTGGACATAACTATTACGTTAAGAATGTCGCAATTTTAGAAGTAAAAGGTCGCAATATTAAAAAAGGCAAATTAGTAATAAATCACAATTCACTGATTTACACCAAGACTGGCAAAGCAACTGGTAAGAAATTAAGAACTAATGCAATTGTCAAGTATCAAGGAAAAGCTAAGACTGCTAATAAAACACCCAAATATTTTTACTATCTTAAAGATATAGATAGATACTTCAAACCCCGATACATACCTACTCATAAAATCAAAGGCAAATATTATTATTCTTTAGGGCATAATCGCTACATCAAGGCAGCCAATGTCGGTTACATTAATGGTCACATTGCTCGTTACAACGGCACTGTAAATGCCACAGTCACTAAAAAAACCTATACTACAACAATAAATTTTTCTGCCGCAAAGCGGAAACTCAAAAAAGGACAAAAGATTAAACTTGATTTAACTGTTATTCCTTATGAAAGTGATGGCTTCGAGGGCTATATATACAGATTACATGATTACCCGGATGAATATGTTGATGAGGACAATGTTAAGCTGAAAAGGAATCTGCCTATTATTGATTACAGTGACTTGGTTTACACCTATGTTACTCCACTAGCAAATAACAGCGTTGAACTTTATGACACATCTGGCAAGTCAATTGGTAAACGCATCATAAAGCCGCAATACAGTAATCTTACAGTTGACGGCTTAATGTATCTCTGGGTACCCGAGGAAAACAAGGCGGAATTGTTTTATCATTGTTTAAATTACAGCAACGAGAGTGTGATTGGTGCCAACCAACCAATCCCGGCGCCAGATTCAAACCCAACTTATCCGTCAAAAAAGCAAGCACTAATTTATGGCAATAACTTTATTAAGGTTAACGCTGTTAAATACGTCAGTGGATTAAGGCTAAAAGCCCTGAATACGATTGAGCAGGCTGAAAATGGGCAGAAGATTGCTACAGGAGCTGACAAGCAGGAACTGCTCACAGTTTTTAATGAAGGAAAAGATCTAGAAGAAAACAGCGCTTATGATGATCTTATGTCTAATTATGATTGTGCTTTAAGAAATGCTTCTGCTATATTAAGGTCTGATAAGGCAACTGTCACACAGGTAGATGAAGCTGTCTGGTACGTTAAAACGGCAAAAGAGCAGCTGACAACTATGTCTGTCCCTCAGGGCGATTAAATTTTTTAATATAAAACCAAAAGGCTAATTCGTACTTAAAACGAACTAGCCTTTTTTGCATTATTTACTTAAGTTTAAGCCCTTTAGGCAGCTGCGGTTTTTCGCCATTATACATGACATAAGTTTCTTTAGGACTCTTTTTAGCAGAATGGTTATACAGTTTTAGTAATTGTTTTTCCGTATATTTTTTGCCTTTAGGTTTTCTAATTGTGCCTTTACCTACTGCTTGGATATGTTTAAAGCCTTTGCCCACTCCCGAACTCTTACGTAAGCGGTAATGCCCGAGTTTGACAACAAAGCCTTTGGGATTGCCAGCATTTTTCAAAATCTGACTATTATGAATATTAAAATGACTTAAATCAACTCCAGCGAGCTTCTGATCATTAGTAAACATTTCCGTTGAATCATATACTTTTGGTAACCGCCAGCCACGCAGATCAACAAAAACAAGATTATCACAGTCCATAAACATTTCGCTGACCCTGGTAACTTGGCGGGTATCCCAAGTATGCAGGTCAAGCTGCTCAAGACTTTTCGCGCCCTTAAACATCCTAAGCATATCAGTAACGTTGGTAGTATTAAAGTGACTCAAGTCAATGTCTTTCAGACTGCTGTCGCCACTGAACATATAATTCATCCAGCGTACGTTCTTGGTGTTCCAACCCGTTAAATTGAGTTTGGTCAAAGAGCTGTCTCCAGAAAACAGTGACATCATATAAGTAACATTGCTGGTATCAAAATTACTTAAATCCAAACTAGTAACAGCTGGATTGTGGGCGAACATTTCTCTCATATCTTTAACTTTACTCGTATCAAAGTGACTGAAATTTAGTTGATCCAAATGAGCGAATTTTGCAAACATCCCCGACATATCTGTAACATTACCAGTATTAAAGCCACTTAAGTCAAGTTTAGTTAAGTTAGAACACCCTTGAAACATATTTTTCATACTGGTGACTTTTTTGGTGTCCCAATTAGCCAGGTTTAAGTGAATAACTGTACTGCCCGAAAACATTTCCGCCATATTAGTCACTTGACTGGTATCAAAATTACTCAGATCAAGACTCGGTAGATTTTCAGTATCACAAAACATATCGGACATGCTTTTAACTTTACTGGTATTAAAGTGCTTAAGATTTAGTTCAGGAACTTTTATTCCAGCAAACATACCAGCCATGTTAGTGACATTACTAGTATCAAAATTAGCCAGATTAAGTTCTGCCACATCACTATCCTCAAACATGGCTCCCATATCGGTCACTCGACTGGTGTCAAAACTTTTCAGATTAAGATGTTTCATCGGGCTGTTTCTAAACATACCACTCATATTTGTGACTTTGCTGGTATTAAAACTGCTTAAATCTACTTCTGTTAATGCTGTATTGTCAAACATTCGTTCCATGTTAGTCACTTGGCTGGTGTCAAAGTGACTAACATCAGCTTTAGCTAGAGCCTTGTCATTGGCAAAAAGCAAAGCCATATTTATCACTTGACTAGTATCAACCTTGTCCAGGCCCGTAATATCCACCAAATGCTCCAGACCGGCAAACTTTTCTGCCGAATTCGGAGCCATTTGAACCGGTGTTTCAAACACAATATGCTCAATATTGCCAGACCATTTAAACTGCTTTAAAAACGGTGTGCTTGATAATTGACTACTCTTTTGCGGGCCACTAATCCGCAGGGTTCTGCTAATAACGTCGTATTTCCATGTGCAGCTACCATCAGTGCCAGTCCAAAGACCGGCATCAGATGGCAAACCTGTCGCACTAATTGGTACAATAGTAGGAGTTGCTGCTGCAGCTACATTTAAGTTAGTTTGCACCGTTACGACTAAACCTAATGCCAGTGTTGCAATACCTATCCCAGTTTTTTTAAACTTGCTTAAATTTGGTATCTTCATCTTGAGACCTCTTTTCTCTTACCCTCATTATAAGAGCATTTTGCTTAAATCTAATTAATAATTTAAAACTTAAGTTAAACTTTGTCAGACCTATATCCTTTCACATTAAGTCATATGTTTCTATAAGTATATTAGGTTATAATAAATTTGACAGAAAGTAGTAGAGATAGTGAGGGAAAATTATGAAGCTGACAAAAAGAATTGGAATTAGCCTGGCTATTTTAGCACTGGTCGCAACTCCACTTGTAGCAAATTGCGATCAAATACAGACAGTAGTGGCTGCTAAAAGCAGTAAAAAGACCGCAAAGGGTAAAATTACTTTAATCTATGGTGCCCACCTTTATAATAAATATGGTCATAAAATTAAAAACAAGAATAACGATCTGCCATATGCGGAAGATGATGCCAGCGGCTATAAGTATATCTATAGCTTTAATGCAGATGTTATGAAATACTATGGCACTAAAAGAATTAAGGGCCAAAAATTCTATGATATTGGTAAAGGTTGCTATATTAATGCTGCAGATGTCAAGGAAGTTAACGGTAAAAACAGTAAAAAGGGCAAATTAGTTTTATTACAAAAATCAGCTGTTTATACTAAAGCCGGTAACAAGAGTGGTCATACTTTACCTAAGCGAGCTATCGTTAAATATCAAGGCAAAGTTAAACAAGTTAAAGCAAAACCGAAATACTATTATACTAAATACTTTAACTCAGACAACAATGAGCATATTTTCTATCTGCCACTCACAAAAATTAAAGGGAAAAATTATTATGCCATTGGTAAAAATCGCTATGTCAAAGCCTATAATGTTGCAAGTTTAGATGGTTATCCTCTAACTTACAATGGGGTTACAACGGCCACCGTCCTCAAAAAAACAGCCACTCAGACTTTAAACGAAATGAAAACTAAACATATTTTAAAAAAGGGGCAGAAAATAAAAGTTGATTTAGCCGTTGAACCTTGGGCAGAAGACTTTGAAGGCTATATTTTCCGCCTGCATAATCATCATAATGAATACATAGATGAAAACTGTATCAACCTGAGAAATTACTTACCAACGACCGACTACTCTGATTTAACCTATAGTTTTGTTACTGCAAAGACTACTGCAAACGTTAAACTCTATGATGCCACAGGAAAACCTGTTGGGATTAGTTTTAACACTGCAAAGCAGTCTAACTTTAATGTTGACGGCTTGTTCTATATTTGGAATGGGGCTACAAACAAAGCTAAGTTGTATTACCATCTTCTGAGTAACAATTTAGATAGAAAAGCCCTTATCAATAATGATGGCACACAATTAAAGGCCCGGGCGACTGACAAAAAATATGGTCCGATCGTTCTCACCACTAGTGAAAAAATAATAGCAGCTAACAGTTTCGTCAAAGCAAGTGATGTGAAATTTAACAGGGGCATAAAACTTTCTCCTGTAAACACTTCTTTAGCAGCTGAGCAGAAACAAAAAGTAGCAACCAACAGCGATAAAGTGAAGCTCCAGAAAGACTTTGATTCTGGACAGCAAACTATTAACGAGAGTGTCCATTATGATGCACTTATGCAGAGCTATGACTATGCTTTAGCTAATGCTGCTGTTGTCTTACGGTCGAGCAAAGCGACGCTGGCACAAGTAGATCAGGCAATCTGGCTGTTAAAAACCACTAAAAAACAGATAAAAACTTTAAACTTCCCTGAATTCGCCTAAAGCTTACTAGAAAGACAAACAAAAAAGGATTAGTTCTGAAATGAGCTAATCCTTTTATTTTACTAAAAATCAAAAATGAAATGATTTTGGTAATTGTGGTTTTTTACCGTTATACATGACATAGGTTTCTCTAGGGCTCTTTTTGGCAGAGTGATTATACAGCTTAAATAATTGCTTAGCAGTATATTTTTTGCCTTTCGGTTTTCTAATTGTTCCTTTGCCTACAGCTTGAATGTGCTTAAATCCTTGACCTACACCTGAACTCTTACGCAAACGGTAGTGGCCTAGCTTCACAGCAAACCCTTTAGGATTGCCTGCCTGATTTAAAATCCCGCTGTTATGAATATTAAAATTAGTCAGATCAACCCCTGCTAATTTCTTGTCCTGCATAAACATATCAGTCGCATCAATCAGTTTAGGCATGTGCCAGCCGTGTAAATTAACTTTAGTAAGATTAGGACATTGAGCAAACATCTCACTTACTTCAGTTAATTTACGGGTGTTCCAATTATGTAAATCAACAGTTTTGAGACTCCGATCATTTTTAAACATCTCATATGCTTCGGTGAGACTATTAGTTTTAAGATGACTTAAGTTAATATTGACAAGCTGCGGGTCATTTTTAAACATGCGACTCATACTCCTGACCCGTTTGGTATTCCAGCCTTTCAAATTAACCATTTTTAAGTTGTCATCATCACTAAACATGCCAAACAAAGTCGTATTAGACTTAGTATTAAAATGACTTAAATCTAAGCTGGTAATTTTTTTCATACCAGAAAACATATAGCTGGTGTTAGTCACCTTGCTGGTATCAAAATGACTAATATCAAAATCAGTTAAATTTTCAGCATCTTCAAACATCCTAAACATATCAGTTACCTTGCTGGTATTAAAATGCTTAATATCCAAGCTAACCATATTCTTTAATCCAGCAAACATACTGTTCATATCAGTAACATTGGCAGTATTCCAGCCCGTTAAATTAAGTTGCTTTAATGCTGCATCGTTTGAAAACATACTTGACATATTAGTTACTTTACTAGTATCAAAATTACTCAAATCCAAACTGGTCAAATTTGCATCCCCAAAAAACATAGTTTTCATATTTTTGACATTACTAGTATTAAAATTGCTCAAGTTTAAAGTTCTTATGTTCTCATTATAAGAAAACATGCCACTCATATCAGTTACGTTTTTGGTATTAAAGCCTGAGCAGTCAAGCTGTTTAGCCAGACAATTATTGAACATTCGGCTCATATTTTGTACTTTACTGGTATCAAAGCTATCTACATTGATTGTTTCTGTCTTGGTACCGGAAAACATATTTGCCATATCGGTTACTTTGCTAGTATTAAAATTTTTTAAATCCAGCTTTTTAAGATTGGCTACCGCAAACATACCATTCATAGTAGTTACATTTGCGGTATTCAATTTACTCAAATCTATTGCTGTAGCAGTAGCATTATCCATACCTAATCTAAAGAACATATTACTCATATCCGTAACTTTACCGGTATCAAACTTACTAATATCTAAACTAGTAAGTTTTGCATCACCAGCAAATAAACCAGACATATCGGTTACCTCACTGGTATCAGCGTTCTCTAAACCCTTAATATCAGACAAATATCTCAAATTAGCAAATTTTCGTTTTGAATTTGCAGGTAATTTAAACGGACTTTCAAAAACGATATGCTCAATACTCCCAGCCCATTTGAATTCTTTAGTAAAAGGTATACTTGACAATTGTGCTCCTTTAGCGCCGCTAACAGTCAGCGTATTAGTAAGGACATCATATTGCCACGTGCAGCTGCCATCAGTGCCAGTCCAAAAACCTAGCTGATTATTGCCAGTGTTTGTTTCAGCCGGTTTAATTTTAGCTGTTTTATCACTCGCTTTTGGTGCTACTGAAGTGGCAGAAACATTCTGCACCAGATTAGCTCCACTCATCATGCCTAGTACTGCGGCAACCATACCGATACCTAATTTTGTTAAAATATTTTGCTTTAATTTAGTTGACTTCATTTTCTGACCTCCTTTTCCTCTTAATTTCATTGTAAGCCTTTTAAAAATTAAATAATATCATCTTTCTCATTTACTTGCGCTAGTTTCCAGCCAGTCATAAAGTGCTGCTCACGTAAAGAACGCAAGTCATTATAATCGCTTTCCAAGCTATCAATTGCATCCTGCAATTTTTTATTTTGCTTACGTATTTGGTCCAGTTCAGGATCATTAACAACGCCCTTCAGGTGCATTTTAGCTGCTAGTTCGCGGCGTCTTTCCTCAAATTCACCCTTCAAAGTAGCAAGGGCATTTTCATATTTGACCAGTTTTTGATTAATTTTAGGAATTTCATTATTCAGATTGACAAACAATTCATAGGGCATGTTGGACTTAATACGGTTGCATTCCGTGCAGGATAATATCAGATTATCAAAATCATTATTATGTGACAGTGAAACCGGATCTTTGTGATCAACGCTGCGTCCGCGTCTGCCGCAATACTGACAGCGGTAATGATATTTAGCACGAATACGCTCACGGTCAATATAATCAACTTCATTGAGCTTAAAATCGACATTTAAGCCTAATTTACTTAGATTTTCGGCAAAAGTAAATTCACTGCTGGGCACAAAGCCAGTTTGACCCGTTTCACTGTTAATTACGGCCTGATTAAAATCATGTGCTGACAGTTGCTGCTGGGCCAATTCATTGCCGTCATAATCCTGAATAAAAGCTTCATACCGCTTGCGCACATCATTTTTAGCTACCAAAAAAGAAGTATTGTCACTGTCTTCATCCTTACCTACAAAGGTAAACAGCAGGCATTGTGCGAAAACTTTAACTGCGCTATTGGTAAAATTCTCCGGCTTCTCTCCTCTTTGAATGCACAGATCACAGATACTGGTTAACTTAGGATTAATCAAACCTGCTTGTTTAAAATGTTTGGCATTTATGCGCAAACCGCACGCACTGCATTGAAACTTCACTTTTAAATGTTCTCCTTAAAATTAAGACATTAATATTTAACTCAATTCTACTCAATTTAAGATAATAAAAAAAGGTGGACGTAATGTCATCCACCTTTTAGTCTTATTTAAAAACAAACTATTTATTTTCGTCTGCTTTGGCCTTGTTCAAGAAAGCAACAACTGCTGCCACGTGCGCAACACGTTTCTTGCCATTTCTTTTGTTCTTAGGTCTTTGGTTTGGTTCACAACCGGTGTTGTAATTCTCACCTTTACGCATAGTACTATACTTCCTTTCAGATTTTCGAAAATCTCATATAGTTTACCACTTAAGCTATAATGAAGCAAGATTTGCTCGTACTAGATCATTTTACTGTGATTTTTAATATTAAAAAGCGGTTCTATTGGAACCGCTTAAAATCTAATAATATTTACTAAATATTATTAGATTATCACACTAATTATTTTCACTAACTGTCATAGCAGCATCAATCACACCACTGTCGTCAGCTAAGCTAATTGCTGCATTCTTTTCATCAACTACCAAGTTATTACCTAAGTATTGCATTTCTGCAGGACTTGTGTATAAGTCAAGGCCAGCATTATTTTCAACTTTAATTGAAAAGTCTGGATCTTGCTTATCCAAGACCACAAATTGAAAACGAGTTCCGGCAGCACAACTGCCAGCAATATTAGAGTATTTATTAGAACCATCGTTTAATGATAATAAAACAACTTGCCCATCTTTCACACTCTTTTTAATCTTATCAGCAGCACCTGATTTAACGTTCATTTTAACTGTTTCAGAATTACTCATTTTAATATTTCCTCCTAATCCTTAGCAATTTTCTCAAGTATAGGATATATTAAGTTATAGTGTCAAAAATTATGTTTATAGTAAAAGTATCCCTCAATCTAAAAAATTATTATTGCTAATAAGGGGAAAAAAGGTCAAAATGTATATAGCGATTACAGATGATTATAACTTGTGAAAGGGGACATTTTATGACCGTCTTGAAAAAGGTTTTTAGCGATAAAATCCTGCAAATTACTTTTGTAATAACGATTGTCAGTCTTTTTTTTGCTAGACCGCGGTTTGAGGACATTAACTTACATACGATCTTTTCAGTCGCCGCGATGCTAATCATTATTCAAATATACGCCTACTTACACGTCCTTGATGTGCTTGCGTACAAACTGACCAGTATTGCTGATAATATGCAAAAATTAAATATTTTATTTACGGCTTTGGCAATTATCGCGGGGATGTTTTTGGGCAATGACATAACAGCGCTTACATTGATTCCTTTATACCTAAATATTGCTAAGAGATGTGATTTGCCCCAGATTTTACCCGTTACTTTAATCGGTATGGGCGCAAACATTGGGGCTGCCTTTACTCCTTGGGGTAACCCTCATAATATCTTTTTAGTTAGTAAGTTTTCTGTTAACGCTGTCCAATTTTTTTCATGGTCTTTGCCTTATTTAATAATGGCACTGGTTATTACGCTGATTATTTTTTACTTTATTCCCCGCAAAAAAATTCCGCGGCAGGATGTTAAACAGATTAATATCAGCTTAAGACCAACAATCATTACTACAGCAGTGTTCGCATTATTCTTTTTGGGCGTGTTCAAGGTTATCAATGTTGTAATTCCGATGATTGTTGCAATTATCCTAGCATTATTAATAAACCCCAGAATCTTGCTTAAGGTTGATTTTGCTCTGCTATTAACTTTCACATGCTTCTTTATTTTCATTAGTGATATTCAACAAATTCCGATGATTGTCAGCATTATCCATACCATGATTAATTCAGAAACTTCAACTTACTTCACGTCAATCATCTCAAGTCAAATTATTAGTAATGTTCCTGCAACCATATTAGTTGGTAAATTTACCCCTTACGCTAAAGCATTGTTTTTAGGTTCCAATATAGGTGGCTTTGGTTCACCGATTGGTTCAATGGCAAATATGCTTGTGCTCAAAACTTTTACCCAAAATGCGACAGTCTCAAGGGGAGAATTTTTTAAAAAATGGACTGTAATGCAGTTCATAGGTTTGCTGGTCTTGACAGTTGTAGGCTGGGGGCTTTTATTAATTTAATAATCAATTTAGTAAAGCTTTGCTAATGAAAGGTAGTATAAGCTTCTTTTTTATATTCAAAAGTCTCTTAATCAGTTATAATTAAGAGATATATAAGGAGGAAGACTATGAACAGTTTAACTTGGATAATTGTAATTATTATTATTTTATTAATTGCAATCTATATTGCGGTATACAATGGCTTACAAAAAGCCAAGGTTTACACCGATGAGTCCTGGAGCCAAATTGACGTCCAATTAAAACGGCGTAATGACTTGATTCCTAATTTAGTCGAAACCACCAAAGGATATGCCAAACATGAAAAAGAAACACTGGAAAATGTAGTACAGCTGCGTAATCAGTTAACTAATATCCCCAGTGATGATCATGCTCAAACCTTAAAAGTTTCCAACCAGATTTCTGATGCGCTTAAGTCTATCTTTGCATTATCAGAAAATTATCCTGACCTTAAAGCCAATCAAAACTTCTTGAAATTACAAGAGGAATTGACTAATACTGAAAATAAAATTGCCTATTCAAGACAGCTTTATAATTCATCTGCTGCTCTATATGATCAAAAACTTTTAACCTTCCCTTCCAATATTGTTGCTCACATTCATGGTTTTAAGAAAGTTGACTACTTACAAACTAGTGAATCTGAAAAAGAAGTACCTAAAGTTAAATTTTAAATACTAGGTCAGTTCTATGTTATTTCAACAAATTGCCCGCAATAAGCGCAAAACTGTGGGTATTATGGGATTGTTTGTTATTATCTTGGCACTTGTAGGTGCAGGATTAGGCTACCTTTTTAGCAACAGACCAATTTTAGGTTTAGTTATTGCCGTGATTTTTAGTATAATTTACATGCTAATTGTCTTGCCCAATCCAGCAAACATGGTTATGAGCCTCAATCATGCCCAAGAAGTTCATGAGCAGGATAATCCTGAATTATGGCACGTTGTGCAAGATATGGCACTAGTTGGTCGTGTACCCATGCCGCGAGTATTTATTATCGATGATCCCAGTCCTAATGCGTTTGCGACAGGTCGTGATCCGGACCATTCAGCAGTTGCAGTTACTCAAGGTTTACTCGATATGATGAACCGTGAGGAACTGGAAGGTGTTTTGGGTCATGAAATTTCTCATATCAGAAACTACGATATTTTAGTTTCTACTATTGCTGCCGTGCTAGTCGGTGTCATTTCTTATCTTTCTGGGATTGCCAGCCGCTATATTTGGTGGATTGATGATGATCGCGATAGCGATCATGATAGTGGTGGCACTATCGTTGTCATTTTTAAGGTGATAGCAATAGCTTTTGTCTTAATTTTGGGGCCTATCTGTGCCAGTTTAGCGCAAATGGCGTTGTCACGTAACCGCGAATACCTTGCTGATGCTTCTTCAGTAGAGTTAACGCGCAATCCGCAAGGGCTAATTTCGGCGCTTGAAAAAATTGACGGCTCTGCACCAATGAAAAAAGCTGACCCCAGCAGTGCGGGAATGTATATTGAAGATCCTATGCGTAAAAAACGCAGTTTTACCCATTTGTTTGACAGTCATCCACCAACAGCGGACAGAATTAAGCGTTTAGAAAAAATGTAAAAAAACAACCTTTTGCTAAAGGTTGTTTTTTATTTTAAATTAATATTTGCCTGCCTGAATAGTTCTGCACGCATTTGCACTGGCGTTTCATGATAATATTCACTGAACTTTTTATAAAAGAAGGACTTGCCGCTATAACCAACACGGGTAATTATCTCTTTGACGGAAATATCTGGGCGAGCAAGTAAACTTCGTGCTTCCAGCATGCGCCTTTCATCAACATGTTCCACAAAACTTTTGCCAGTTTTTTGTTTAACCAAACTTGAAAAATAATTAGGATTAAAGCCAAAATGCTTGGCTGCATCATTAAGCGTAATGTCAGTAAAATGGACATCAATGTATTTTTCCAGATCCGTTTTTGCAAACTGATGACTTGTTGCTGGAGCGGAAGTTAAATTTTGACTTCTGACAGCAGAAACGAAAAGCAAAGTAAGCTCTGCCATTATAGCGTTGCGGGTAAACAAGTCGTGATTAAGATATTCATCAATTATCTTTTTAAGTAGATGGGCAGATTCTGACATTAACGTTCCGTTTAATCCTAATAATCTTTTTTGCTCAAAAGTGGTATTAACTTTTTTAAGCAATTGTTTTTCAAAATTGTTCATTACAGTTAGATTGTCGAAAAAGTTCCGGACATCTATATTAGGATCAAATTCAAGCTTAACTAAAATATCTTTACTACCAGGTTTTAATATTTCATAATTGCTCTTTTTCTGTAGAAAGATGATATTACCATCATTTAGCATAAAATTCTGACTATTGATTCTCACTTTAGTTGAGCCTTTTGCCTCATACAGAATAGTCAGTCCTGTTGTTTGGTAGCGATGAATGCCCGTATTACGATTTTCTAAAAAGGCTATAAACAAATCAAAGTTGCTGTTACCTGGTTTTATTTTCACTTCATTAGTATCAGACCTAGCCGCATCTATGATACTGGCTAAATATTGTTCCAATTTAACTGCTGCCATTACTTTCACCTCTTATACAGTTTAGGGATTATATAGTTTTATTATATAGCAAATTTTCATCTTCCTAATATAATTTTGTTATTTTACCTTTATTATTGCTACATGAATAACGGAAAGACCCAGTGCATCTAGACAACTAATTTTCTTTTCTGTATAATAAAATTTAACATCGGGGTGCCTGTAAAGGCTGAGATTAAACCCGCAGAACCTGCTATGGATAATGCCAGCGAAGGGAAAACGAAAGATTTTACATCGTCAGGCTATTATCCTGACGATTTTTTTGGTAACTAAATTGATTAAATTAAATAACCTAACATTTTCATATGATAAACAAAACCAAATTTTAACAAACATTAATTTAAATATTCCTACAAAGCAGTTTTCATTGTTAGTTGGACCAACTGGCTGTGGTAAATCTACTTTATTGAAAATATTAGCAAAGTTATATCCTGAGTTTGCGGGACAATTAAGCGGCACTGTTACTCTGGGCGGGTTAAAGGCTGCTATGATGTTTCAAAATGCGAGTGAGCAATTTACTATGGCAACTCCTCGAGAAGAAATTATTTTTGCACTGGAAAACCTCTGCCTTAATAAGGCCCAGTATCTAAAACAGTTAAATGAAGCCGTTCAGTTTACCCAAATTGATTATTTACTTGATCAAAAAATTAATACATTATCTGGTGGCGAACAACAAAGAGTGGCATTGGCTGTACTCATAGCGATGAATGTTGACTTGTTTTTACTTGATGAACCCTTCGCCAGCTGTGATCCCACTGCCCGCAAGTTCTTAATCGCTAAACTAGCACATCTGCGCGATCAAGGTAAAACAATCATCTTAAGTGACCATGTGCTAGCTGGTTATGAAGGAATCTGCGACAATCTTTTTCAATTTCAGGGTAAACGCCTGGTACAGCTTTCTCAAGCAGAGCAGGAAAAATTGTTGCGAAAAAATACGGATTCTAGTACCTATACTTTTGTCTTACCAAAGGAAAATGACCGGTCGTGCTTTACCCTACAAAACGTTCAGATTAGACAAAATCGTTTACTTCTGAAGCAGGAACATTTAAATATTGTTTCCGGTAAAACCACTCTGATTACAGGAGCCAACGGTGTGGGCAAAACATCGCTTTTTAATGCTCTGACTAAAATGATCCCTTATTCAGGCAGCATCACCTACCACAACCGTGAAATTAATAAATTATCTACTCGTAAGTATTTGCTTCATGTAGGCCAAATATTTCAAACTGCGAGTGACCAGTTTATCAACGTCTCTGTTGCAGATGAAATTAACCTCAGCAAAAAAAAGCGGACTAATTCTTATTTTACTGATGACAAAATAGCTGCCGCGTTATCCTCTCTTGAGCTTGATTCACTGCTTGATCATGTCGTGTATTCATTATCCGGCGGGCAACAAAAGAAACTGCAAATCTTATTAATGTTGATTTCAGATCAGGATGTACTGCTAATTGATGAGCCACTTAGCGGTCTGGATGCAGATTCCGCTGTCAAAGTGATGTCTTTATTAAGAGAGAGTCAGAAAGCACGGAAACAAACGCTTTTAATTATCAGCCATGAGTTAAAGAATTTAGCTGATTGGTGTGATTATCACCTCATTTTTAAAGACCAGCATTTAACCTATACAAATAAGTGAGGTACTATCATGAATCCTAGTTTTAAATTTATCCTGGCTCTGATTATTTCTATAGAAATATCACTGAAATCAAGTTTACTAACAAACCTTTTTATCATATTCTTTGCATTGATCTATTTAATTTATAAACACATTAAATTAAGCAATTTGCTTTTAACTCTATTTATGCCTTTAATTGCTGCTTTTACAGTTTTTGCGACCTTATACTGGTTCTCGCCACAGCCCAGCTTACAGAACGCACTAAGCTTATCTAGTCGAATTTACGTTTATACTTTGACTATCTACTGCGTTTCAATAAGCACAACTGCTACAGAATTAGCCCGCTCTTTTGAACAAAATTTTCATTTGCCCAGTAAATTTGCTTATGGAGTTTTAGCTGCTCTTAATATCGTTCCCCGAATGAGGGAGGCTGTTAAGCAAATTCGTACCGCTGGCATGATGCGGGGGGTATATTTGAGTTTTTGGTCACCGGTTCTTTATTTTAAAGCTATCTTAATTGCTCTGAATTCCGCAGAAAATTTAGCTCAAGGTATGGCATCCCATGGTTACCGCGAAAATGCTAAACGTTCTGTCATTGCAGCTGTTCCTGTTAAAAAAAGTGACTGGCTACAGTCAATTGCAATTTTGGTTTTAGTAAATCTAGCATTATTGACGTTAAAATAAAAAAGTGGACATGCTTGTCCACTTTTTTTCTATCTCTTAATTTATTCAGCTAAAGAATAACCTGCAACACTAATATTAACCGGCGCGTCTGCAGTGATAAAAATTGCTGGCTTTTTGGTTGTGTAATAGCGTTCTGAAAATACCAGCTCTCCGTCATTTAAGAAAAATTCAATTGAACTTGTATCAATAAAAACTTGAATTTTTAGTTTGGAGTTTGGTCTTAGTTTGCCATAACGTTGCGCGTCATTTGTCGATTTATCTGTTCTCGTCAAAATTACTTCATTATTTTCCTTATTCCAAGATAGTGTAACCAGATTTTCCTGTTCATTTCTAAAAACAAAGCTAATCTCATTACCTAGCCAGTCTCCTACACCAAACGTTAAAAGTAACTCTAAGTGCTGCGGATCAGAAACATTAACCTGCATTGAAGAACTCGTTTGTTTTTCGTCAACTACTTTTTCTTGCCGTAATTGTTTTAACTCATTGACTGGCGTCATATACAGCTGATTATTTTTTAAAGTTAATTCTCGCGGCAAAGTTAACGCCCCACACCAGCCATCAGCCTGCTCGGGAAAGTCAGCGTGCCACATATCAAGCCAGCCAAAAACAATACGCCTATTATCAGGCGTTAACATAGTTTGGGCAGCGTAAAAGTCGTGTCCGTGATCAAGTTCATGAAATGCACCATGTTTAAATTGATTGTTGCGATAATCCATTTTACCAATAAAATATCCCGTTTGATAGCAGTTAAGATACTCTTTACCGTTTGCCATGATTCCTTGAGGTGAACATAACAAAACGTCCTCTCTGCCCAATGAAAAAAGATCAGGGCACTCCCAGGTGTATCCCTCAATGTCGGCTCCCTGAGAAACAGCAATTGGTCCCAAATAATCCCAGTGCAATAAATCAGTCGACTTATAAGTAATTGCACGGCCTAATCCCTTTTTGTCCTGACCACCCACAACAATATAATATTCATTTCCATGTTGCCATACTTTAGGGTCACGGAAGTGCTGTGAGTTATCCGTCGGTGGCAACGCAATCACAGGATTTTTACTATACTTTTTAAAATGAATACCATCATCACTATAGGCAACATTTTGCGTTTGATAAAAGCGACTATGATCATTTACATCGTAGTAATGATTACCTGTATAAATCAAATACAAGCAACCATCTTTTTCAATTGCACTGCCAGAATAACAACCATCTTTATCCTCAGGACTATCCGGTGTCAGTGCAATTGGTAATTCTTCCCAGTGAACTAAATCTTGACTGCGATAGTGGCCCCAATGCATAGGGCCCCTTTTAGATGAATAAGGATAGTATTGGTAAAAAATATGATAATACCCTTGGTAATATGAAAAACCGTTGGGATCATTCATCCATCCAGAAGGTGTTGTTATGTGATAATTTAGCCGATACCGCTTGTTAGTAATTTTAGCAGGAGTTTGCATTTTTTCTTCCTTGTTTTCAATAAATTTTCGTTCTCTACTTGTTTAATTGCAAAATCAAATTGCCGTGATTGACTTCTGTATCTTTATTTTCAGTTGTAAAGCCTTTTTTATATTCCGGGAATAATACCATGACAGTAGTTTGTTTACCGGCTGCTTGAATAGCTTTTAAATCCATTTTTGCAAGAGGATCGCCGGCAGCTACTTCTTGACCGTCTTTTACTAAAATGGTAAATCCCTTGCCGCCTAAATCTACAGTATCAATCCCCATATGCAATAATATTTGCACACCCTTTTCACTTTCTAAAGTAATTGCGTGCTTAGTAGGAAACACTGAAATTACTTTACCATTAACAGGTGAAAAAATATCACCGGTAGTGGGCTGAATAGCAAAACCGTCTCCGACTAATTTTTTAGAAAATGTTTCATCATTAACTTTTTCAAGTGGAAGATATTCACCATCGACTGGTGCTAAGACTGAATTATCATCAGTAGGAACAATTATTTTGCTTTCTCGATGATTAACCCGTCTCTTATTTTCCGGTAAAATTGGCTTGAATTTATTCCAGGTAAGAATAAAGATAATTGGCAAAATAAATGCAATTAAATTACCTATGACATACGGCTCAATTGGTCTTGCAACTGTTAAACCAGGAAGTACCGTCAGTCCTTGCGCTAAACCTTTAACATTGAACAACTTCATGTAAATGCCGCCGAAACCAGCTCCTAAGAATGAGCACACAAAAGGTACAATACTATATTTAAGGTTAACTGCAAATATTGCTGGTTCTGTTATACCAACCAAAGTAGGAATAAAACTTGAAATGGCAATATCTCGATCTTTGGACTTTTGCTTTAAAATTAAATACATTCCAATGCAGCCACCACCTTGCGCAATAATTGAAACTGACCAGATAGGCTGAATATAGTCAAAACCTGTTTGTACAATTAAGTTTGCTTCAATCCCCTGAATAGCATGCTGGGTACCTGTAACAACAAGTGGCTGCAATCCAGCTGCAAAAACAAACGCGCCTAATGCACTCATCTTCATATAGAGGAAGTTAATAATACCACCTAAAATATCACCAATCCACAAGCCGAGTGGTCCAAATAATAAGAATAGGGATAAGTTGGCTGCCAGTAAAGTAATTGTCGGTACTAAAATATATGAGACAATTTGAGGTACGTATTTGGTAGCAAACTTTTCTACTTTTGCTTGGAACCAAGCGGTTAAAATAGCGGCAAAGACACCGCCCTGAAAACCAACTGCAGCAATTTTTAGACCAAATAGGTTCCAGTATGCCGGGTGCACTTGACCTAACACAAAAGCGTTTCTGTCAGCCAAATCAGGAGAAATCATGACAAAGCCAACCAATATTCCTAAAATTGGATTGCCACCAAAGCGTTTTGTTGCAGTATACATTACTAAGACAGGAAGTATTTTGAACGTAGTAGCAATCACATTCAAGAACTTACAAAAATCTCCTACATAAACACTTTGCTGTGCTAAGGACTTAGTCATACCAAACATACCAGGAGTGGCAAGCAATGATCTCAGTCCTAAGATCATAGCAGCACCAATGAAAGCTGGAATTATAGGAATAAAGATATCACCAAAAACCTTGAAAGCCTGTTGAAACTTATTCTTATTTTTCATTCCTTCATCTTTAATTTGATCTACTGAAACTTCCTTTGTACCTGATACCTTGACAAAAGCATCATAAGCTTCTTCAACTGCTCCCGGCCCAAATACTATTTGCAATTGACCACTATTGTATATTACTCCTTTAGTACCTTCAATATTATTAAGAGCATCCTGATCCGCTTTGTTAATGTCTTTTAAAACTAATCTTAATCTAGTAACACAATGAGTGGCACTAACTACGTTATCTGCGCCACCAACATTTTTTAAGACTTTTTGCGCAATTTTATTATAATCTGTCATATATTTTATCCCCTTTTATCATTTACGATAATCGTTGGAAAATTCTATTTGCTCAACATGAAGGGCTCCATTAGTCACTGTCATACTTAAGCCATGACCAAATTTATGATAAACGCGGGCATTTAAGGCAGTACCATCTAAATAAATAGTCAGGATATTATCATCCACGATTATTTTAAGATCATATTCTTTACCAGCCCGTAAATTGATTGGTCTGTTAAGTCCCTTGTTCATCATTTGATACCACCTGTAGCAAGGATTCTTATCCAAAGTTAAGCAATTCTCATCCAAATTAAATCTGAACTCATATGATTCATCTGTTGCAGAATTTTGATAAAGCCTTACAGAAAAATCACTGACACTAGAGCTGAATTTGATTTTGGCATGAAAATAAAAATGTTCACCCGTGTTTTTAATAAGTTCCTTTTCTTGAAGTGTGTCCGTGGTTTGTAATTCTTGTGGCGCAATTTCTTGTTTATTTGCGAAAGCTGCACAGATTTCTGCAATAGGGCGGACGCCTAAAGTATTATCTGAACGCTGGTAAATTTCTTGCGGTACAAAAGTACCGCCCCACTCATAGTTGTTCATGTCATTTAGATCTGTTTTGGTTGGTACCCAGCCAAAAAGTACTCGCCGCTTGCCATCAAAAGCCGTACGCGCAGCATAATAAGCACGCCCGTCAAAAGCTTCATCTTTAGGCTTAAGCCAAGGACCAGCGAGACTTTTACTCATTCTGTAGAAAACCTTATTTTTTACACTGTATTCCGAATAAACCAGATACCACCAATCACCCATCTTAAACAGCTGTGGCATTTCAAACATAGTATATAAATTTGGTGCCCAAAAATCGCCTTCAAACTGCCAATTTTCGAGGTCTTTTGAAGTATATTTTACAAGCCGTCCAGTTAGTTTGTGCTTATCTTGACCTTTACGCGCTCCTAAAATTAACAGATATTCTTTTTTACTTTCATCCCAGATAACTGACGGATCTCGCCAATTACGATTGTCATAGCCTAGTTGAGGTTCAAGTTTTAAGGCATTTTTTGATTTAGTCCAGTGAACAAAATCTTTACTAGTGGCATGCAATAAAATCTGCGAAGTCTTCTTCTCTTTTAAAAATTCCTTATTAAATCCTGTATAAAAAGCATGAATACTGCCATTAGCTTCAAAAATAGATCCCGCATAAATAAATTGATCCCAATCTTGATCGCTACCACGTTTTAATACTTCTCCATAATCCTGGTAGTGCACAAAGTCTTTAGTTGTTGCCAGAGACCATCCAAAAGGATCAGTAATAGGGCCATTTATACGTTTATCTCTTTGGTGATATATATAAAACTGACCATCTTTAGCATACGGCATAATGTCTCCTACCCAGACATCTTTTGGCTGATAATAAATTCTTTGATTATTGGTTGGCATTGATTTTGTCACTTCTCCTTGTTAGCACTTTCATTTATATATCGTAATATACTGCAACCCGTTACATATGTCAACCGGTTACACATTACAAATTAAAAAAGTCAGCTCTTAAACTGACGAGTTTTACACGGTATGACCTAAATATAGGCTAACAGGAAGGTCCAGTCGATCTGTTTCTTTTTTACCATTAATTTTATTAATCAATTTTTCTGTTGCTACCTTAGCTATTTGAGCAATTGGCTGCCTGATTGTTGTTAATCTGGGATTATATAGTAAAGTTTGCTTTGCCCCGTCAAAGCCAATAACTTTGACGTCTTCTGGCACCCTTTTATGGTGCATTTCCAAATAAAAAATAGCTAATGAAGCTAAAAGGTCGTCACCCGCAAAGATACCATCAATTTGAGGATGACTTTCCAAATAATTCTCAATAGTTTTTTTCTTTTTAGTAGCATCCCATACAAACGGAACCTCTAAGATGTTTTCTGGTAAATTGTTCTTTTTTAGTAAATCCATGTAGGCAATTGAGCGATCGTTAGCCGGTAATTTGACAGAACTATCTCCCCTAATATCAAGAATTTGCTTACAGCCATGATTAATTAATAGTTGCACTGCCATTTTCCCACCAGCATAATTATCACAAGCAACCGTTGTAGTATTCCTACCTAAATCACGGTCAATTGCAACTATTGGTAGTTTGGAATTTTGATAACCAGACACATGTTTATTATGTGTCCCCACAATTATGCCATCTACCTGGTTTTTGCGGAGCATTGTTAAATATTCAATCTCTTTTTGAGGATTATTCAAGCTGTTGCATAACAGCAGCTTGTAGCCCTGCTGGGCCAAGAGATATTCAATGTCTTGGATTAGTTCAGCTTGAAATGGGTGAACATTTGAAGGAAAAATTACACCAATTGTATACGTTCTTTTTTTATATAATGCACGAGCTAGATCGTTGGGGTAATACTCTAATTTCTTCATGGCTACATGCACTTTATCACGAGTTTCTTTACTAATATAACCGCGATTATTCAAAACTCGTGAAACTGTAGCCGTAGAAACATGGGCTTCTTCTGCCACTTCACGTATTCCAATCTTTTTCATATTTAAAATTCCATCCTAGATTCAATCTTGTAATGTTTTAAGCCCTACTGCCATGGATTTTATACAATACGGTATTAAGTTAAAGAAATCTACTTATGATAGGGACTGCCACTATTAATCATAAAGCTGCGATAAATTTGTTCAATCAAAACGACCCGCATTAACTGATGGGGCAAAGTCATTTTACCAAAGCTCATTAAATCGTCTGCTCTTTTATCCACTTCAGAACTTGTGCCTAAACTGCCACCAATAACAAAAGTAAGATCAGAATGTCCGTAGGTTGCAAGGTCCTTTATCTCGTGCGCAAATTCTTCACTAGTTCGCTGCTTGCCATTAATTGCGGTTACAAAAACGTATTCTTTATCTTTTATTTTGCTCAGGATTCTTTGTCCTTCTATTTTTTTGACATTTTCCTGCTCCGCTTGGCTAAACTTTTCTGGTGTCTTCTCATCAGGAACTTCAATTAACCGTATTTTAACAAAACGGCTCAGCCTTTTTTGATACTCAGCAATAGCATCCTTAAAATACTTTTCTTTTAATTTACCCACACAAACAATTTTAATATTCATAACTGCTATTTTATCCCCCAATTCCCAAAGTTTCCACTTACCTTTTCCACAACTGTGTAAAGTTAAAAACTACATTTTGTGGTCTTTACCTTTAGTAAGCGAATAACTTGTGTTTTGCTTATTTTTTTAAATTTATCAGGCTAAATTTACCCACAGTGAGATTACTTATAGGTAATTTTCACAAACTTTTTACCCTAAAATACTGCTGTTAAGCCTTGAACAACTGTTTGATCTAATTAATTTTCACTATTATTTACACACAATTCACAGGTTTTCCACAATTTATCCTAACTGATTTTTCGCATTTTATGCACAATCCACAAAGTTATCCACAGCTATCAACAAGATTTTTATCTTTGTGTTTTACTTGACAGCTATTAATTCCGAACTTTATTTTGTTTCCCAATAATAATATTAAGAAAAAAGCTATACTTATGTTTCAAACCGCATAGTATAGCCCTTTTTCTACTTAATTCTGGAATATTTTTGATTTAGTCCGATTGCAATTTTACTCGCAAATTGATTTCTTTTCCGTTACGGTTAACGGTTAAATTGACGTTATCTCCGACTTTGTGATTATACAAAATGCTGTGTAACGAAGCAACATCTGAAACAGCTTTGTTGTCAACCTTAATAATTACATCGCCTGCTTTAACTCCTGCTATAGCAGCCGCGCTGTGCTTGGTAACCGAATCTACATAAATACCATTTTTAAGATTAGATTTGATGTTAAGGTGGTTTCTATAACTGGAAGGAATGCCTTGTAAAGCAATTACTTTAACTCCCAGTTGTGGACGCACAATCTTACCTTTCTTAACCAATTGATTAACGATAGTTACTACTTCATTGGAAGGAATAGCAAAACCCATTCCTTCAACTGATGTACCATCGCTTGATTGAGAAAGCTTCATTGAGTTGATCCCAATAACCTGTCCTGCAGAATTAACTAATGCACCACCTGAGTTACCAGGGTTAATTGCTGCATCTGTTTGAATAACTGTCTGCTGATTAGCAGATGAAGTGGTGATGCTACGTGCAGGAGCTGAAATTATCCCCTGAGTAACCGTAGAAGCATATTCACTACCCAGAGGAGAGCCAACCGCAATTACTGTTTGTCCTGCCTGTAAGCTCTTAGAATCACCAAATTCAGCCGTTTGAGTGACATAGCTGCTGTCAATTGAAAGTACAGCTAAGTCTGTTGTAGCATCCGTACCAATGATACGTGCATTAACTGTTTTACCATTAGACAGCATAACCTGAATTTTATCACTACCAGAAACGACGTGGTTGTTGGTAACAATATAGCCCTTATTACCCGACTTGGTGTAAATTACTCCTGAGCCTTCGCTATATGTTTGCAGCTTTCCTTTGCCCTTATTATCATTATCATCGTAATCGCCGAAAATGTCGAAAAGGGAATTGCTGCTGCTTGTCTGTCGTTTCATATTAATAACTGAAACCACAGCACCTTTAACGTCATTATAAGCTGGAGTCATTGTCCCGCTAGTTTTAGCACTGTTTCTAGAGGTTTTAGCACTGCTGGAGCTAATACTAGTCTGTGCATTATTATTCATATTAGCATTATTAATTTGATCTAAGGCCACATATGAGGCCCCACCACCTATAAGTCCGGCTACAACACCAATAATAGCAGTCTTCAAAATGCCATGTTGCTGACGACCAGAGTTTTGATTATTCATCATTTAGTCTCCTTTATATATCTTTTTTACTATACTAACCAAATTTGAAAAAAGGTAAAAAATTTCCTTAAATTTGTACTAAATTAGTTGGCTGGACCGGGTCGGTCAAAACAATTTTAACATCACTGGGCAAATTAGCATCTCCGTCAACCATTATTTTTTTAGCAGCATTGTAAGCTAACTTTGCCGTATTATTGTGCTGACTCCTGTGTGCCAAAAAAATATGTTCTGTTTTACTTGTTACTACATCCAGCAGAGCCTGCCCTGCATCATCGTTTGATAAATGACCAACATCCGATAATATGCGTTGTTTTAATCCCCAGGAATACGGGCCATTACGCAGCATCATGTCGTCATAATTAAATTCCATGAGATAGGCATCTGCGTCTGCAATTACACTTTTTACTTTACGGGAAACATAACCGGTATCTGTCAAAAAGGCCATTCGTTTACCGCCGCTTGTAAAAACATAATATTGTGGCTGAGCCGCATCGTGACTGGTCGCAAAAGCAGTAACATCCAAATCACCAAATGTTTTTGTTTGCCCCGGTTCAATAACATTAATTTGTTCAACCGGTATCTGCCCAATTTTTTGCGTTTCAGTTAAATATTCCCAGGTACCACTATTGGCAAAAGCAGCGATTTGAGGGTAGCGTCGCATCAAAACCCCCAATCCTTTACTATGATCTGAATGGTCATGGCTTAAAAAAACCATGTCAATATCTTTAATATCAACGCCAACTTCACTTAGCAACATCTTGATTTTTTTGCCTGACAAGCCGGCATCCATCAAAATCTTATGCTGTCCAGTTTCGATCAAGCTGGTATTGCCAGTCGAACCGCTGGCCAAAACGGAAACCTGCACCGCATTCTTTCCTTCCTAATTTTTCTGTACATTAACATTATATGAGCTGCCCTGCAAGATTTGTGCTGTAAATGCATTAACTCTTTTAACAGTGATATTCTTAGTAGTCTTATTTTCTACCTGAATTAACCAAGTTGGTAATAAAATAGTACTCCCGCGAACATCGGTTAATTTAGAATAACCCAGGCTAACCTGCATTACACGTGAATTGTTGACAATTTCCCTATCAGTATACATTGCTTTGACAGCATGCCAGGCACTGATAATTAATTGTGGTTCACGTACAGCATTAATAGGCCCCATATAAGAAATAGTATAGTTAACAATTTGATTATCACGCACATTAATTGTTAACTGGGCATCACTGTCATAAATACGGCCATAGTCAGTATTTTGTACATAACAATAGGTATTATCGCCTGACATACTGGGTTCGAATTTAAATTCTTTACCGTAAGGAACATTTTTAGGATCATTTTTAAAATCCTCTAATTGTTGTAAATTCTTTTTACGATTTCCACTGAGCAAAATCAGGGATTTTGGTGTACCAGTTAAAGAATTATCGCTTTTAGAATAATGGGTAGTAACTTGCGTTAAACTACTGCTTTTACGAGAAAGATAGTCGCGATTCTTAACTGCTAAGTAATAACCAGATTGTTGCTTATGCGAAATATGGAGGGGAATATCAATGCCGTCAGCACGCATCTCGGCCCGGATACTTGTTGCAGTTGAACCGGATGTATCACTTAAGCTAATAGGAGAACGCCAAATTTCGATTCCTAAATAAATATCAATTAACAAGAAAATAATGAAAAATAACCATTCTATTCTTTTACGGTCCATCTTTATTTCCCTTCTTCCATTATTGCCTGTTTATATTTATTTAAGCTCAGAAAATCAACTTTTTCCCATTCAGCCAAACTCTTCCATTGATTATATGCTTTAACATAATAACCCGGTACTAGATTAACCAGGTGGTCATGTGAATTATCTTTTTCTACACCAAAAGCCACTATTATGCGCTGAATTTCTTCTTTTCTCATACCGGCATTAACTAATCTTTGCATTACCGTTGCACTCGATGGTAGAGTTTTTGTTTGCCCATCAAAAGGTATCGGAATTTGTAAATCCGTATTGTTAAAGTCAACTTTAACTGCATCTCCAGTAAATGACGTCACTACTTGAGGACTGCTGTTATCCCAAAAGACGGGTATCCCTTCAACATAATTAGCATAGCTAATAGAATCATCCGTTGTATCAAAATAACGTAAATCTTGTTCACTCAAGCCAAGTTTATGAACAAAACTGACACTTTCCAGCAGTTGATCGTTCAGCGTTTTGTCTTTGCGCTTTTCATAACGTGTATAGTGAAAATCATGGCGGTCAGTTTTAGCCTTTGGGACTCTTAAGTTGGTATAGTAGTTAAGCGAATAAGTAACCCAGCCTTTTTTATTTGAGCGTGTAGTTACATTTGTCGTGCCTAGAAGGCGAGAAACAAAGTAAGAATCGGTTTGCGTATTTGTCAAATAGCTGTATATGCGCCAGTGGTCTTGTTTGGTGAAAAAAACCTCATAACAATTTTTGAGACGCACAAACTCAACGGGGATCTTGCCCCGAGCGTTACTAGCATAACTACGCAGCTTATTAAAGTTGCCCTTAATTAAATTAATACGGTAAATGGTATAAGTCTTATCATTACCTAAATAAAGGAAATCATTACTATTTGTGATGAAGACACGGCGAAATTTCGGATCGCCTTTTTTTACGTTCTTCTTAGTAAACAAATTAATGCTGACTTCTTTAGGAAAGCTTAACTGGATGCACTCCGAATCATGCAACATTTCTTCATATTCTTTTTTATCCGTACTAATTTTCTTAATATTACGGTATTTTACCCCTTTTACTTCTTTGACAAATTCCAGTGGTAAATTCTTTTTAGCATCATACAAGCGGTACAACTGACCATTTTTAAAACCATAAGAATTAGTAGGAATATAAAGATTGGAAACAATCCGATCGCGGCGGCTGCGCGTTTGTTCTGTTACCCTGCTGGTCTGGCTAATATGATTGAAATACTGGTCATTAGTCATGATAAATATCCAGAGTACAATTGACAGACCGAAAACAGCCAAAGTTCCTATTAAAAGCAACGCGTCGCCAAGCTTAAATTTAGACTTCATCCCAATCATCCCCTTCACTCATTGGTTCATAAGGCAGTGCAATATAAAAAGTAGAGCCCTTTCCTTCACTGCTGTTGGCCCAAATATGACCGTGATGTTCTTCCACTATTTCTTTAGCAATCGCCAAGCCTAATCCTGTGCCACCCTGAGCCCGTGAACGAGCTTTATCAACGCGGTAAAAGCGATCAAAAATTTTAGTTAAGTCTTCTCGTGGTATACCCAAGCCTTGATCGGCAATACTCAAAACAATGCGTTTTTGCTCTGAGTGTAGTTTTACCGTGATCACGCCACCATCAGGCGAATATTTAATGGCATTGTTCATGATGTTATCAATTACCTGCGCAAACTTGTCAGTATCGATTTCTACCCATAATGCCTGCGTACCCAATTCACGAGTAATGGTATACTTTTTGTTTTCCTTTTTATCCGTTTTAACAATCATGTCGAAGCGATCCAAGATATGAGCTACAAAATCGTTAAAGTTAACCCATTCTAAATCAACTTTGGAAACTCCCCTGTCCATTCTTGACAGACTGAGAAGTTCACTGATCATTCTAATCATGCGCTCAGTTTCTTCTTGCGTTACCTGCAAAAATTTGGGGGCAACATTGGGATCTTTCCATGCTCCTTCATTTAACGTCTCAATATACGCGTGTAAACTAGTAAGTGGCGTACGTAATTCATGGGAAACATTAGAAACAAACTGCTTTTGTGAATTTTCATTCTTCTGTTGTTCAGTAATATCATGCAAAACACAGACACTACCAGAAACAAAGCCGGTAACTCTTTTAATAAGAGAAAAACTGGCGTGTAGAATGACTTCATCCCTTGTTCCTTTACTCAGGGTGATTGCTATACCTTTCTGGTTGGCAATTAAATCTTGTGAGGACTCTTTTAAGCCTAAAACTGTAGCGATCGGCTGATTAATGATTTCATCTTCCGTTTGGTTTAAAAAATTGAGCGCCATTTGGTTGACAACATTAACATTACCATGCCGGTCAGTTGCAAGAACGCCATCACTCATATGAGACAGTACGCTGTCCAACCTACGCTGTTCACTTTCAGATTCTTCTTGAGAGCGCTCAATTCTAACAGACAAGGTATTAAAAGCCTGACCTAACTGCCCTAATTCATCGTTGGAATAGATTTTTACCTGACTTGAATAATCACCATCAGCAATATTAAGTGCCTGGCTTTGCATTTCCTCAATGGGCTTAGTAATCGCATGGGAGACTACTAAAGATAAGATTGCACCCATTACTGCTGCAATCATAGATGTGACCAAAAACATCAATGAAATATTGCGCAGGTCATTAAAAACCCCCTGCATTGACGCTCGGACATAAATTGCACCAACAGTATTGGCGGAGCCGTTACCTGCGTTCAAAGGGGTAACTTGCACCATATAGTCTCCGTTTTCATTGACAACTTTAGTTGCCTGTCTGCCAGTTGAAGTTACCTGCTTAACTAAAGTATTATTGACACGCTGACCAATCCGGTTTTTATCATTTAGGTTTGAAACTGCACGAATAATATCCTTATTGTCTACAACAATAATTTCACTAATCGTACCTATACCATTGCTGTAGTCATTGACAATTCTGTTTAAATTACTGTCAGTATGCTTATTGTCTTTTAGTAATTGCGTTGACAACTGGTTAGAAACTATTGGCAAAACTTGAATGGATGATTGAAAATTTTCAATACTGTTTTGTTCCAATTGACGGGTAAAATAGGCACCAATAACTTCAATGGTAGCGATGATCATCGCCATGAACACAATAGCTAAAGTAGTATTTATCGAAATGGTTAAATGTTTAAACTTATTCTTGAATTTTTTCATAGTTTTACAAAATTAAATAAAAAGAAAGCCGCGCTTGCTAAATACTGCGGGGCTTTCTTTGTTAGTCTTCATTAGGCTGTTTAACGTAATAGCCAACACCGCGACGAGTTACTAAAATCTGCGGCTGAATTGGATTATCTTCAATTTTTTCACGTAAACGGTGCACAGTAACATCAACTGTCCGGACATCACCGAAGTAGTCATAACCCCAAACAGTCTGTAAAAGATGTTCCCTGGTCATTACCTGATCCATATGCTGGGCTAAATAATAGAGCAACTCAAATTCACGGTGAGTCAGCTCAATCTTTTTACCTTCTTTTTCAACAATATAAGCATCTGGCATAATTACCAAATTGCCAATAGTAATATTTTTCGTTGAACTATCATCGCCAGCACTTTCATCTTTTTTAACAATATTACGCCGACGCAAATTAGCCTTCACCCGTGCCACTAGTTCACGGTTAGAAAAAGGCTTAGTCACATAATCATCTGCACCCATTTCCAGACCCAAAACTTTATCAATTTCAGTATCTTTAGCCGTAACCATAATTATGGGCATATCATGCGTTTGTCTTACTTCACGAGCTACATCCAAACCATCTTTTTTGGGTAACATCAAGTCTAAAATCATTAAGTCAGGATTGTATTCGTCAACTTTTTTGATGGCTTCTTCACCATCATATGCAGTGTCAACGTCAAAACCCTCTTTTGTCAAATTAAATTTAATAATATCAGAAATCGGTTTTTCATCATCAACAACGAGAATTTTCTTTGACATCGAAAAGCCCCCTTTTGTTATCATTATACTGGTTTTTAGTTTATTAGCCAAAAAAGTCATCAAAATTTAATAAAAAAACTTGCATTTCATCGAAAATAATAGCATAATAGTCTCCGTTGGTTATTTGTAATAACGCTTATGGGTGGCTAGCTCAGCTGGCAGAGCAACGGACTCTTAATCCGTGGGTCCAGGGTTCGAACCCCTGGCCACCCATTGATTATTAAAGACAGCAATCACTTGATTGCTGTCTTTTTTGTTAAACCTTTACATAATATCAAATAGTTTTTATTTGTCAATTCTGATAATCTTGCTCTAATTTTGCAAAACATCATAAATTTTATAAAATATCAAAATCATCTCTTTGATGCCTAACCAAAATTTTTTGGGTCAGTCAAAGGCTAAGTAGAATTCTTCATACTTTTTTATACAAAAGCCTTGTCAAAAAGCAAATTAATTGTTATCATAATTAACTGTCAACAGAAATGATAACGGGTGGCTAGCTCAGTTGGCAGAGCAACGGACTCTTAATCCGTGGGTCCAGGGTTCGAGCCCCTGGCCACCCACCATAATAAAAATAGCACTGCAAGTAGTCGGTGCTTTTTTTATTGCCTTTTTTAATTAATTAAATTTTAGGTGACGTTCCGGTCACCTTTTTTCATTTTATAATCTGCAATATCTGTCAAAATTGCCTCTGCCGATTCCTTGATCGAGCCTTCTGCCAGTTTACGCTCTTTTCCGCCAAGTGTATCCTCTTCAAGCCACCATTTTTGAAGAGTTGCGAGTGGAAAAGGACTGCTCTTTTTATCATTGTTTTTTACTGTTTGTGCAAAAGAAATATCTAAATAATAAACAAAAGCTCCTGCACCGAATTCATGAATTATTTTAGTTAGAGTTGGGCCATAAATCTTTTTGGGCAATATCCCTTCTAATATAATTATGGGATAATACTGCCGGCCCCACATTACCAGTGAGTCTATTAGACTGGCAGTTGGTGCTGCTACTTTTTCCTTAACATGTAAAAGATCAAGGCGCAATACATCTTCATGCAAAAGTAAACATCTTTGGTAGCCAAACTGTTTTTGCAAATAATTAGCTAAAACGGTTTTGCCACTGCCTGAGTTTCCTCTGATTAAAATAAAAATTGGTGCCATGAAATAAATTTCCTTTCAATGTAAGAACATCTAGAGCTTGCGTTACTATTTAAGCTATATTATTAGCCCTTTGCCATTTTAATATTAGAATAATACACGTAAGATATAATTAATAATCAATTATAAAAAAGGTAATATTATGAAGAAAAAATGGTTAATTGGATTAGGCAGTATTCTTAGTGTGCTGCTGCTTGCAACCATGCTGTGCCATACTTTTAAAAAGACAAGCCCTCAGCTGAATGAAGAAGTTAACTCCACATACAAGAAAAAAACGCCTTTTGCAGCAGTGCCTACCATCTATTTGCATGGCTATGGTGCGGGAGCACGATCCACTGCAGGCATGATTGCATATGCTCAGCAGCATAATGGTGCTCAAAAAGTCTTAACTGCCAGAATCTCTGCTAGCGGCAAAGTTGATTTACAAGGAAGTTGGCCACGCGCTACTAAACGACCACTTATTCAAGTGATTTTACAAGATAATAAAAACAGTAATTACTATACTACCCGCGAGTGGTTTTATAATTTGATTTTACTCTTAAAACAAAAATATCACATTAAACACTATAATACCGTTGCTCATTCCATGGGAAACATCATGACACTCGCCTACCAGCTAAAATATGGTAAAGACAAAAACTTGCCACGATTAAAAAAACAAGTCAATCTCGGTGCGCCCTTTAACGGCATCATTGGCATAGATGAGGAGCCCAACCATAATTACCTGCTCAAAAATGGGCGGCCAAAATATATGACTCCATCATACCGTTACTTTTTAAAGCACCGTCATAATTTTCCCAATAATGTTTCTATATTAAATATTTTTGGTAATAAAGAAGACGGTACTAATTCAGATGATGATGTCAGTTGTGTTTCAGCACAATCTTTGCGTTACCTGCTAAGAGGCAAGTGCAAGTATCATGAAATTGAAATTAAGGGTGCAAATGGTCAGCACAGCAAATTACATGAAAATTACAAAGTTGATCGGATCATTGGACAATTTTTGTGGTCAAAATAATTTTTAATTTTAAGTTATTTTAATATTTTTATCATAATTTTAGCGTATAATAAAAGAAAAAGTACGTTTTTAGTAACAGGAGAAAAATGATGAATCCACTATTTGAAAATTTCATCTCAAAGTTAGCCCTTAATTTATCAACTTTGTCTACCGCTGAGCAAAAATATACATTAGATTTTTACCGGGATTTTCTACTTGATGGTGACTTTCAAACAAAAGAAGAAATTATTAGAGAATTAGGAACTCCAGACAGCTTGGCCCAACAGATCAAACGTGACTATGTTAAGTTTTTAACAGCAGCCACTTCTTCCGCTAATGCTCCCCATGCCAGTGATAATTATTTTAACGGTTTGCGCGTTAAAAGATATCCGCGCAGAGAGCGTACTATTGCTCTTGGAGACTTCAGTGAAGTAAAGCTGGAAGTATTGGACACTGATGTAGTGATTCATCAAGGTAAGCAATTTCAAGTAGTAGTGGCAGATTATAGTAGTCGGCCAATACAAATAGATTTAGTTAAGCAGACATTAGTAGTTAAAGAGTCTCCCACTGAACAAAAAACTCATGTGCTTATGTTCAACAGACTTACCAATGCCAGCCGTGTAGAAATTACCGTTCCTAATGTAGATTCGTTAACTAGAATTAGCGGACATAACCGCGATAGCGACATTATGTTACAAAATCTCAGTCTCAATAATATTGTACTTAACTTGCATGATGGCGACTTATACTTAAATAACGTTCAAGTCTCAGACCAACTAACCTTTTTTGGCAGAGACTCTGACTTCTTTGTCACCCAATCAAAAGTTGCTCAGTTATCAAGCAGAGTTCATGACGGAGATCTCAGCTTTAAACGCAGTATCCTTAAGCAAATAGTCGTCAAAACAGGTGATGGCGATGTAGAAATTAACCAATGTCACGCTAACCTCAACCTAGAAGCAAGAGACGGAGATATTAAGATTGAGCGCAGCCAGCTTACTAGCAAAAACATTGTTAAAACTGCAGATGGTGATTTGAGGTTAAGCCATCTTGCTCACGAGATCAGCGTCCAATTAAAAACAAGTGATGGAGACATCATTTATCACCATTCCAATATTGGCAACAGCTTTAATAGCCAAAATGCACAAAGTGATTCTCTAAAAGCAGTTTCAAGAGACGGAGATATTATCATTAGCTAGAAATACATAAATTAAAAAGATACTACCTAATCAATTTACTATCACATATATTTCTATATTTCACTTATTAACATGAAAAAGGTTCGACCTGTTTCTCCACTTATATGTGGGGTAACCCACTTTGATCATTAATTTAAATTCTAGCCAGTATTATGGCTGGCCCAAAACCTGATAACTTGAGCTTATTAGGTTTTTTCTGTTTTCTTCAAGATATAAAGCTTCTTCTAAAAAGTTGCACTACTACAACATTTTAAAATCGAATAACCTCATCCGCTTTAGCTATTAAGTCATCATCATATGTGTGGGTTACATATAATAATGTAACAGGTAAACTTAAAAGCTTACTTTCTATTTTTTGCAAAGTTATTTTATCTATTCCAGAAGAGAATTCATCCAAAATTAACACACTTTTTTCTCGAAGTATTAGTCTTGCCAATTCAATTCTCTTAGCTTCTCCTCCTGAAACTTTTGTATCTGAATTTCCAAGATTCATATTCAAAGATTCGGCATTAGCCCATTTAGTTAATTCTACGAACTTTAACACTTTAATTATAGTTTCATCCGGATAATTTTTATATAAAGTTAGGTTATTACGCAATGTAGTCGCAAAAACGTGACCATCTTGTGGTAAGTAACTGATATTTTGATAAATTTGGTTATCAGTAAGTCGGGTTATATTTATTCCATTTAAGAAAATCTCTCCCTGGTAGTCATCTAATTGTTTGGTTATAAGTTTGATAAAAGTAGACTTACCACTACCGCTTTTACCAACAATCAAATATTTTTTCCCAGCTATAATTTTAAGACTCAGTGAATCAATAATATTTTTTTCTTTAAAAGAAACACTTACATTTTTTAATTCGATACTAGAAAAGGGCGCAATGGCTTTATCGTTTTCAAAGGTAATGGTTTCTTCGCCAGTTTCCTTTTCTATAGAGTCAAATACCTTTTTTCCTCCGATCCATTGAGAAAATAGATCAGAAAAACTGTAAATAGGAAAAGAAATATTCGTAACTAATTGAGTAAATGCCACAATTTGGCCTATTGATAAATTATTCTTCATAATAAAAAACGTGCCAATTAGCCATGTACCAAAATACAAAAAATCAGAAAAAGTTTTATTGAGAACTGTAACTGTATTTTCTGTTTTTAGCTCTTCTTTTTCACTATGTAATAATTTTTCATTGATTTTGTTTTCTTCTGTAACTACTGCAGCTTCAGAACGATTTACCTTCCAGTCTGTTAGACCAGAAAATAAGTCGTTTGTTTCATTAACATAGTCATTAGTTGCAGCAATTGTGCTACTCTTTTTTAATTGTAATTTTTTCCTGAAAATTATTGGTATCAAAATATTAGGAATACTTAAAATAATAGCAAATACTGCCATCACTGGGTTTATTATCCAAGAAAGCAAACTGGCAGCCAAAAATTGTAGTAGTAAATATAATCCCCAAAAAAAGGTATAAAAATAATTTTGCCCTAAATTATCCATTTGGCTAGTTAATAGTGAAATGTATTGCCCAGATTCATTTGAATTAAGTGTTAGCAATCTTTGTTTGGACAAGCGTTCAAAAACTACATTACGATAGACCGATACAGCTTCTCTTGCCAGATATTGTGAATTTAGCTGCTGCAAATAATATGCCAGAGACTGAACCAAAATAAATAACAATACATTGATAACCAAGGACACGTATTTATTCAAGCCCTTGCTTGAAGCCACGTCCATAATGTACTTTAATACCAGCGAATTTGAAACCATTAATAGCGCCAAAATAATGGTTAAAATAAGGTAAACTATTACCCTTTTAGGATCTTTTTTAAAAATATATTTCACTTACAACCCCCTAATATAAATTTATTGGTAGTAGAAATATTCGCATAAGGTGAGCTTAAACCCTTTTGTACTCCCTTATTATTTTTTATAAGGAGCGTGTTTAAGCCCAAATTTTTCAAAAAGCGACATTTCGAAGTATTTGTTCTTAGAACTTTATTTAAGTTTTTTTATTAATTCATCATGCAATCCTGGTTTTAAAAATTCTCAATAACTATTAAATAATATTTAAAATTAAGTTTTATAATATTGCAATCTTTTTATTATAATTTTTATAAACAAAAGCTGTATTAAATTAATAACCGCCAAAGTATGCCAGCACAGAGACGGTTATTTTTTGTCCTAACATTTTGAGAAAGGTCGATTGTTCATTTTTCGGGATATTTATAAAAAAGTTATGGCTTGGTACTTGCTAATTTCTGCGGCCTAAATTAAAATATTATATAACATATAATATTAGGGGAGGCAAAGCATGGCAATCCAAATACCAACTCGTTTGCTAGATGGTGCGGTTTTAGCTTTTCTAAAACAAGATGATCTGTATGGCTACGCTTTGACACAAAATGTGCAAAAGATTTTTTCTATCTCCGAGTCAACTATCTATCCTGTTTTACGAAGACTGAAAAAGGATAACTGCTTAACAACTTACGATGAACCTTATCAAGGACGTAATCGACGCTATTACCACATTACTGCTGAAGGAATAACGATGTTAAACTCAATTCAAGATGAATGGCTAGATTTTAGTGCAAGAGTTAATCAAGTATTAGGAGGACAAAATGACCAAAGTAATTGATGATTATATTGCCGAACTTGAACAAAACTTAGTCGATTTGCCTGCAAAAGACCGTGAAGATGTCGTTGAATTTTACCGTGAATTTTTATTAGATGGCGACTTCGTCAGACGTTCTACAATTGAGGCGGAATTAGGAACCCCTAAGCAGCTGGCAATCAATATTCTAGCTGATTATTCAACTAAAGATGACTCAGCACCCGCTAAAACAGAAACTCCACGATCAAATTTAAAGGCCAGCTGGTATATATTATTGGGTATTTGTGCTGCTCCGATCGGGATACCGCTTATTTTGGTAATTTTATTCGTAATCTTCTTTTTACTGGCTATTTTCTTTGGCTTATTTTTTGCTTTAATAAGATTTTTGTTTAATTTTTTTGTTGGTGGCGGTTTAAACTTTCTGAAGTCGCTATCTCTCCTATTCACCAGTGATTGGCCAACAGGCTGCGTCTATTTAGGTAAATCGTTAATTTGTATCGGCGTCATCCTGCTGTTACTCCCGTTTATTGTCAAACTAGGCCAAATTTTAATTGCCAAGTGTACCCAAATTATTAGAAACTTAGGTAAAAACCTGCTTAAGAAAAATTACTTTCAGACGCGTTCTGAAAAGAATACCAATGAGGATAAATAAAAATGAAAAAGTTTTATAAAATCTGTGGACTAATCTTTGGCCTGATACTGCTTATTGGTCTCATTCTTCTAGTCGTATTTAGATTAAATGATAACCCATCACATGATTATAATGGTAAACACGCTCATTATAATGCAAGCAAGACTTTTTACGTAAAAAAGTTCGACAGTATTAAGTTAGCTTGTTACAGACCCGATATCAGAATTTCACTTAAGGATATTAACAAGTTTAAAGTGGTGGTTAGAGGTGGTCACGGAGCAGACATCAAAAAAATAAAAACCAAGGTCGCTAACAATCAGCTCACTATTTCGGATCAGCCAGAACATCATTATAATGATGGTTATTATGCAGTCGACATTTATATTCCTGCTAAAAATGCAGTGAAAAAGATAACTGGTTTTTGTGAAGAAGGCGATTTTTATATCAACAGTTTAAATGTTCCCCGCATCAATTTGACAATAGAAGATGGCGACGTTTTGCTTAATAAGCTTACTGCGAAAAGCCTTGACCTCAATTCAAATGACGGTGACCTCAAAGTAAACCAGTCAACTTTTTCACGTAGTTCACTAAAACTAAATGATGGCGATGTTAAAATTAGCGACTCTCAAATACTAAATAACAGCTCAGTTATATTGAATGACGGCGACTTTTCAATGTCAAACGCCCCTAAGATCAACTATGTATTGACAAACCATTCGGATGATAAAATCATGTTTAAAGGTTCTTACCATTCCAACCATTTTGCAAAAAAAGTTAAAAATAAACCCGTATTAAAAGTTACCAGTATGGATGGCGATATTTTAATTAATTAGTAGGGAAGTAAATTTTACTTAGATGTGTTAGTAGCACCCATTTAAAGCTTAAAAATTTAGCCAAAACAAGGAGGATAGCAATGAAAAAGTTTTACCAAATTAGCGGGCTGATCGTCATTATTGGCATCATTTTATTTATTTTTGGCCATGCAAAAGGCGGCAATGAAGATATCAATAGCACTACAACTAATATTGGCAATTTTTTTAATCATAATCAAAGAAGTAGAAAATCCCACCACGTAGTAGCCAAAAAACGTACTTTTAATGTAGATAAGTTTTCTAAGATTAATATTGACGCCGAAGAACCCAATATCCAAATCAGTAAAGGAAACGACTTTCAAGTTACTATCAGCGGTCCTAATATCAAAAAGATCAGTGCTAAAGTTGAAGACGACCAGCTGACCATTTCTGACAATAATGCTTATGAGGACGGGACTTATCAGGTAAATGTTACCGTTCCGGCAGATGACTCTATCACAGAAATAACAGGATCATGCTCTGAAGGCAATATTCATTTAGCTGACTTAACTATCGCTAACCTCGACTTGCAGGTTGAAGATGGTAATGTTAGCGCTGAAAACGTGAAAGCTCACAAAGCCAATTTGGATCTGGACAATGGCAATTTAAAAATTTCGAACTCTGCTTCGACAAGTGGTATTTTAAACTTGAGTGAAGGTGATTTAAACGTTATAAATAGTCAATTTAAAATTAAGGCAACTTTGGGTGATGGTGACGTCAGAGTCAATGATTCCAAATTACTGGCTGACAGCTCCTTTAATCTAAGTGAAGGAGATTTCCAAATGAGCAGATCTCCTAAGGTCAGTTACCAGTTGTCAACTTCTTCAGAGGATGAACTTATATTGCATGGTAATAACTATCACAAACATTTTGCTAGAAAATTAAGGGGTGTGCCTCTACTCAAAGTTTCTTGTGGTGACGGTGATATTCTCATAAATTAACTTCCATACAATTTGCAGCTGATTAAACTCATAAAGCAAAAAGGGTGGGATTGATTTTTAAAATTTATCCCAGTCTTTTTAAATGGTTATTTTAGTTGACTAAATCTAATACTTTATTTTTTTATTGCTTCACTTAAACTAGCATGATATTATAAGATAAAGTAAAAATTAAATTAGTGTTAAAAAGATAAGAGATAATTTAATTATGAAAATACATATTGACGGAGACTTTGATCAAGAATTTGAAGCTCATGATGAAAAAGTAGAATCACAAGAAATTGATTTGGAAAATTTTAGCAACATAGATGTTAAAATAGCCGCCTCTGGTGTTTCTGTTCAAGTAGGCTCTGATTTTCATATATCAACTTATGACATTAATCCTGATCGGATAAAAATTCGTGTGGTGGAGCAAACCCTTTTTATTCGTGCACGAAAGCCTCATTTTAACAAAAAAGTTTATATTCGCAAAATTAAACCTAAAATAACTATTACCATACCTCAAGCTACAGAGCTCAATGAAGTCCAGATAATTGACTTTGCTGGCAACATTGACCTAGCTGGATTTAATATGCAGAAACTTGATGTCAGAGCAAATGCTGGTTCCTTAAAATTACAAGACATCACGATCCAAAATAAAGCCGAAATGGTGCTAGACGCTGGTAGTTTATACATCAATCACTGTAAGATGAATTCTAATGCAAATCTGGCTGCTGGAACTATCAGGGTCACAAGCTTGCAAGGGAAAAACCACTTTAACCTAGCCGCTGGCTCATTAAAAATGATAGATGATGAAGAGCATAAGACAGATTACGATTTATTTGCCACTTTAGGATCGATCTACTTTCATGGCAATAGAATGGGCAAGCATTTTTACAAGCATGAAGGCAATGCCAACCAATTAACTGCTATCAGCTCGGTTGGCTCAATCAAAATTCAATAAAAGAGCAGACCTCCTAAGGCAAGCTACCAGTAAGCAACTGCTTCAGATGATGAACTTGTATTTCACGGTAATAACCTATCACAAAGATTGTGCTAAAAATTAAAGGGTGCGTCTTTACTCAAAGTTCCCTGTGATGACGGTGACATTCTTATAGATTTAACTTCTATATAATCTGCAGCTAATTACCAGCATAAAGCAAAAAGATTTGAATTGATTTTTGAAATTAATTCAAATCTTTTTAACTGTCTAGATCAAAGTAATAAATACAAAGTTTAATTTTTTATTGCCTAGCTTAAACTAGCATGATATCATAAGGAAAAAATTAAATTAGTGTTAAAAGATAAGAGATAGCTTAATTATGGAAATACATATTGACGGAGACTTTGATCAAGAATTTGAAGATGAAAAAGTAGAATCACAAGAAATTGATTTAGAAAATTTTAGCAACATAGATGCCAAAACATATGTTGCTAATGTTACTGTTCAAGTGGGCGCTGATTTTCATATATCAACTCATGACATTAATCCTGATCGCATGAAAATTAGTGTGGCAGAACAAACTCTTTTTATTCGTGAGCAAAAGCCTCATTATCCTCAGAATAATCAGAAAAAAATTTATATTTGCAAAGCCGAATATAAAATGACAATTACGGTTCCCCAGACTGCCGTGCTCAATGAGGTACGAATAAACGACTTTTCCGGTAGACTTAATTTGAGTGGCCTGAATATGCAGAAACTTGATGTCAGAGCAAATGCTGGATCCTTAAAATTACAGGACGTCACGATTCAAAACGATGCTAAAATACGTTTAGATGCGGGTAATTTAGATATCTACCAGTGTAAGATGAATTCTAATGCAAATCTAGCTGCTGGATCTGTCAAGATCAAAGGTTTACAAGGAAAAAACCACTTTCAACTGGCTGCCGGATCACTAAAAATGTTAGACGCTAGAGATGATCAGACTGATTATGATTTATCTACTACTTTAGGCTCAATTTATTTCCACGACAGTAGAATGGATAAGCATTTTTACAAGCATGAAGGTAGTGCCAATCAATTAACTGCTATCAGCTCGGTTGGCTCAATCAAAATTCAATAAATAAGCAGGTCTCCTAAGATCAGTTACCAGCTTTCAATCGGCTTCGCATGATGATCTTGACTTTCATGGCAATAATCATCGCAAACACTTTTCTAAAAAATTAAAGGGTTTACCTTTGCTTAAAATTACAAGTGGATACGGCGATATAGTTATTAATTAAAAATTCCAAAAGTTTTGAGTTGGAAGCTTTTGTCACATTAAAATAAATATAAGAATAAAAATCTGTTATTTTTATTCCTATATTGACTAAATCAAGTTGCGGTGCTAGTATTTACCAAATATAATATTAAGCCTAGATTAAAGAAAGAAAATTACAATGAAAATTAATTTTAATGGTTCACTTGACTTTCAAAATAAACCAGATCCTGAACCACATGAAATTGACCTATCCTCATTTACCAACATCATAATAGATCTTTATGCCTTTAGCATTGATATTCATTCTGGAACAAATTATCATGTAACAATTTGTGGTAATGACAAAGACTATGTAACTGCTGAAGTTAAAGAACAAACTTTATTTATTCGTGAAAAAGGACATAATTCTCATAGTTTTACTTTCAATTATTCTTTCAAAATAAATAAAATAATAGTTACTATTCCAGAGGATGCACCGCTTAACACACTGCAAGCAAATGAACATGCTGGAAGTGTTTTTTTATCTGACCTTAATATGCAACAGTTTAAATTGAAAAATGAAGCCGGTTCAACAAAATTGCTCAACGTCACAATAACTGAAGATGCAAAGCTTAATCTAGAAACAGGCAGTTTGTCAATCAACAACTGCAATATAAACCTAAAAGCAAAACTTTCTGCTGGTTCGGTTAAAATTGATAATTTACAAGGAAAAAGTCAATTCATACTCTCTAGCGGATCATTTAAAATGATTGACGACAATAATACTAATATAGGTTATGATTTATCTGCTGATGTCGGGACAATATATTTTCACGGTAATAGAGAAGGCCGGAGCTTTTATTGCCCAGGTGACGATCAAAACCAAGTAACTGTTCAGTGTGGAGCGGGCTCAATCAAAATTGTATAAAAAAGTCTTACCTTAACCTATTCAGGCAAAGGTAAGACTTTTTTAATGCAAAGATTAGCGCTGAACATCAATTATAAACGAGTTAATATCTCCTCGATATTTGGCAATCGAATATTCAATTGGCCGTTCATCCCTTGTTAGTCCTCGAGTGTGAAAGTAGAACACCGGCTTATTTACTGCAATGTTTAATAAGTTAGCGGTAGTTTCGTCAGCTTCTATTACTTCCAATCTCCGAACCACCCGCGTAACTTTTAAATGGTATTTTTCAAGAGTACTATATAAAGATTCCTGGGCAAAATTATAATTAATCAATTCAGGTATCCTCTGTTTAGGCACATAAGTTGTAACTAAAACAATCGGTTGATCATTAGCATAGCGCAGCCGCACTAATTTAAAAACCGGTGCTTTCTCAGGCAGCTGTAAATTTTTGCTTACTTCGGGTGTAGCTTTTTCTTCATCAAAGTATAGTAGATTAGTTTTAGGATAGATACCCTTAGCGCTCATTTCTGCACTATAGCTTTCAATCAAATGGGTAAATTCTTGCTCAATCTTAACCTTTTTAACTAGTGTCCCTCGCTTACGCTTTCGCTCCAGATAACCTTGATTAACTAACAATGAAATTGCTTGCCGCATTGTTGGCCTGCTCACTTGATATTTATCCGCTAATGCAGTTTCCGGTGGAATAATTGTATTTTGCGGGTAAAAACCAGTTTGAATTTTATTCAAAAGATCATTGGCAATTACTTGGTATTTAGGGAGTGCTTTTTCTGCCAATTTATTCCATCACTTTCACATTACTAATTATGTCATTATAAAAATAATATACCATGCAAAAAGCCAGTGTAAAGAGTTAACTGTTACTTTTTTTACACTGACTTTTTATTTAAATTTCAATTGCGTTGATACCATCTTTTTCAAATCGTTGTTTAAGAGTTTCAATAATTTTTACGCCTGAACTGGTGCCTATACGTTCGGCGCCAGCTGCAATCATTGCCAAGAAATCATCAGTATTACGGATTCCCCCTGCTGCTTTGACTTTAACATCAGGACCAACATTTTCCTTCATCAGCTTAACATCTTCTACTTTTGCGCCAGCAGTACCAAAGCCAGTTGAAGTCTTGACAAAATCTGGTTTCACCTTTTTAGCAATCAAAGCTAGCTGCTTAATTTCAGCTTTAGTCAAGTAGCAGGTTTCAAAAATGACCTTACATGGTACATGATGATCATGGCACAATTTAACCATTTGAAACATTTCATCTTCGATATAAGACCAATTATGAGCTCGTACTTGCGTTAAATTAACAACATAATCAATCTCATTAGCACCATTTTGTAATGCATCTTTAGTTTCTGCCAATTTACAAGCTATTGTAGTTTGTCCCAAGGGAAAGCTGATTGCAGCCCCAGTATCAATATCCGTCCCCTTTAATTGCTGGGCACAAAATTCAGATTGAACTTCATTAATTGCTACCATCTTAAAATGATATTTTTTAGCTTCATCACAAAGCTTTTTCATGTCTTCTTCGGTTGCATCCGCGTGTAAGTTGGTATGATCAATTAGTCGCGCAAAATCATCTATTGTATATTTCATTGTTATTCTCCTTTTGTGTTTACATAATATAAATTTAAGAGTAATAGCTCATCCTGTTAATTAACCATTATTACAATTGTTAATTATATTATAATGCAATCAACAGAAAACAACATTAATAAATATGTATTTACAAATTATTATATTTATACGGCCACTTCTTATATAGCATATTGATTACACAGCTAGAAAAATAATTACCCTTATGAGCATTATATAAATACATTTTTTAGATTATAAATTATGGCAAGTACCTGTATCGCACCCTTTTTAATATCATAAGATTCATGATAAAATTACTTAATGGCATTATCGAAAGAAGGGTTTCATGGGTAAGCAAAAATACTTTTATCATCATTTAACTGATGATTTGGTAGTTAGCCAGAGCCAGGATTATCATTTGCCAAATAACTATAATATATTTCCCCATTCATTAGGTGGAAAAGTTTGGGCAAAAATTGTACGTCCATTAGGACACATAATTAGTATAATCTATATTAAGTTGGTTTTAAGGGTAAAGATAGTTGGCAAAGATAAACTGCAAGCTGCGGCAAATCAGGGCTACTTTATCTATGGCAACCATACCCAAGCCTTTGGTGACGTGGTTTTGCCGCTTAGTGTTATTCCGACCAAAAATTATTATGCTATTGGGGCACAGTCAAACTGGGGCATCCCTGTTATAGGCAAATTCGTTTTGCCTTATTTTGGGCTTCCTGTGGGTCAGAACTTACAGCAATCTGGTAAACTAATTAAGGCAGTAGCTACTGTTATTAAGTCTAAAAAAGTAGTTGTCATCTATCCTGAAGCTCACGTTTGGCCTTACTACACCAAAATCAGGCCTTTTCCAGCAACCAGTATGCACTTTCCTGTTACACTTGGCGTCGCCAGTTTTACTATGACTACAACTTATACTAAACCCAAATGGGGTAAAAGGCCGAACATAATTGTATATATAGACGGTCCTTTTTACCCGGATTTACACATTGGTAAAAAGCAGGCACAAGAAAAGTTGCACCAGGAAATTTATCACGCAATGCAAAAACGTGCCTTAAAAAGTAATTATGAATATTGCACGTACCAAAAAATAAATTAAGGAGTTCTCAATGAATATTCTTTTTTGCGGTGACCATAACGCCGAAGATGGCATTCTTATCGCTACCCTTTCATTATTGAAAAACAGTGGTGCCCAAGAACTCCATATATACATCCTAACAATGTATACTCAAAGTTATCATAAAAAATTTCAGCCTTTTAGTAAGCAAGCGGCTGATTACATCAAATCACTTTTAGTAAAGCAAAATCCCCAAAACACTTTAAAATTGATGGACTGCACTGGTTTATTTGTCAGAGAACCTCTCATAGCAAATATGAGTACTCATTTTACTCCCTATGCTATGCTCAGACTTTTTGCCGATGAAATACCACAGCTGCCAAATAAAATATTATATCTTGATGCTGACGTGATTGTCAGACGCAGTTTAGTCAGTTTTTACCAGCAGGATCTAACTGGAACTGAATTTGTCGGTGTTCTTGATTATTGGGGTCGCTTCTTTTTTCACAACTTGCACGAACACAAAGTGCTTGATTACGTTAATTCCGGCGTTTTACTGCTTAATCTGCCTGAAATCAGGAAAACCAACTTATTTGCTCGCGTTCGGCACCTCTTACAAACCAGAACAGTTTTAATGCCGGATCAAACTGCACTTAACCGTTATGCGCGAGAAAAGAAAATTGCTCCCAGGCGTTATAATGAACAGTATAAATTGCAGCCAGATACTGTAATCCAACACTTTACTACGAGTTTTCGCTTTTGGCCTGTCTTTCATACCTTGACGGTTAAACCGTGGGATGTTCAACGTGTACATAAAGTGCTAAAATTGCATGAATATGACGACATTTTGACTAATTATCTCAATGTCAAAAGCAATTTAATAAAAAAATAACGTTTGGAGAAAAATTACAACATGACAATTCCAGTTTTTTATGCTATCAGTGATGACTTTACAAAATACGCGGCAGTATCGCTCAATTCTTTGGTTAAAAATGCCGCTGCTGATAAAGACTATACAGTTTATTTTTTAAGTCAGGATTTATCTGCACAGCATAAACAGGATCTACAAGAAATAGGCACTAGCAATGTTCACGTTAAGTTTTTTAATATTAATGATGAAATAGTTGCTCCTATTCAAAATCGTAGTGAAAACTTTTTGCGGGCTGACTTTTTTACCATGTCCATTTTTTACCGCTTATTTATTCCTGACCTGTTTCCACAATACGATAAGGCTATTTATATCGACAGCGACACAATCGTTAACGATGATATTGGCAAACTGTATGACACTGAGCTGGGGAACAATCTCTTTGCTGCTTGTACAGACTCATCAATTCAATATGTGACAAAAATGGTTAAGTATATTAAAGAAGTGTTAGTTCTTGATCCTAAAAAATATATCAATTCCGGAATGCTGGTTTTAAACTGCAAAGCCTTTCGTGACGAACACTTTATTGACCATTTTATGGATCTGCTTAAAAAATATCATTTTGACTGTATCGCTCCTGATCAAGACTACTTAAATGAAATTGGCGACAAGAGAATTTTACATTTAGATCCCAAATGGGATGCAATGCCAAATGACAATACTGAGCCCCTTGCTAATCCCAGTTTAATTCACTACAATCTTTTCTTTAAACCTTGGCATTTTCAAAAGGTTCAATATGAAGACTATTTTTGGAATAGTGCCAAAGAAACTAAGTTTTACAATGATTTATTAGCTGAATTAAATAATTACACTGATAAACAGCGTGATGAAGACAGACATAAATTAGATCATATGTTGGCCAAAGAAGACAAGACCATTAATGACCCTCATAACTGGGCTAATGTAAAAAAACAAGGACCTGTTAGTTTATGATTATCGGTGACAATCGTGAACAAGTAATTCAAAATATTAAAGATGCTGTTGCTAATGAGGACTGGCATGCCAAAGTTGAGGTTGGTGATCCTGTATTATCTATTAAGGAGAGTAAAGAATTAGTCAACAATTTTTGGCATGAACAAAAAACTGTCAAGGGAAAAATAAACGATCGAATTGGTCACTTGCTTTTCAATACTTTGATGCATATTTTGACATCATCGACCACATTTACTGGACTTGAAAACCTGGCTGATTTACCTCAAGGCGGGGCAATTATTACTGCCAATCATTTTAATCAAATTGATTCTCTTCCTATTAAGCATTTAGCAAATAAAGCTCATCATTCATTGAAAATTGCCATTGAAGATACTAATTTGAAATTACCGGGAATCTTATGTTATCTAATGAACTATGTGGGCACTATTCCCTTAATAGAAACTCCTAGCTATGTCGGTAACGAGTTTCCTCGTCACCTTCATGATGCTTTAGAGCAAAACAACTGGGTTTTAATCTATCCTGAACAGGAAATGTGGTGGAATTACCGCAAACCACGTGAATTAAAACGGGGCGCGTACTATTTTGCGGCTAAGCAAAATGTCCCAGTCATTTCTACTTTTATTGAAATTCAAACAATCGATAAGCTAGAAAAAGATCATCCTAATTTTTATAAAACAAAATATGTAGTCCACGTTTTACCACCAATTTTTCCAGACGTTAAACTAAGTGCCAATGAAAATTCCAAGAAGATGAAGGCATGTGATTATCAGCAAAAAGTTGCGGCTTATGAAAAGGCTTACCAGCGTAAGTTGGATCTGACTTTTACCCCTTGGGACATTGCCGGCTGGCGCTTTAATTATAAAAAAAGACTGTAATAAAAGTTAGACTTGTAAGTTTTTTGCGACTATAATTAAGCTGACAATAAGTAAGTGTATTTGGAAAGGGGATATTTCCAATGGAAAAATTTACAAAAGAGTCTTTAGCAAAATATGATGGCAAAAATGGCAATCCAGCCTATGTTGCTATTAAGGGTGTTGTTTATGATGTAACCGGCAATCCTCACTGGACTGATGGTCAGCACCATGGCAATCTAGCCGGCCGTGATTTAACAGTTGCTATAGGACAATCACCTCATGGTGAAAGTGTTCTAGGTAAACTGAAAAAGGTTGGCACTTACGAAGACTAATTAGATAAATAAGTAAAAAGAGCCTAACTTTCAAATTACGAAAGTTAGGCTCTTTTGCATCTTACTATTTAAGTTTTAATATTATTCGGCTAATTTAGCTGCAGCAGCAATATTTTCTTGTGCAGGTAAAGGAATTCTGCCTAAACCATCAAGTCCAACATTTAAAAGATAATTGATTCCCAAGCTATTTAAGTGCTTGCGATACTGGTAAATTGTTGCAGGAGATTTCCAATTTTGATCGCGATACGAAAAGCCCCAAGAATCATTAATTGTACCAGCCGTCTCATATAAACCATAAGGAGACGGCTTAAATCCTTCAATTGAATTATAATCAACATTTTGCTGGTTTTCTTCTTTGTCACTTGGAATTTCATTATCACCAAGTGAAACATAATCATATTTACCGTTACCAAGACGGGAATTGATCAAACAGTTTGGCTGTAGTTTTTTAACCGTGTCGTATACTTCCTGACTCTGTGCTTCAGTCAAAGTCATTGGTACATCAAACCAAGCTGTAGCTATCTCACCGTAATTACTCATTATTTCCTTAATTTGGGGGATGATTTTGTCATTAAAACACTGTGCAAAGTTCTTGTTTTTCTGCGGAAAATCCCAGCTGTTATCCCAAGTAGTACCAGCTGATTCGATATCATTTGAAAGGTAGCCACCACCGTTAGGTTCATGCCAGTCTAAGTCTTGCGAATAATAAAGGCCAAATTTCAAACCCGCCTTTTGACAAGCCTTTGCTAATTCTCCGATTACATCTCTATGAAAAGGTGTCGCGTCATAAACGTTATATGGGTCTACTTGAGAATGATACATTGCAAAACCATCATGATGTTTGGTAGTTACTACTAGATACTTCATACCACAATTTTTAGCAAATGCTACAATCTTATCAGCATCAAAATAAATCGGGTTAAAAGCCGTTGCAAGTTGGCGATACTTAACAATAGGTATTTGCAATTTAGATTGAATCCATTCGGCATAATAACTTGAAGATTTTCCTTCATATTCACCAGCAAGAAGAGAATATAATCCCCAATGAATCATCATGCCATATTTAGCATTTTTGAACCATTCAATATTATTACTTTTAGTCATATACTTCTCCTAACATTGTATTTTTACAATCTCATAGCCGTCAATTTTGGGAACCGTAAAGCTAACTTTGGTATCATCTTGCTGAAAAGCAATTTCCTGATTTTGCCTTATAAGCTCAACTTTTTTAACTTTTCTGTTTCCTACTAAAACTGTAAACTTTTGATTTATCAACTGTGTCCGTTCATCAATAGTATATAAATTAACCGCATTCTTCTTTAGAGGATAATCTAATAGGTGTAACAAAAACTTGTTTTCATTTGATGAGTAATGTAACTGTGCTGACAGACTTGGCTTATCTTCTGGCTTAACAACATACCGATCTGGAAGTAATATGTTCAAAGCATCAGAGATAATTTCTTTCACCCACCGAGGAGCATAGTCACGATATATCTTGAAAACAGGGTGTGAAAAGTAAATGCAGTTTCCTTTTTGAGTAGCTGCTGGTACACCCTTTTTGCCTGTGGAAGGAGCATGTTTATGACCGTAATAATATTTACCTTCACGGTTAAAGTAGGGTTCACGTGTCTCTAAAATGACTTTTGAACTAATTGGTTCAACAGCCATTCCCTGCTCATACATAACATGTTCTTCTTGTGGCAAATTACGTCCTATTTGTGAATTAGGATATATATAATCGCGATCCCAGAATGAGTGACCTTCCATTAAATTACCAGTCAGAGGGTTTTCAGCGTAAACTCCCTGATCCATTGACTGGTAGGACAACAGTACCTTGCCACCATTTTTGACATAGTTTTGCAGTTTAGCAAAACTTTCTGGGGTAGCTTTAATTTTGTCTGGCAGAATCAGCAATTTATATTGTGAAAAATCTGCTTCTAAGTCTATGATATTAAATTGATATCCCAGTTCATCAAGTACCCGGTTGGCTCCAATAAGGGATTCATCTAGAGTCATGCCGTTGTCCCATATGCTTTCCGGAGTAACTACGGCAATTTCGGCTAAAGGAATTGTATTTTCAAGTTCTGGTTCTAATTGTTCTACAGTTTTATACACATGGCCAATTAATTCATAAGTGGCAGGAGATAATTGACCACTAGGATGTAATTGGTCACCGATTGAACAACCCGCACCAAAAGATAACATTTGGAAAACTTCATATTCCAAAGCTTCTTTATTTTTAAAGGATTGAAAATCACCCCATGATGTATGAAACTTTCCAGTCATACCGATAATATCTTTACCCAGTGTTCTAGCATATCTGTCTACTAGAGGGAAATTATCGTAGCCCCAGTTTCCACCAGGAAGACTTTCTATTTCAAGATGTGAGTAGTAACGCAGTGAAGTTTTAATATAAGGTCCAACATGAGAACCATTATAAAAAATAGTAGCATTCTTAACCCGTTTATGAATTAAACTAGTCATTTCACGTTTAAATTCTTTTAGCATTAAATGACAATACCGCACGCGTTCACTTTCAATTGTGTGATCAATACCTAGGCGAGCCATTTCTTTTCTGCAATGTTTGCAATCGCATGGCACCAAGAAGAAAATATCAAAGAAGAAACCATCAATGTTCTCCGCTCCAATACTGTCTATCACATCGTTAACATGGTCGAACAAATAATGACGATAATCGCTATTTAAACATAAAACATCATTAAAATTAGGCTTTTCATCACCCATATTAATTCTATTGCCTTCAGGATCCCGACAAAGCCATTCTGGGTGATTTAACATGCAATATTCATCCCATTGGCAGGTAGAATAAATAGGAACTTTTATTCCTAATTCATGACAAGCTTTAATTTGTTCTTCGAGCAAGTTATGATTGACTAGTCCTGGATGAATCATTTCAGGATGGTTTTTAGAATTATACCAGAGATACCCATGATGATCCCGAGCAAAACAAGTTATGGAGTTGACATGAGCCTTTTTTAGCGTTTGAGCAAACTCATGACTGTCAAATTTTTCACCAACTTTAACATACGGACTAGTGTGAAAATCTAAGTGAACAGTTCTTTTACGCATCTTTATTGTCTCCTTTAGCTTTATTAGCTAACATCAAATTTACAATCAAAAATACCACACCAAAAATAATCCAAATAAGTGCTGAAATGATCAGACCCATTTCAGGGCTATAGTTATGGAATAAAGATCCTAAAAATTGGAAGATAAATGGAGCAAACGTTCCACCGATATTAATGCCAAAGATAACTATGGAAGTACTCAATGTCATTGAGCCCTTTGGCGAACTAAGAGCAAACAATTCAGTCATATGAGGATTCATAATGCCCCAGAAAAAGCCGGAAATCATAATACAAGCGCCAATTAAGTAGGAATTGCGTAAAAATAGTGTGGCTCCTAATGCAAGGCCAGCAATAGTAGCACTAAACGCAGTAGTATTTTTCTGCCATACATGATAAATGTATTTATAAAGTAGCCCGGAAACAATAGCTGCAATTGGTAGTAAGCTTAAAATAAAGCTTCCAGTACTACTGTCACCAATATGATTATTAACAATGTAGCTTGGAATTTTAAGACTAATTCCCATATAACTAATTTGCATAATGCCAAACAAAATCGCATAGCCAATTATTTGCCAATTAGTTGTCTGCTTAATCTTTTGCTGATCGACATCTTCGCCAACAGTAACACTGTAATTATCAAAGCGCTTGGGTATCCAGACCAAAGTCATTACGAAAGGAATAACAGCCAGAGCAAATACCCAGTAGGCAGAATGCCAACCAAGTTTTATCAGATAACCAGCTAAAAAGAGTAAAACGGTACTGCCAATATTAATAAAAGAGTTTCTATAACCTAAAAGCTCATTAGCTCTTTTTTCATCATAAATATCTGTGATATATGAAACACTTAATGGTGTAAGTAGAGAGATCCCCACTCCAACCATTATTCTGGAAAATAAAATCAACCAATAATTACCGGTAAATACTGGAATAACACCACAGATTGCAGTGATACCTAGTCCTAACAGTGCCAACAATTTTTTACCAGTAACTTTTTCAATAAAACCAGCAAGCAACGGAATAAAAATTCCTGAGAAGCTTGGAATAGTAACAATCAACTCTACAGTAGAAGTCGGCATGTTAGCAAAATGTTTTTCCATTAAGGGAATAGTACCACTAATTGCTCCTGAAGTAGATAAAACCAGAGAAATACCCATGATCGCTATCATCAGTTTTTTACTCTGCTGAATAACACTTTTGTCATCCATAAAATTTCTCCTTACTTAATTAAACAAAACTTTTTTAAACCGGTTCATTTTTGTAATAAAATATAATGTTCACTCAAGAATAATACTATATATTACGAAAATGAACCCCAAATTGATGTATGTAATTAAAAGTTTTTAATAATTGAACCGGTTCAATTACACAATCATAATATTACTTTTTGAAATTAATTGCAATCGCTTTCTTAAATATTTTTATTCATAACAGAATCTCGCCAAACAATTTTGGCTTTGAAAAATTTGGTTTGGTAGGCTAAGTCAGCAGGATTGGCAATTTTTTGCAAAATTATTTTTCCAATTTCTCGACCTATTTTTACAACTGGCTGTGCCACAACAGTTAGCTGTGGTTTTATCACTGTAGAAATATCATAGTCATCAAAGCCAATAAACGAAATATCCGTGGGAATTCTGAGGTTCATTTCATTTATTGCTTGTATAGCCCCTATTGTCATATAATAATTAGACGAATATAATGCCGTTATTTGTTGGTTATTATTGAGTAAGTCTAAAGTAGCATCATAGCTTGCATCTTTAAATGAGCTGCCACCCGCTATTAATTCGCGGTCAAAAATACCGTATTTTTTCATTGCATCAACATAACCGTGTAATCTTTCAGAACCAACATATCCTTGTTGTCCTCCAGATATAAAACCGATCTGCCGGTGTCCAACTTGATAAAGAGATTTGACAGCTTCAACTGAAGCATGATAATTATCCAGCAGTACTGTATCGCACTCAAATCCAGATATAGGAGTATCAACAGCTACTACCGGAATCTTTTTCTTCCGAAATTCTTTTAATATGGGCACGGCTTGTTCAACATGAAATAGAACTATGCCATCTACATTCCTTGAGTACAGAAATTTAAGCTTTTCGTTTAGCAATTTTATATTGTTTTTATAATCAGCAATTATCAATTCATAGTTATTTTTTTCCAAAAGGTCTTCTAAAGAAGTGACTATGGATGCAGCAAAAATATCTGTTAGGGCGTTTACGACAACACCGATTGCATGACTTTTCTTTGTTTTTAAACCCTTTGCTAAATAATTTTGCTTGAAATCAAGCTTCTTAATCGCTGCAGCAATTTTTTCCATATTTGCTTTTTTTAGAGTATACCCATTCAAATAGCGCGAAACAGTACCTAAAGACACACCTGCCTCTTTCGCAACATCACGAATTGTAGCCAACTGATGATCTCTCCTTACATTTATTTTAAAAGTTTAATGATTTACAATAAAATAGTATTCTTTTGCTCTAAACATTTTATCATTTAAAGTTTGAATATGCTTTCAAATTACTTCTCTTGATAATTGTACTCTTGTACTGTCTCACAAAAAATAGACATTATAATATTACTTAGTTACATATAAAATAAAATAAAAAATCTTAATATATAAAGCGACTTAGTTATTTCGAATTTTACTATTCAAAATAAAATTTGTACACAAAAAGCTAACTTTATATTCTTATAAAGTTAGCTTTTTAATACTATTATTATATTAATTTTAATCCACTGCTAAGTACTTTTCTGCATTACGCAAATTTGCAATTGACAGTTGACCTGGTGCAGAGATTTTGCCAACAGCACCAAATGATAAGCTTGAGCCGAAAACCTGACCCGCTACTCTCGTTACTTTACCAATATCACCCATGGCCATTGTAATCAAGGGATTAGAAATTTCTGCATTCATTTCTGTCGTTGCTGCTAAAAGAGTTAAAACGTCAACTGCACTATGAGGCATGCAGGCTAACTTAGGGACATCTGCACCAAGTTGAGCCATTTTTCGTAAACGAAATTCAATTACGTCTTTAGCTGGCACCTTTTCAAAGTCGTGATTACTCATAATTACTACGACGTTGTAGTCATGAGCTAATTTCACTAAAGATTTTACTCTTTTTTCATCATGAAAAAGTTCTATATCAACAGCATCACCCAGCCTATTAGTAATGACATATTCTAGTAAATTTAAATATTGGTCTTCAGCCAGGCTGCAAACTCCACCTTCATTTTTAGTGCGAAATGTGACCAAAATAGGCAGCTCTCCTACTTTCTGCCGCAATTTTTTGGCAATAGTATTTAGCTTGGCAAAGTCATTAACTCCTGCAGTAAAATAATCAATTCGCCATTCCATTAAATCAGGTTTGGCAGACTTAATCTCTTTAGCTGCAGTCAAAATTTCTTCTGCGGTCGTTCCAACATTAGGGACGGCAATTTTGGGCAGCCCCGCACCTAAAACAGTATTTCTAATCCTTACAGTAGCCATTAGTCAATCCCTCAACTAATCGTTATCGTCTGAAAAGATAATCTCACGAATGTAATCAGTTGGCATCTCTTTACCTGTCCACAGCTTAAATGATGCTGCTCCTTGATCGATCATCATGCCGATACCGTCATAGACACGCTTAACTCCAGCCTCTTGGGCCACTCTCATTAATTTAGTGGTTCTCGGTGAGTAAACCGTGTCAAACACCACCATATCCTGATGGAACCATGATGGATCTGAAACTAACGTCTTATCTTCAAACGGCTTCATTCCGATGCTGGTTGCATCACAGTAAATATCACTTTCTCCAATTGATTGTTTAAATGCTTCCTGATCAGATAATTCAGTAAGAGAAACCTTACAGTCAGTGTTTTCACGAATAGTCTTAACAGTCTTTTCAGCTTGAGGCCAATTTTTATCTCTAATGTTAAACATTCTAATTTCTTTAGCACCATCTAAAGCTGATTGAACCGCAATCGGAGTTGCAGCACCGCCGGCACCAGTTAAGGTCATAATTTTACCATTAATATCAAAGCCTTCATCCTTAAGTGATTGCACAAAGCCGATACCATCAGTGGTATAACCTGTTAAAACACCATGATCGTTCACAATAGTATTAACTGCATCACACATTTTAGCAGCAGGTGATAATTTATCAAGGTATTGAATGACCTCTTTTTTATTAGGCATTGAAACGTTGGAACCACGCATGTCTAACGTGCGAATAGCGTCAACTGCACCTTTTAATTTATCGTTGCCAACTTCAAAGCAAAGATAGGTATAATTCAAACCCAACTTAGCAAAGGCATTATTATGCATTGTTGGTGACATTGAATGCCGAATAGGATAAGCCATCAAACCAATTAAGTAGGTATGACCATCAAGCCAGCCAGTAATAGGACCATTAACACCAGTAATTTTATTAGTCATCATTTTTCTCCTTTATTAAATTTAAAAATAATTAATCTACACTAATTTTTAGAAGCACCAGACACTACATCAGTTGGAACAGGTGCGGTCTTTTTCAATTTTTGATAATTAGCATTATCAGCAGCCTCTGTTCCGGCCACAAAGCCTGAAGCATAAGACCAAGAATTCATCATACTTGGCATTGAATCATGGCCGTTAGCGTCGCCAACAATCTCACCCGCCGCATAAAAATTGTCTAGCGCTTTAAAGTCTTGGTCCAAAAGCTGCATATGCTGATTAGTTTCATAACCACCAAGGGTAGTACAAAAGCGTAATTTCTGCTCAATCACAAAGTAGGTCTCGCCTTCATATTTATGCATAAATTGGGAAGGGCGACCAAACTCAGGATCATTACCTGAAGCAACATATTTATCGTAGTCAGTTAAAGTCTTCTTGAGGTTTTCATAATCAATGCCAGCCTTTTGAGCCACCGTCTGCAGGTCTCCGCTAACTAAAATCGGACTCTTCTTACCGTCAAGATCGAAGAAGCCCTGCACTTCATCTTTGGTAAAACCATATTTAAGAAGCAATTCATAAAATCTGTTCCATATTCTTTCATCCATTACTACAAAAGCAATTTTATCCTTTTGTTCAGTAATAGCATCCCGAAAATGAGTATATGGGGCAGATTCATTTACAATTCGTTTACCACTGGTATTAACAAAAATAGCACCCAAGTCTGTAGCTTCTTTTGTTGAATAGGTTGTTAATTTGGCAATACCAGGTTCAACTTCCAAACCATGCGGATAAACCTTATACCAGTCAAGATTACGGGAAGCTAAATTCATATTTTTAGCAAAATCGAAATAATCACCAGTTGAAGTCATTGGACCATAATAAGGAATATTGGTCTTATGCTTAAGGTAATCACGAGCACCCCAGCCACCAGCTGCCATAACCAGGGACTTAAAGTTTACAGTAACAGTTTCGTGCTTGCCTTCAGCAACTAATGAGACAAGCTGGCCCTGTTCATTTTTGTTAAGTTGTTCCACACGAGTTTCCGGTAAAATCTTACCACCCTTTTTGGTAAAAGCATTTGCCACTTTAGTTATCAATTCATAAGAACTTTCCGTTGGCATTTCAATTTGGCGGTTAACGGAATGCTCGATAGTTTGTGTCTCGGCTTTCTGATAGGTTAGGCCTGCAAATTCAGTAATAAAATCAACTGCTTTACCAATATTTTGCGCCAGTAAATCTGAAAGTAAGGGATAGTTTGTCCCCCGGCATTCTCGGGCAATATCTTGAATTAAGAGCTGCGAAGAATCTTTATTTGCTTCCTCACCAAATAAAGTAGCTGCTAATTTTGAACCAGTCCCAACAACATTTGAACCATTTAAAATTGTAGCTCCACCGAGATAACCATTTTTTTCAAGTAAAAGAACTTTTTTACCCATTGATAACGCCCGAGAGGCAGCCATTAGGCCCGCCATCCCCGAACCAATTACGGCTACATCCACATCATAGGTTACATCTTGATGTGCCTGATCGCTAGGCTGAGAAACAATATTTACACCATTTGCTTTTAAGGCTTTTTTACCAGAGTCAAGCATAGCTTGTGTCATAATCGAAGCACCGGAAATAGCATCAACAGCGAAACTTTGATTATTTAGAATATTCTTTTTTAATTTACCTACAACCTGGTTAAAGATACCCGGGGTTTCGGCAGTTTTGGTTACCTTGATATCAGTAATTTGATTGTCTTCGACTTTGATATCAAAGTCGATTTGACCATTTCTGCCTTCTGCTGTTGCTTTAATTGTTTTTTCTGACATAAATTCACCTTCTACTTGATATTAATTTTTGATATTGAAACTTTTACTACGACTAATCAGGACAACACATAGAACCACCGAAATGATCGTTATCACTGTAGTTATCCAAAATACCATCAGTGTACTTGCAGCATTGGCCTTTAATACAAACGCAGCTATAAGTGGTGCTACAAAGTAAACCACGGCTGGCGCAAAACTGTAGTATGAAGTAATTTTTCCGTGACTTTGGGGAAAATAAGAAGTCAAAACGGAAAGTGCAACTTGCCAGACTCCCCCTGCAGTAAAGAAACCGACAGCTAAAGAACCTATTTCACCAGCTAGCAGGGACGGTTTTAAGACCATAAACAGCAGGCCAAGGGCAGTAATAGCTGAATATACCATAATCAAATTCAACCTTTTTACCCTAGTTACTAAAGCTGAGGTCACAAACACAGATATTAAGGAAGCAATCGAATACCATGATACAAGCTGATTGGCGTTAGCAGCGGACTCATTTAACACATACTGCCCATAGTAGGGAGCATAAAGAGAAAAAATATAGAATGTAAAACAAATTGTAAAACCTAAACCAATGATCATTAAGCCATCAACAGCTAACTTAGGCTGATTCTGCTCACTAATACCAGTTTCTTGGCTTTTCTCTTCTGCAGGAGCCTCTTTTGCCTCAGCTTGTGGGGCAAAAGCTGTTTTCATTGTAAAAACAACATCCAGTAAAATAATAATAACTAATATTAACGCTGTAATCTTAGGGTTTTTAATTATTTTTACACAAAACGGAAATAACATTTGCATGACCTGCATTGCAGCTTTAACAAACGAGTTCATTGTGGCTGTTTTGTCTGGAAAAGCATCTGCAAGTGCAGGATAACCGGCTGTATCGCCAAATGAATTGGTTGCACCGAAAAACATTGCTGCTAACCCCGCTATCCAAATATTGTTTGCAAAAGCAGCACCAAGAAGAAAAATTGCGTCACTAAGCAATGCAATTAATAAACTCCTTTTACGACCAATCTTATCTGATATAGCACCAGCAAATAAAATTGTAAAAATTCTTCCTAACCCAACCATTGCAATTACAAGAGAAACTTCGGTTTCAGTAGCATTCCAAGAATGCGCCAAAATTTCTCTATATTGACTAATAAATAAGGTAGCTGCTCCCACAACTGCAAAATGGGTATAAACAGAAGCAGCAACGCCACTATAACTTTTCCCTTTTTTCATAGCTTTACCTTTCAAAATTAAGACTGCTGATAATTCAGAAATAAATATATCCTATTAAAACGGATATGAATAATTATTTCTGATTACTGAATTATAAAAAATAACTATAGTTACAAGCGCTACTACATCAATATTTTTCTTTTTTAAATCATGTCAAATAATTCTTTTGTAGCAGTTAGACAAAGAAAATAAAAAATGTAGAATTTATCCGTAATTAGTTACCAATAATTAAAAAGACTCATTAGTTAAAAGCGCCAAAACATAGTAAAATTAACAATAATGCATGAATATTAATTTCAGCAATAGCAATATAAAAGAATTTAGTAAGAGCTTTATAAAACTAAGTATAGTAATTATTAATATTAATATTGAATATAAAAATAATTTTTGAGGTGACATCATGAATTTAAATCAACTTTATTATTTTCGTGAATTGGCAGACCAAAAACAATACACAAAAGCAGCAGACAATTTGTTTATTAGTCAGCCTACCCTCTCGATATCGATTAAGCAACTGGAAAATGAGCTGCAATGCAAGTTGTTTAAACATAATGGACGTTATGTGCAATTAACTGAATATGGACGAATTTTTTATGATACTGTAACTAAATCATTAAATACTTTAGATCGTGGTAAAAAGCAGATCGAGCAGCGCATCAGTCAGGACCAAGGCAATATCCATATTGCCGGTATACCTACAGCAATTGGAACTATATTGCCCCATTTAACCAAGCAGTATCAACAAGAAAGTAATATTTCCCCTCATTTCATTTACCACGATAATCCCTCATATCAAATCTGCGAAGGTATTAAAAATGGCTGGTATGATGTTGGAATTTCCTCATTTGTACCTGAATTTAGTCATTTTACTTATATTCCCCTTTACACTGAAGAAATTATTGCTATCGTTTCAAAGGAAAACAACCTGGCTAAAATAAAAGAAATTACTCCTGAAGAATTACAGGGCGAGTCAATTATTACCTATTCTAAAAAAATTCAGATTGGTAAAGACATAACTAATGCTTTATTGGCAACTGCATCTGATTTAAATATCACGAATAGACTACACGATGAATTAGCAATTGCGGGACAAGTATTGACTAATGACATTGTCGGCATAGTTGCCAAAACTATTTATCTAAGCGGCTTTGATATTCACATTATAAAACTAGATTTACCCAAAAATACTCGTCAGGTTTATTTAGTTTATGATTCCAGTCAAAATTTCTCACCAGGAACTGTTGATTTTATTGACTTTCTTAAAAGTCACAAACCAGATATTCAAAAAATTGTTGATAATATTCCTGTCAACTAAAGCCTAAAAAGTAAAACGAACATCTATCAGGAATTAATAAATGGTATGGTAGAGAAGTCTTGAAATAGGATATACTGATATTATGACAAAGAGGTATAACATAAAAACTATTAAAATTGTTCAACAAGTTGTCAAAGAATTAACTAACTAATGAATAAAACCTATAATATGACTAATTCAATTACCCAAAACGCTTTACGCTCGCTTCTATATGAAGTTGTTACTGAACCCAAACCTGGCCTGGTAGATCCTGGAAGTCAAGGTCCCCATCCCGATATGGATATTTATACTTTTATTGACAGCTCTATCAGTTTGGAATCGTATTTTGTCGATGCTGTTAAAATTGGCCAGACTTTTCACTCAACTGATTTAACCCAAATGTTTCAGCAATTAAGGCAAAGAGGCATCACCGCTGAAAAAGAAATGTTTACTGCCACCCATGGTGCCAATACCCACAAAGGAGCAATTTTTGCATTGGGAATTTTTGTTTGTGCTGAAAGTTACAGTATGGCAAACAAAACTGAACTATTTCTTACTATTACAAAGATGTGTAAAGGGCTCGTACAGCATGATTTAGTTCAAAATAATGAATTACAAACAGCTGGTGAAAAAGAATTTGTTAAATATAAAATAGGCGGAGCAAGAGCACAGGCAGAACAGGGCTATCCCATAGTCAGAGAAGTGGCCCTGCCTTTTTTAAAAAGCAGTACTGGGACTGTTCAAACCAGGCTTCTGGACACATTAATGAAAATAGCTACAGTAGCGGTTGACAGTAACTTAATTAAACGGGCCGAAAATTACGATGTAGTTAAATGGCTCCACCAAGAAACAACAAAATATTTAAATCTTGGCGGCTATGTTACTCCAGCTGGGCAAAAGCAATTGCAAAAATTAAATAAAGAATGTTTAGCACATAATTACAGCTTAGGCGGTTGTGCAGATTTACTAATAGTCACTATTTTTGTTGCTTTTGAAAGAGGATATATATAAAAAAAGGAAGGCAAATCGCCTTCCTTTTTTACTAGAATCAAAATATTATTTTTCTGATGCACCAGTCACGGCATCATTATGTGCAATCTCACCGCATGCAGTATCAGCAGCTATTCTACCAAAGGTAAAGATATCAGCTAGTGAATTGCCACCTAGACGATTACCAGCATGCAAGCCGCCAGCAACTTCACCAGCAGCGTAGAGGCCTGTAATAACCTGGCCATCTTTATTTAATACTTGCGCTTTTGGATTAATCTTCAAGCCACCCATTGTATGGTGAATAGCTGGCTTACGAGGCGTTGCATAAAACGGTGCAACTTCACATTTAAGGTTAAATGCACTTTTACCAAATTCTGGATCGCTACCAGCATCAACGTATGAATTATACTTTTTAATGGTATTGACCAAAGTAGCAGGATCCATACCGGCTTTTTCGGCTAATTCTTCTAGAGTATCAGCTTTTAATAGTGTACCGGCCTTTACCTGAGCCTCAAGTGATTCCTCAGTTGTGTTATAGGCAGTAGCCTTTATTTTTTCATCTGCTATTAAGTAGAATAAAGTACCATTAGCAATTGCTGCCTTGGCTAAAGTATCACGCTCTGCAAATTCGTTAACAAAGCGTTCACCCTTTTGATTAACCATAATAAAGTTTTCAGGCGGAGTTTGGATACCGGTAAACAATTCACCAGTCTTAGGATCAGAAACTGGCATTAATTGAATGAATCCCATACCAACTAAATCAGCGCCGGCTTCTTGGCCTAAAGCAATACCATCACCAGTTATCGCTGGTGAATTGGTAGTAGCAATGTCGTCATCAATGTGCTTCCAGTAAGTATTGTACTTTTGTACCATTTTAGTATTTGCACCAAAACCGCCAGAAGTCAAAATTACTTTTTGGGCATGAACAGTAACTTTACTGCCATCGCTTCCTTGGGCTACAACACCTGTAACTTTACCGTTTTCAATAATTAAATGTTGAGCCCTAGTTTCAGTTAAAACTGTAGCGCCATGATCTTTTATCCAATCACCTAAAACATGAATAAAAGCATAGCCCATAGGTTCAACCGGCTTATGACCGCGGCGCCATAAAGCTCCAACCGGCATAGTGACATCAGAACGGTCAAATTTTACTCCTAATTCAGTTAGCCATTTAACTGAATCAAGTACGTTATTGACAAGTTCAGTAACTAAAGCATAATTGCCGTGAATTTCATTACCATTTAAGTCAGTTCTTTTACCACCTAAATAAGTCTGTATTTCATGTAGTAAAACCGAATCAAAAAGATAATTTTCTCCTGAATCCACATAAGCCTTAATTTGCTTTTGCAATTCTTTAAAATCATCACGGTATTCTGGGTCAATTTCAGCAATTGGAGTAGCGGCTAATTTTTCCAGGCTTTCTTTTTCACCAGGTAAGGCTTGGAATTTATTTTGCCATTCTGGTTCAGCAGCATTTAAAGGACCACCAGCTCTTGTAGTATTACCACCAATTTGAGGGAATTTTTCTAATACTATTACTTGTTTACCGTTTTGAATTGTTCTTGCGGCTGCAGCAAGACCAGCACCGCCGGCACCAATCACCACAACATCAGTTTGGTATTCAGTGTCTGAACTATTAGCGGTCTGAGGTTTTGGCCTGTTTAACCATTCTTGCGCGTCCCCACCGGCCTCATTAATTGCCTGGGCAACACCGTCAACCACTCCATGGCTGGAAATGGTAGCTCCACTAACAGCATCAACATTTAAAGTTTGATTAGCAATAATTTGTTTTGGTAAACGTTTAAAAACTTCATCGGCTACTCCCGCAGTTTCACCACTTGAATCTATATCTATTTCTTTGATTTTATCCTCAGAAAGAGTCACTTCCATAGGCATAAAACTAGAACCGTGACCTTTAGCCTTAACTTTGTAAGTACCAGGTTTCATCATTAATATACTTCCTTTCTTTTAATACTCATTAGTTAAATTTTACTAACTTTTTAGCTGTACTTCAAATCAAGAAAGCTTATTAAATGTAAGTTTGTTTTCTATATCATTATTTTAAAGTTATAAACTTTTGGTCTAATTAGAGTAATCCAATATTTGTTAAAACTATAACTTAATCATAAAAAAGCCACAAAAGTTATCTAACTTTTGTGGCTTTTTTACTTATACTCTTTCTTGTAATGAAATTTTGCTTTTTATCTTTTTATATATTTAATTAAAAAAGATTTTAAGTCAAGTTACTCTACATTAACCACCTTAAGTGCTTCGTTATAAATCAATTTCTGCGATACCATATTACTAAAAAAATATCATACATAATTTAAAATCAAATCGATTAGTTAATATCAGTTACTCCCAGAAAAATCAGATTTTTGTTGCTGCTTCTTGATCCACTATCACTGTTAAATCAGGATGTAATTTCAAAATAGATGCCGGATATGTTTTATCAACAGGACCTGCAACTAAATGCCATACTGCTTCGGCTTTTTCAATTCCTGTAGCAATTAAAATTAATTTTCGTGTAGCCATTACACTTCGTGGACCCATTGTAATCCAATGGTCAGGTACCAATTTTGAATTACTAAAATGGCCACTAATTTTCTTTCTTAATTCGCCTTTTGCACTAACCTTTACTGTCTGATCTTCAAAATTAGTAGCTCCTGGTAAATTGCCACAATAGTGTCCATCTTTGCCAATACCCAACAGCATTGCATCTAAGCCACCAATTTGTGCCAGCTTTCGATCGTGTACTTGATAATTTGAACTATCTAAATGATGGATTCTTTTAGCACTTATTTCAGCAGGATCAAAGTATAGTTTTTTTAAATCTCGCATTGTTATTCCGATGAAATTTGGATCAGTTGACGGAATTTCATCAAAATTGAAGTAATGAACATGATCAAAGGCATGGCTTTTTTTAATTTGTGGTGCCATATATTCGTATGTCATTACGGGAGTGGAACCCGCAGTAATCGAAAGATTATATCTAGTAGATTTACTTAACATTAAACCAATCAGCATTTCTCCAGTTAAAACACTTAATTCTGCTTTATCTTTTACTTTAATAATTTTCATTTTAGTTTGCTCTCCTTACTGAATCTTTATATGGTATGATTTCAATTAATGGATCTCCTGATTTAATTGGCTTACTATCTGAAGGAGTTAGAACAGACAAATAGTCATCAGAATTAGTAACTACCAAAATCACTGTGGGATCATATTTATTTTCCTTAATTTTATTTAAATCAAATTTTAGTATTTGTTGTCCTACTTTAACATGGTCTCCTTCCTTAACCAAGCAATCAAAGTACTGCCCATTCAAATTTACAGTATCTACACCAACATGTATCATGACTTCGACGCCTAAGTCGTCAGAAAACAAACCAATTGAATGTTTTGTCTTAAATACCATTTTAATCTTCCCAGTTATCGGTGCTACAATCTTACCATCCTTAGGCATAATTGCTACTGTTTTACCCATCAATTCTTTTGAAAAAGTTTCATCTGGAATATCTTCTGTTAAATAAACATCACCATTTACAGGACTTTTAATTTCAAAAGAGTTTAAATTTGTTACACTAGATTCTGTGTTTTTAGTTTGAACCTCGTCGATTTTTAAGACTGTTTTAGATAGCAAATAGGTAATAATCAATGTACTAATAACACTTACAATTGCGCCAATTAAAAAGCCGAGAGTTTTATCATTTAAAAATACTGGAACTGAAAGTATACTTGGCATTACCATTGCCATTGCCTTTGCTCCCATTGCTGCTCCAACTCCGGCACCGCAAGCTCCTCCAATACAAGCACCAACAAATGCTGCACGATACTTTACCAAAACTCCATATAAAGCTGGTTCAGTAATTCCTAAGAAGCCTGAAATTGTAGCAGATAAAGAAATTTGCTTCATTTTCTTGCTCTTAACAATAAAGTAAATTGCAAGAGCTGCACTGGCTTGTGCCATAGTACTCATAAAGTTCATTGCAGCAAGTGTTGAATAACCATAAGTTGAAATTTGTTGAATTGTTAATGTTCTTAAAGCATGATGCATACCAGTTAGAACAAGTATTGGACGCAAGCCACCAGCTATTGCTCCTGCTAACAAAGGTGAAAAATCAATTAATATTTGTAAGCCCTTTGCAACATAATCTCCAATATAAAATCCGAGAGGTGCAATGCAAAAAAGCATAATTGGTACAACTACTATTAAAGAAATTAATGGCGTAAAAATAACCGTAATCATGCTAGGAAGATGATCCTCTAAATAACGATAAATATAACTTAAAAACCAAACTGATAAAATAATAGGAAGTACTGATTGACTATAATTAAATATTGGAATTGGTAAAAATCCCAAAAACATAATTTGCGTAACTTTTCCTGCTGTAGCAGCAGCTATTAAAGTTGGATATAATAATACTCCTGCTAAAGTTGCAGCCATATATTCATTTGTTCGATAAAAATGAGCAGAACTTACAGCCAGCAAAAATGGGAAGAAATAGAACATTGCATCTGCAGCAATATTCAGCACTTGCATAGTACCACTATTAGGACTAGTCCATTTTAAAGTAGTTGCCAAATATAAAAAGCCTTTAAGCATTCCTCCACCAATTATTGGTGGTAAACTAGGAACTAAGATTGCTGATAAAGCGTTAATCATTCTATTAACAAGTGATTCCCTTTTTTTATTTGATATTTTACTGTTATTTTCACTAAGTATCGGAATTTCTTTAATAATAGATTTATAGACTTGACTTACTTTTGGACCGATAATAATTTGATATTGTCCACCCCTTTGTTGAACTCCCATTATGTTTTCTAAAGACTCTATTTTTTTATCATCAGCCTTAGAATCATCTTTTAAATTAAAACGTAATCTTGTAACGCAATGAGTCAGCGATTGAATATTTGATTGACCGCCAACTAACTCAATGATTTCCCTTGCTAAACTATCTTCAGACATTTTTCCTCCAAAATATATTTTAATATTAGAAATTTTTAGCTAATTTAATAACTGTACCAAATGCAAAGTAAGATAAAGATATTCATCTTCGCTGACTTTTGAGTTAAATTTCTTTGTTAAGTATTGGCTAATCTTCTTACTGATTTTGTACTCAGTAGGATACTGTTCGATAATCATTTGCATTAATGGTTCATTATTTGTAGTGGTCGGCACAGTTTCCTTACTAGCTAACCTTAAAACCAAATATCGTAAATGCTTATTAAACCGTTTATAAGAAATAGTTTGTTGATCTATCCTCTTATTACTATTAATTCTAATTAATAGGTTTACATCTTTTGACACTTGAAGCCAGTCAATAGTAGTATCAATAGAAATCAGATTTTCAACATTATTTATCACATGTAATGAAATAAATGCTGCTTCAGAAGACGGAAGACTAATTTTACGTTCGTCGTTTATGAACTTTACAACTTTAAGCCCAATTTTATAAATGTTTGGATAAAAGTTTTTTATTTCCCAATCAAGGGGACTTTTAATGCTTATTCCCTGATTATAACGTTGAAAAGTAAAAGTTAAATGATCTAAAAGGCCAAAAAAAAGACCCTCACCTGTTGTTTTTCCAATTTGTTTTTCAATAAATTTAACGATTTTATATGTTAAACTAATATCTTCTTCATCAGCATTTCCTAATTCTGCAGCCATTTGTTGAAGATTTCTTTGACCACTAGGAACATAAATCGTCTGGACTAGATTCTTTTTTATTATGTCCCCTGGATGTGCCTTAAAACCGAGTCCTTTGCCAATTATCACACCTTCCGTTCTTCCTGCTCCGATTCCTGTTGCAAGCACTACATTGTTATTAATTCTTCGTTTAATTTTCACATTAACTTAACCTCCTAAAAAGCAAAAAACCATAGCCATATTTGAGACACATAAGTCTAAAATATAGCTATGGTTATGCCCAACAAAAGTTGGTAACTATTCCATTACGTAGTAAATATACCACATAAAAAAAGCGTTTACAACACTTAAATTATAATATTTTAACTCTAAATTTTATTAATAGATATCTTAGTCTATGCTCTATATCAAGACATTGGTAAAAAGTTTGTAAGCCTATCAATCTAGTCCTTAGTCCTACTTAGGAATTGATTATGCTTTCCTTGAATCATCAATGAAGCTTAAGTATCTAGTTTTTAAGATTTAAGTAAGATTGACTTTAAAGACAAAAAAAGAGGACCTCTTGGTCCTCTTCTCTCTTTGCTCCGGCTGTCAGACTCGAACTGACGACATCTTGATTAACAGTCAAGCGCTCTACCAACTGAGCTAAGCCGGAATACTAAAAAGCACGGCAGCGTCCTACCCTCGCAGGCAGTCTCCCACCAACTACTCTCGGCGTGAAGAAGCTTAACTACTGTGTTCGGCATGGTTACAGGTGTTTCCTTCTTGCTCTTGCCACCGTACTTTTTCCTT